>QHCD01000018.1 GCA_003244255.1 Pseudonocardiales bacterium | reverse complement strand
ACGACCGCTTGAAACCGCCATCCTGCACCGGCTTGGCCAACTAGGACGCCCCGACAGCCGCGCCCACCGGATCGAGCAGTACGTCGCGATGCTCGCGGCCGGCGAGACGATCTACCCCCGGCGCGGAACCTAGTAGCACCGTCACACCTGTCGCGAGCCGGTGCGGCCGCCTCGCGAGGCGAGAAAATCGCACCGATCTACACCGCGCGCCGCGATACGGTCCCATCATGAAACCAACCGATCTCGCGCTGCTGCGCGTCCCGGGCTCGGTGTCGATCGCGCCGGACGGGTCGGCCGCCGTCATTACGCTGACCCGCCCTGACCTCGAGGAGGACACCTACGCCAGCGCGCTCTGGCTGGTCCCGACCGACGGCGGCGAGCCACGCCAGCTCACCAACGGCCCGAGCGACCAGTCGCCGGCGTACTCCCCTGACGGGAAGTGGATCGCGTTCACTCGGGCCGCCAAGGGCGAGCGCCCGCAGCTCTACGTGATGTCGACAGCGGGCGGCGAGCCGCGCAGGGTTACCGACCCGGAGCAGGTCAAGGCCGGCGCCGGCGCGCCGGTCTGGAGCCCCAATTCCCGGCGCATCGCCTACGCCGCCCACGTTCCCGACGAGGGGCGGTACAGCACCGACAAGGACTCCTCACCGGACAAGGAGAAGCCGCGCCGCGTCACCACGATGCAGTACCGCCTCGACAACCTCGGCTACACCAACGACCGGCGTCAGCACCTGTTCGTGATCGACCCGTTCGACGACGACGCCAAGCCGACCCAGATCACCGACGGCGACTACGACGATGCAGACGTCGTGTGGAGCCCGGACGGCCAGCGGCTGGCGTTCACCTCGCGGCGCCACGACGACCGCGACCGCGATCTCGCCAACGATCTGTTCCTGTGCGCCACGGATGGCAGCGACGCCAAGCGGGTCACCGCGACCGGCGGATTCCTCGGCCAGCCGGTCTTCTCGGCTGACGGCGCGACGCTGTACTACGTCGGCGGCGAGCTGGGCGAGACCCGCCATGACTTCGTCGCGCGCAACGAGGGCCTGTGGTCCGTGCCGTCCGATGGCAGCGGAGCGGCGAGCCGGCTGACCGACGCCGAGAGCATCAACATCGTCCCGACCGGGCGCACGGTGCTGACCGACGACGGCGTGCTGGTCGGCACGGAGCACCGTGGCACGGTGCGGCTGCTGCGGGTCCCGTTCGACGGCGGTGAGCCGACCGTCCTGGTCGACGGCCCGCGGCAGGTCGGGTCCGTCGACGCTGCGGCCGGCGTCGTCGCGGCGACGGTGGCCGATCCACGCAGCGCCGGCGAGGTGGTCGTGCTGCGCGACGGCAAGGAGGAGACCGCGACGTCGTTCGGTTCCACGTTGGCCGAGGGCGCGCACATCTTCGACCTGCAGGAACTGCAGGCCACGGCGCCGGACGGTTACCCGGTGCACGGCTGGCTGGTGCGGCCGGACGGCGACGGCCCACATCCGGTGATCCTGCTTGTTCACGGCGGCCCTTACACGCAGTACGGCTGGCTGCTGTTCGACGAGGCGCAGGTCTACGCCGGCGCCGGTTACGCCGTGGTGCTCGGCAATCCGCGGGGTTCATCCGGTTACGGCCAGGCGCACGGCGCACACATCAAGGGCGACGTCGGCGAGCGCTCCGCGCCGGACCTGTTCGCGCTGCTCGACCGTGCGCTTGAGGAACCCGGCCTCGAGTCCGAGCGGGTCGGCGTCCACGGTGGCTCGCACGGTGGATACATGACGAGCTGGCTGCTGGGTCACAGCGACCGCTTCCGGGCCGGCATCAGCGAACGCGCCGTGAACGCGATCGACAGCTTCACCGGCGCGAGCGACATCGGTTGGATGTTCGCCGACGAGCTCTACGGGGTGGACCGGGAGGGACAGTGGCGACAGAGCCCGCTCGCGACCGCCGACAAGATTACGGCGCCCCTGCTCATCGTGCACTCCGAGCACGACTGGCGGTGCCCGATCGAGCAGGCGCAGCGACTGTTCGTGGCGCTGAAGCAGCGCGGCGCCGACGTGGAGATGTTGATCTTTCCCGGCGAGGGTCACGAGCTGTCCCGGTCCGGGCTACCGAGCCATCGGGTGGCGCGATTCGACGCCGTGCTGGACTGGTGGGAACGAAAGCTCCGCTAGCCGGCACGGGCGCGCAGGATCTGCTCGGCAACGAGCAGGTCGCCGGGGCGGGTGACCTTCACATCCGCCGGGTCGCCGGCGACGGCGCGCACCTGCAGTGCGGTGTAGCGCTGCACGCAGGATGCCGTGTCGGTCCCGGTGAAACCGTCGCGGTCAGCGGCCTCGTAGGCCGCGAGCAGCTCCGCGGCGACGAATGCCTGCGGGGTCTGCACCCGCACGTGCGCGTCATCGAGCCGGCGGCGCACCCGGCCATCGGCCAACTCGACCAGCAGACCGGCCGGTACACATGGCACCGCGCCGCCGTGCGTGGCTGCTGCCTCGAGCACCCGTGCGAGCACGGCGTCGGACAGCACCGGCCGGGCGCCGTCCTGGACGACGACGACGTCGATCTCGCCGGCCCGGATCTGCGGTGCCAGCAGGCGGAACGCGTTGAGCTCGGATCCGTGCCGGGTATCGCCGCCGTCGACGAGTTCCACCTCGATGCCCTTGCAGTCGGTCGCGATCGTGTCGGCGGCGAGCGGCCGATCCTGCGGGCGGACGACCAGCATCAGGCGAGTGAGTCCCCGCAGCGCCGACATCGCCCGCAGCGGCCAGGCCACCACGGTGCGGCCGGCGAGCGGCAGGTACACCTTGTTGCGATCGGCACCGAACCGGGTACCGGATCCGCCGGCGACGACGACGGCGGCAACGCGGAACGCGGTCACGAAACACTCACAGGGGCGAATCCTCGCACGCTTGCTGCCGCACGTTATTGATCATGAACACCGCGTCGCCCAGGATTGACGAGGTCCAGGAGGGTTCCGTCCATGGCAGAACGCAGGGTCAGCATCGGATCGGCCGTCGGACTGCACGCCCGGCCGGCCGCGGCCTTCGTCAAGGCCGCAGCATCATTCGGCCTGCCCGTCACGATCGCGAAGCCGGGTCGGGATCCGGTCAATGCGGCCAGCATCCTCTCGGTCCTCGGACTCGGCGCGGACCACGGCGACGAGGTGGTGATCGCCGCGGTCGGCGACGGCGCCGAGGACGCCCTGGACCGGCTCGCGGACCTGCTGGCAGCCGAACTCGACCCGTCGCGGGAGGCCTGACCGTGCGCATCCTGCACATCTCCGACCTGCACATCGAGACCGAGCCGCCACGAATGTACGTGACCGTCAACGACTGCCTCGAACGCGAGGTGTCAGCGCTCCGCCGCACCGGCGCCGACCTGATGATCGTGTCGGGGGACCTCACGACGTACGGCGGCGGCGACCCGGCTCCGCTGCGGCTGGCCCGGGAGTGGATCGAGAGCATCGGGCTGCCCTACGTCGTGCTCCCCGGCAACCATGACCTCGGCGCCAACGCCGAGCGAGGCGAGCACTTCCCGGAGACCGAACCGTACGAGGACGTGCCGCTCGGAGGGACGAACTTCGGCACCGTGTTCGGGGCTGCGGAGCCGGTGACCGCGGTCGACCTCGGCCCGATCCGGGTGGTCACGGTGGCGATGCGCGAGGGCGATCCCGACGGTGCGCTCACCCGGCTGGAGGCCGTACTCGATGCCGGCAGTGGCCCGGTGCTGCTGACCGGCCACTACCCGCTACAGACCGTTCGCGAGGGGGGAATCCTGGCCGGCTTCGGCTGGGAGCAGTTCCTGCCGGGCACCGGCCCCACGCTGCGCAGCCTGATCGCGTCCCGGCCCGAGATCGCGGTCTATGCCTGCGGGCACGTGCACGTCTCGAGCGCGCTGCAGTTAACGCCGCATTGCCTGCAGGTCACGGCCGGCGGGCTCGGTCCCGGCGCGAGCAGCTACCGGCTCTACGACGTCGAGAACGGATCCCTCGCCTTCTGGACCTGCCTTGGCCAGGGTCCGATGACGTTCTGGGAACGCGAGGTGCCGTTCCCGACCTACGGCGCCGACTACTCGCTCGGGTCCCCAGCCGAGCGGTCGGGTGTCCTGCGATTGCGCCCCGCCCGAAGCCGTCAGCCGACGTAGCGCCGAGCAGCGACCAGCGTTCGACGCCGTGGGTCGGGCATGGGCACCAGCTCGATGCCGCGCCCGGATTCCGGCGCGTGCAGCATGCGACCGTCGGCGGCCGCGATGCCGACGTGATGGATCGCCCGGCCTGGTTCGGCGAAGAAGTACAGGTCGCCGGGGCGCGCGTCATCGACCGGCACCTCGGTGCCACGGGTGGCCTGGTCGTGCGCGTCGCGAGGCAGGTCGACGCCGAGCCGGCGGTAGACCAAGTGCACCAGGCCGGAGCAGTCGAGGGCGAGGCTGCACATGCCGCCCCACAGGTACTGCAGTCCCAGGAACATCGACGCGGTCTCGACCACCTGCTGCCCCGTCGCCTTATGCGCGCTGTCTACCGCGCAGACATCGGATCCGGCGATCCAGGCCGGTTCGTCCCGGCCCGGCACGCGGACCGGGGTGTACCCGTGATCGTCGCTACCGGCGAGACCGAGGCTGGTCCCCATGCTGACGTCGGCGATGCACACCGGTCCTCCCGGCCGATCGCGCAGATCGGTGCTCGCGGCGCTGACAACGGCTCGCTGTCCGGGCGGCGGCACCGCCGCCAGCTGGCTGGTGGGCAGCCAGCCCGGATAACCGCCGGCATCCTTGCTGCTCGGCTGCGACCGCGCGAGCACGAGGGACCAGTCGCCGTCCGTTCTCCTCACCACCGCGGTCTCGCCGAGCAGCAGCTGGGTTTCGACCCGGCCGTGCAGGTCGAGCCGGTGCTCGGTGTCCAGCGCGGCCGTCCATGACCGGATGTCCGACGGCACGGCGATCGCCGGTGCGTCGATCGGGCGGGGCCGGTCCGGCGCAGTCCACAGCGTCGCGACCGCGACCCGAACTGCCAGGATCACGGTGCCAGTCCGCTGATCCCGAGTCCCGGCGCTGCCGCGAACCGCAGCCGGGCCTGCTCGTATCGCGGGCCGCCTTCGACCGGCGATCGGCGCAGCCACCATGCGGCGTCGAGGTCGTGCACCAGCGGCGATCCGCTGATCGCGGCGAGACTTGCGGCGGCGCCGACTCCGACGTGCGTCTCCATCATCGACCCGATCAGCACGTCGACACCTGCGGCCTCCGCGACGGCGAGCAGCGCGCGGCCGGCGCGCAGGCCGCCGCACTTGGCCAGCTTGATGTTCACCATGTCGGCGGCGCGGCGACGCGTGATCTCCAGCAGGTCTCGAGCCGACGACACCGCCTCGTCGGCGAGGATCGGCGTCTGCACGTGCGCCGTCACGAATGCGAGCCCGTCGAGATCGCCGGCGCGTACCGGCTGCTCCACGAGCTCGATGTCCAGCCCCGCGTCCTCGAGCGTCCCGATGATTCGTACCGCCTCGCGCGGCGACCAGCCTTGATTCGCGTCGAGCCGCAGAATCGCCTGTTTACCAGCACTTTCCCGGATTGCGTGCACCCGCGTGACATCGTCGGCGCCGCCGTCGCCCACCTTGATCTTCAGCACGTCGAAGCCGTCGCCCCGGCGGGCTTTCGCTGCCGTTGCCATCGCCGTCGGCGAGTCGGCGGCGAGGGTGATGTCGGTGGGCAGGTCGAGCGCCGCGCTGCCGAGCAGCCGCGGCAGCGGAATGCCGAGCCGCACCGCGGCGAGGTCGTGCAGCGCGCCGTCGACGGCGGCCTTCGCGGCCGTGTTGCCGACGATGGCCGATCCGACGTCGCGCAGCAGCGCATCGAGGTCGTCGACGTCGCGCCCGACGACGACGTCGCGCAGCGGCCCGCTGACGGCGGCTTCGATGCCGGCGATCGAGTCGCCCGTGATCCGCCAGGTGGATACGCCCTCGCCCCAGCCGGATCGGCCGTCGCCGTCGACGGCCTGCACGAGCACGCTCTCGACGACCTCGGTGGATCGCACGGCGGTGACGAACGGCGTGTGCAGGGGCGCTGCGACGACGTGCGTCCGGAGTTCGGCTACGGTCACCGGGCCGCCCAGCTCGCTGCGGCGAGGTCGCGGATGATCGTGAGCGACGCGTCGTCGGCGAGGCCGCTGGTGCATACGACCAGCAGGTAGGGCGCAGCGTCCGCGGGCTCGATCAGGGCGGCGTCGTGGCGGGCCTCGTCGATCCAGCCGCCCTTGCTGGCGACCCCCGTGCCCGCGGGCAGCCCAGCGGCGATGCCCTCGAGATATTCCTGCGCGCGCAGCAGGTCGAGCATTTCGGCGCATGCCCGCGGGGAGGCGGCCGTCGCGTTCGCGAGCGCGCCGAAGAGCGCGGCGAGTCCGGCGGCGGTCGCCGTGTTGACGATGCCCCGCTCGGACGCGACGTCGTCGCAGATCGGCTTGCGCAGGTCGGTGCCGACCGCTCCGCACTCGGCGACGGCGGCGGCGACGGCGTCGTAGCCGACGTGCTCGAGCACCAGGTCGGTGGCGAGGTTGCTGCTGCGCACGATCATGCGCCGGGCCAGCCACCGCAACGACGCCGTCTGGCCGAGGCGGTCCCACGGCTCGTCGTCATTGTCGTAGCCGTGGTCCATGACGAACCGGCCAGATACCACCGACGCGAAGTCGTCGTGCACAGCCACCTCGGTGTCGAGGTTCAGCACGCCGGCATCGGCCTGGCGGTAGGCCGCGACGAGCAGCGCGACCTTGATCGTGCTGGCGGCGAGATGGCTGGTCGTCGCGAGCCGGGCGTAGTCCGGGACGCCGGACAGCCCGCCGCACCAGACCGACACCGTGCCCTCGGCGCGTTCGAACTCCGGCTCGAGCGCGCGCAGCGACTCCGTGACGGCCGACACGGCCAGCACCCTATAGCTCGAAGGTGACCTCGGCCGGAGGGCGCCGGCCGGGGGTGGCGTCGTGCAGCAGCCGATCCGTGCACAGCAGCGCGATCATGACGACGACGGCCCCGCCTTGGAGCGTGAGCGCGTTGACGTGGGGAGCCAGCAGGACCGTGCCACCGTCGCGGCTGCGGACGATTGGATGGCCCCGTTCCACCTCGGTCATCGGCTACCAGCCCCGTGCGCGCCATTCGGCCAGGTGCGGCCTCTCGGCCCCGAGAGTCGTGTCATCGCCATGGCCGGGATAGACCCAGGTGTCGTCGGGCAGGACGTCGAAGACGCGAGCCTGCAGGTCGTCCAGCAACGAGGTGAACTGCTCGACGCCAGCGGTCTTGCCAGGCCCGCCGGGGAACAGCGAGTCGCCGGTGAACAGGTGCGGATGCCCGCGTGGGTCGTCGTAGCGGATCGCGATGCTGCCTGGGGTGTGCCCACGCAGGTGGATCACCGACAGCGTCACCCCGCCGAGCGTGATCGTGTCGCCGTCCTCGACCGTCGTGGCGGTGGCGACCGGCAACCCCGCCGCGTCCTTCGGGTGCGCGATGGTCAGCGCGTCCGTCGCGCCGACGACGTCTTCGAGCGCCTGCCAGTGGTCGCCGTGCTGATGGGTGGTGAGGACATAGCGCAGCGGCGTCGACCCGACCATATCGAGCAGGGCGTCGGCGTCGGAGGCCGCGTCGATCAGCAACGCATCGCCGGTGGAAATGCACCGCAGCAGATAGGCGTTGTTGTCCATCGGGCCGACAGAGCGCTTGCTGATCTGCAGAGCCGGCAGGGTGCGCACCGCGATCGCTCCGTGGGGGTCGACGTGGCCGTCGTAGGCCGATGCGCCGGTCATCGCGACTCCTCGGTGGTCGGGTTGTGGACGGGGACAGCTGCAGCTTACGAGTGGGATCGACGATGTGACGCGCCGAGATCGACAGGCGGCCGCTCACCCGCGCGCCGGTCGGTCCGCCGCGGCGCGGTTCGACCGGACGATTATTTCGCCCCGGCCTGCAACCTGGTGCCCGGGCGATGCGTAATGCGACAAGGCCAGCCGCGGTGCGGGCACCAATTCGCCTGCACAGCGGGCAGATCGGGGCTTGAGATGGTGAAGTATTCTCTCCGCCGGGTGGTTCCGGCGGTCGTGGCCGCCACGGCGTGTATTGCGGCCGCCCGTACTGCGGCTGCCGGCCCGGCATCGGCGTCGAACCGGCCGGTTCTCGATGCCGCGCATCCGGGTCAGCTCACGACAGACGTACCGGAGCGGCCGAGTGACGACGTCGTCCCGCCATGAAAGCAGCTCGCGGACTGACGTCGCGTATTCGCGCTGCCTCGCCCCCGCAACTGTTGATCATGCGGTTCCGGGACGCGACACGCCGATTTTGCGTCCCCGAACCGCATGGTCAACAACGTACCGGGGTTCGGCTATAGTCGAACACGCGTTCGACCTGTTCGGATGGCGGCGGGGATGGAGCTGTCGGTCCCGGTCGTTAGGGTTGGGACGCCGGTGCCCGTTCGTCTTCTCCGCCCGAAGGATGCCTGTGGCCGACCGCCTGGTCGTGCGCGGTGCGCGCGAGCACAACCTCAAGGACGTCCATCTCGACCTGCCGCGCAACAGCCTGGTGGTGTTCACGGGACTGTCCGGTTCCGGCAAGTCCAGCCTCGCCTTCGACACCATCTTCGCCGAGGGCCAGCGCCGGTATGTCGAGTCGTTGTCGGCGTACGCGCGGCAGTTCCTCGGCCAGATGGACAAGCCCGACGTCGACTTCATCGAGGGACTCTCGCCGGCCGTGTCGATCGACCAGAAGTCCACCAACCGCAATCCCCGGTCGACGGTCGGCACGATCACCGAGGTCTACGACTACCTCCGGCTGCTGTATGCGCGCGCCGGCCAGCCGCACTGTCCCAAGTGCGGGCGACCGATTGCGCGGCAGACGCCGCAGCAGATCGTCGATCGCATTCTCGAGATGCCCGAGGGCACCCGGTTCCAGGTGCTCGCGCCGGTGGTGCGCGGGCGGAAGGGCGAATACGTCGACCTGTTCGAGGACCTGCAGTCCAAGGGCTATTCGCGGGCCCGGGTCGACGGCGTCGTCCGCGGCCTTACCGATTTCACCGGGCCGCCAGAGGATCGCACCAAGCTCAAGAAGCAGGAGAAGCACACCATCGAGGTGGTGATCGACCGGCTCACCGTGAAGGCATCGGCCAAACGCCGGCTCACCGACTCCGTCGAGACCGCGCTCGGTCTGGGCGCCGGCCTGGTCATCCTCGAGTTCGTCGACCTGGCCGACGACGACCCCGAGCGCGAGCGGACGTTCTCCGAGCACCTGGCCTGCCTGTTTGACAACCTCTCCTTCGAGGCGATGGAGCCGCGGTCGTTCTCCTTCAACTCACCGTACGGCGCCTGTCCGCAGTGCACGGGCATCGGCACCCGCAAGGAGGTCGACCCGGATCTGATCGTTCCCGACCCCGAGATGTCGCTGGCTGACGGCGCGCTCGCGCCATGGGCGAGCGGGCATACCAGCGAGTACTTCGGCCGGATGCTACAGGCGCTCGCCGATGCGCTCGGGTTCGACATCGACACGCCCTGGGAACGGCTAACGGCAGCGGCGCAGAAGGCGGTGCTGTTCGGCCACGACGAGCAGGTGCACGTGCGGTACCGCAATCGGTACGGCCGCGAGCGCGCGTACTACACGTCCTTCGAGGGCGTGGTGACGTGGATCGAGCGCCGGCACTCGCAGACCGACAGCGACTATAGCCGAGAGAAGTACGAGGGCTACATGCGCGAGGTGCCGTGCCCGGACTGCGGCGGCGCACGGCTGAAGCCCGAGGTGCTGGCGGTGACGGTGGGAGGCCGGTCCATCGCGGAGGTCTCCAATCTCTCGATCGGCGACTGCGCGGTGTTCCTGCGTGAGCTCGAGCTGGGCCAGCGAGAGCGGATGATCGCCGAGCGGGTAATGAAGGAAGTCCATGCACGGCTGGGATTCCTGCTCGACGTCGGCCTGGACTACCTCTCCTTGGACCGCCCGGCCGCGACCCTGGCCGGGGGAGAGGCGCAGCGCATCAGGCTGGCCACCCAGATCGGATCCGGCCTGGTTGGTGTGCTGTACGTGCTGGACGAGCCGTCGATCGGCCTGCACCAGCGCGACAACCACCGGCTGATCGAGACGCTGGTGCGGCTGCGCGACCTCGGCAACACGCTGATCGTCGTCGAGCACGACGAGGACACCATTCGCAGTGCCGACTGGGTGGTCGACATCGGGCCGCGGGCGGGCGAGCACGGTGGCCGCGTCGTCGTCAGCGGTCCGGTCGAGGACCTGCTGGCGAGCGAGGAGTCGCTCACGGGTGCCTATCTGACCGGTCGTCGCACCATCCCGCTGCCAAGCTCGCGCCGCCCGCCGGACGCGGGTCGCGAGCTGGTCGTCGAGAACGCGCGCGAGCACAACCTGCGCGACGTCGACGTCGCATTCCCGCTCGGCTGTTTCGTCACCGTCACCGGCGTTTCCGGCTCGGGAAAGTCGACGCTGGTCAACGACATCCTCTACGCCGCGCTGGCGAACCGGATCAACGGCGCGAAGCTGGTGCCCGGCCGGCACCGCCGGATCAGGGGCGTGGACGAGGTCGACAAGGTCGTCGGCGTCGACCAGTCGCCGATCGGCCGGACACCCCGGTCCAACCCGGCAACCTACACCGGCGTCTTCGACCACATCCGGAGGCTGTTCGCCGAGACCACCGAGGCGAAGATCCGCGGCTACCTGCCCGGCCGGTTCTCCTTCAACGTCAAGGGCGGCCGCTGCGAGGCGTGCGCCGGCGACGGCACCATCAAGATCGAGATGAACTTCCTGCCCGACGTCTACGTCCCGTGCGAGGTGTGCAAGGGCGCGCGCTACAACCGCGAGACGCTGGAGGTGCACTTCAAGAGCAGGACGATCGCCGAGGTGCTCGACATGCCGATCGAGGAGGCGGCTGAGTTCTTCCAGGCGGTGCCCGCGATCCGGCGGCACCTGACCACGCTCGTCGACGTCGGCCTCGGCTATGTCCGGCTCGGGCAGCCGGCACCGACGCTCTCCGGTGGCGAGGCGCAGCGGGTCAAGCTGGGCAGCGAGCTGCAGAAGAGATCCACCGGCCGCACCGTCTACATCCTCGACGAGCCGACCACCGGCCTGCATTTCCAGGACGTACGCAAGCTGCTCGGCGTGCTCGGCCGGCTGGTTGACCAGGGCAACACGGTGATCGTCATCGAGCACAACCTGGACGTGATCAAGACCAGCGACTGGATCATCGACATGGGCCCGGAGGGCGGCGGCGGCGGCGGGCTCGTGGTGGCGACCGGAACACCGGAGGACGTCGCGGCGGTCGATTCGAGCCACACCGGGCGATTCCTCGCGCCGATGCTGGCGCGGTCGGCCGCGGCCCGCCCAAGGCCCGCGAAACGCACGGCCGCCGCGCGCAGCGCGGCCAAGACGGCGACGACGGTGCCGGCTGCGTCGACGGGTCCGGCCATGGCGAGGCAGCCGGCGGTCCCCGTTCGCAAGGCCGCCGCGAAGCCGGCGACAAGACGGCGATCCGCGTAGCGGTCAGTCCCAGGTGAGCGAACGGCCGCCGCGCACCGTTCGGCGGGGTTGGCATAATCGGCACAATGACCCGCACAATGACCCGCGCAGCGACCGCCCGCCGCGTGCTCATCACCGGCGCCGCCGGGTTCATCGGGTCCAACCTCGTGCACCACTGGCTCGCCGCGCGGCCGGACGACGGCGTGGTCGCGCTCGACTCCCTGACCTACGCCGGTGTCCTGGAGAGCCTCGACGACGTGCGCGACCGGGTGCCGTTCGTGCACGCGGACATCGGCGCTGCAGCCGCGGTCGAGGCGGCGCTGGGCGAGCACCGGATCGACACGATCGTGAACCTGGCCGCCGAGAGCCACAACAGTTACGCCGTCCTCAACCCGCGCGAATTCTTCTCCACCAACGTGCTCGGCACCCAGACGCTGCTCGACGCCGCCCGCGCGGTCGGCGTTGACCGCGTTCATCACGTGTCGACCTGCGAGGTCTACGGCGACCTCGCCCTGGATGATCCCGGCGCGTTCACGGAGCAATCGCCGTATCGCCCGCGGACGCCGTACAACGCCTCGAAGGCGTCGGCCGACCATCTGGTGCGTGCCTATCACGAGACCTATGGCCTGGCGACGACGATCAGCGTCTGCACCAACAACTACGGGCCGTTCCAGTTCCCGGAGAAGGTGCTGCCGCTGTTCATCACCCGAGCGCTCGACGACCTGCCGCTGCCGGTGTACGCATCGAGTCGCAACCGGCGGGAATGGCTGCATGTGCGCGACCATTGCCGCGCGATCGAGTCGATCGTCACCCGCGGGCGGGTCGGCGCGACCTACAACGTCGGCTCGGGCTTCGAGCGGACCGTGGACCAGGTCGCCGACGCCGTGCTGGCAGCGCTCGGGAAACCCGCCTCACTCAAGCAGGTCGTGCCCGACCGGCCCAGCCACGACCGGCGTTACCTGCTCGATTCCGGGCTGATCCGGGGCGAACTCGGCTGGCGGCCGCAGGTCGGCTGGACGGACGGGCTGGCCGAACTCGTCGACTGGTACGCGACGCACCGTTCGTGGTGGGAGCCGCTGCGGGACCGCGCACCGGTCGACGAAACGGCCTGGGCCACCGGCCGACCGTGAAGGGGACAGCCCGCCCCGACCCCTCCGGCACGACCTGATCCGACACATGTCGATCGAAACGGTCACTCGTACGGTGCGTCGTGCGCTGCACCATCAGGGCATGGTCCGAAATGTCCGACGGAGCCCAGTAGGCCGTCGAGTACGACAGGACCACCGGCCAGCCGGCGACGAGGAGCGCGACGGGCCGGCCGAACGGAGTGCAGATCAGTCGGTCGTCCGGGACCATCTGTCGAAGCAAGGACCAACGACAGTCATACCGAGTTATACTCCGGCGGTGAAGACTGCGATCTCCCTTCCCGATGACACCTTCGATCGTGCTTCTCAGCGCGCGCGCCCTTGGCATGAGTCGATCGGAGTTCTTCGCTCGCGCTGCCCAGCATTACCTCGCCGAGCTCGACGCGGAGTCGATCACCCGCCAGATCGACCTCGCACTGGACCACCTCGACTCTCCGGATGTATCCACCGCCGATGCGGTGGCAGCCGGCCATCGCGTTGCGGCCGGTGGTGCTGACGACGAGTGGTGATCCAACGCGGCGGACTGTACTGGGCTGAACTCGGACCTGCGGTCGGCAGCAGGCCGGCGAAGGCGGCGCCCGGTCGTGGTGATCCAGGCCCGTTCGTACAACGCCAGCCGACTGGCCACGGTCCTGGCCGCGGTCGTCACCTCGAATACCGTGCTGGCCGCGATGCCGGGCAACACATTCCTCCAGCCTCCGTCACCGGACTGCCTCGAGATTCGGTCGTGAACATCACGGCAATCGTCACCCTGAACAAGACCGATCTCACCGAACGGATCGGGACGACCCCACAAGCGCTCAAGCACGAGATCGATCGGGGGCTTCGCCGCGTCCTCGAGCTGGGTCTGTAACTGTTGATCATCAGCCCGGCCGGCGATGAGAGCTTCCGATCAGGCGCAGTAGGCCGCGTCGTGATCCCCCGACGAAGAAGCCGAACATCTTGAGCGCGACGTACACCATGAGCACCAAGACGACGGCGGCGGCTCGTCGTCGGCGTGCCGGGCGACCGCGACGTCGACCTCAAGCGCATCGCCGGCCAGCTCGAGCCGGTGGAGGTCGAGCAGGCCGGGCCGGACGATCTCGCGAAGCACCCGGAGCTGGTCAAGGGTTACATCGGCCCGCAGATCCGGGGTGAGCGGTCACCGTCGAAGACTCGCTACGTGGTCGACCCGCTGGTCGCCGTGGCGTCGGCGTGGGTCACCGGCGCCAACGTCGCCGACGCGCACGCCGTGTTCGTCGTGCGCGGTCGCGACTTCACCGCCGATGGCGAGCTGGGCGCGGTGGAGACCCGCGATGGCGACCGGTGTACGCGCTGCGGTTCGGCGCTGCAGATCGCGCGCGGCAATCGAGATGGGCCACGTGTTCCAGCTCGGACGCCGCTACGCCGAGAAGTTCGGGCTCACCGCAATCGACGCGAACGGCAAGCCACTGACGATCACGATGGGTTCCTACGGCGTGGGGGTCACCGCGCGGTCGCCACGATCGCCGAACAAACCCACGACGATCTGAACACCCTGGGTAAACCGCTCTCGCTCAAGCGGATCGTGCCCGACCGGCCGAGCCACGACCGGCGTTACCTGCTCGATTCCGGGCTGATCCGGGCGAGCTCGGCTGGCGGCCGCAGGTCGGCTGGACGGACGGGCTGGCCGAACTCGTCGACTGGTACGCGACACACCGTTCGTGGTGGGAGCCGCTGCGCGGCCGCTCACGGTCGAGGAGACCGCATGGGCGCAGTCCTGAGAGTTCTCGGCGGCTGGTCACCTCGCCCGACGTCAGCGCCTCGGCGGGATTCAGCCGGTGACGGTGACCCGCAGGTCGTGCGGTGTGGAGGACGGGCCGGCGGTTGACAGCGCGAGGTGCACCAAGCCGGGCGCGGCGCCCACAATCACCTGATAGCCGCTGTTCGACGTCGTCGGGCTCGGCATGCCGACCGCGCCGTCGCCGCCGGCGTAACTGCTGACATCCACCGCGGACGGAATCCGCAGCGCCTGCCCGATGTGCAGCCGTAGCGTCGCGGGCAGGTGGGTGGTCGACAGCGTGATGGCACGTGGGATGGTCGGCGCCTTGCCACCGGCGACGATGTGGACGGTCATCGGGACCGGCGCGTTCGGGTGCGCGCACGGCCCGTTCGGGCAGTGAAAGTGCTTGTCGGAGTTCAGGATCTGCACCGGCACCCTCGCCGGCACCATGCCGACGAACGTGTCGAGGTCGCCGTACCACCGCAGGTCGTTGTACGCCGTCGGTAGCGGTGTGATGTTGAGGTTGTCGGGTGCGAGGAAGCGCACCCGCTCGCCGACGTGAATGGTCACCGTACGGTTCGCGACGACCTTGGCGGTCACCGTCCCGCTGACGTCGGTCGGGGTGAATGCCGGCGGGGTCGGGTGCCCGGTGGCAACCCGCGTGCAGCCGGTGGCCAGCAGTCCCGCGACCAGGAGTCCGGCAAGCGGCCCGACGCGAACCGTGCGCGCGCGCAGTGTTCCCGCGCGCAGCCGTCCGGCGCGGAGCACGAGGGGCGCGGGACCGCGACCAGACCGTGACGCCACGAGGTGTTGGACGCCCGGATCGCCCGGCCGGTTGCCGTCGTCGTTGACAAGGCATACTCGGTATGCATACTCAATAGGCATGAGCATCCGAATGGGCCTGCTGGCCCTGCTCGAGCACGAGCCGATGTACGGATACCAGCTGCGCACCGAGTTCGAGTCGCGCACCGGTGCGACCTGGCCGCTGAACGTCGGGCAGGTCTACACGACGCTGTCCCGGCTTGAGCGCGACGGGCTGGTCCGCGGCTCCGGCCGGGATGACGACGGCCACGATGTCTACGACATCACCGATGCCGGCCGGCAGGCGGTCGCGTCGTGGTTCGCCGAGCCGGTGCAGCGCGACTCGCGCCCCCGCGACGAGCTCGCGATCAAGCTGGCTCTCGCCGTGACCGTGCCCGGGGTCGACGTCTCGACCGTGGTCCAGCGGCAGCGGGTCTCGACCGTGCGCGGGCTGCAGGACCTGACCCGGCTCAAGCAGCGGGCCGACGACGCGGGGGATCTGGCGTGGACGCTCGTGCTCGATTCGATGATCTTCGCCTCGGAAGCCGAGATCCGCTGGCTCGACCACTGCGAGACGCGGCTGGCTCGGGCCCAGCATGCCCGTCCGTCCGCGGCGGTGCCGCAGCCCCGCGGCACGTCCCGTCGCTCCGCCGCGTCGTCGCGGGAGGTGTCGCGGTGAGCACCGCAGCCGACGCCGTCCTGCGGTTCGACGCCGTTACCCGCGTCCACGGCAGCGGCGAGACCGCCGTCACCGCGCTGGACGACGTCTCGTTCTCCGTCCACGGAGGCGAGCTGGTGGCGGTGATGGGGCCGTCAGGATCGGGAAAGTCGACCCTGCTGAGCCTGGCCGGCGGGCTGGACACGCCGACCTCGGGTGCCGTGCGTGTCGACGGAGTCGATCTCGGTTCGCTCGGCGCGGCCGCCGTAGCGGCGCTCCGCCGCCGTTGCCTCGGCTATGTCTTCCAGGAGTTCAACCTGATCCCCGCGCTGACGGCCGCGGAGAACGTCGCGCTGCCCCGCGAACTGGACGGCGTGCGGCGCGGACGCGCGCGCAAGGAGGCTGATGCGGCGCTGGCCGAGGTCGGACTGGCAGATCTGGCCGGCCGGTTCCCCGACGACATGTCCGGGGGACAGCAGCAGCGGGTCGCGATTGCGAGGGCGCTGATCGGGGGCCGTCGGCTGGTTCTCGCAGACGAGCCGACGGGCGCCCTGGACACGCAGACAGGCGACACCGTGCTGCGGCTACTCCGTGGTCGCTGCGACGCCGGGGCTGCCGGGCTGCTGGTGACGCACGAGGCCCGGCACGCCGGGTGGGCCGATCGCGTGATCTTCCTGCGGGACGGCGTGCTTGTCGATGAGACGAGCAGACCGCCGTCAGCGGAGTCGCTGCTCTTCTCGGCCGACCAGTGACGGCGCTCGACGGGCCGCCACCACAGCCGCCGCTTCCGATGCGCAGAGCACTGTCAGGAAGGCGTTCCGGGTCGTGGCGGCCGGCGCTGTTGGTAGCGATGCGCGAGCCGATGCGGCACAAGGTTCGCAGCGCTTTGATCGTCGCCCTGGTGGCGCTGCCCGTGCTGGCGATGGCGTTCCTCTCCCTCGTCTACAGCACCCAGAAGCTGACCCCCGCCGAACGTGCCGCCCAGGCGATGGGCGCCGCCGACGGCATCTTGGCGGTTACACCGGTGAGCAGGGTGGCGCCACCGGACCCGGCGTACCTCATCGGCATCGGTGACCGCGGTGTCGGCAACATCGCCGCGGGCGCGGGGCCGGACAACGCACCGCAGCGGGACGCTCGCAAGGTGGATCTGGCGGCGTTGCTGCCCGCCGGCACGCGGCTGACGCCGGTCAGCTACGGACTCTGGGGCGTCGTCGTCGGACCGAGGCGCGGGGACATCGACGTCGCGTCGGCGCCGTTCGTGACGGCATCCGGTCCGGCGCCGATCGTGCACGGCGTGATGGTGCTGCAGCACGGTCGCTGGCCCCGCGCCCGCGGCGATGTTGCCGTCTCACCGTCGATGGCGAAGCGGTTCGGATTGCGCGTCGGGTCGCGGTTCGTCATGGACAACCGCGCAGCGAAGCCCGGTTCGGTCGTGACGGCGCGCGTCACCGTCATCGGAATCGCCGCGCAGGCCTCATGCTTGAGCTGCGACAAGGTGTTTGCCCTGCCGAGCCTGGTCGGGACGACCGACCCGATCGCCGGCTACAGCGCGGATTCCGGGCTCGGCCCGTATCTCGTGTCGCTGCCGCCCGCTGCCGATGCGCATGCCCTCTGGCAGGATCTGGCGAGACACGGTGTCGCGTTCCTGCCGCGCGACGCCATCCTGCACGGGTCGCGCTACCGCGACACTGGCGTGGCTAGCCACTCTTACACCGCAATCGTCGCGGGGGCGATGATCATCGGCTTCGGCCTGCTAGAGGTGGTTCTGCTCGCGGGCACCGCTTTCGCTGTGGGAGCTCGGCGGCAGGTGCGAGAGCTCGGCCTGGTCGGTGCGACGGGAGGCACGCCGCGCGATGTGCGCAGGATCGTGCTGATGCAGGGTTTCGTACTTGGCGCGGCCGGTGGCCTGATCGGGCTGGCCGCCGGCTTCGTCGCCACAGTGGCCGGCTGGTCGAAGTGGGAGGGCCTGGCCGGGCACCTGTTCGGAAGTGTCGTCGCGAGCACGTGGCAGCTGGCGGCGATCGTCGGATTCGGCGTTTTGGCTGGGGTTCTGGCTGCGCTGGTACCGGCCGTCAGCGCTGCCCGACTGCCGATCGTCGCCGCGCTGTCGAACCGGTTCGTCCCCCGGCGCAAGCCGATGCGGCGTCCGATGTTCGGCGTCGGAATGATCGCGATCGGCACGGTCATCGCGTTCGTCTGCGCAGCCGCCGCACACGGTGACGTCCTGCGAAACCCATACGCCGGCAGCCGAACCGTGTTGCTCACCGGCGGGGCCGTCGTCGGGATCGGCATCGTGTCGGTCGGGATCCTGCTGGCGATGCCGGCGCTCGTCGCCGCATTGGGCGCGCTGGCCGATCGGCTGCCGCTGACACCAAGGCTGGCAGCCCGCGACGCCGATCGGCACCGGCACCGCACCGCGCCGGCGATTGGCGCGGTCTGCCTGGCGGTTGCCGGCACGATCGCGATCGGGTTCGTGGTTACCGGCGCTCAGCGCGAGTCGGCCCGCCGATACCAGCCGTACCAGCCCATCGGGTCGGCCACGATGCCGGCGACGACGGATACGGGCGCGGCGATCCCGCACGCGGCGCTCGCCGCCGCCGCCCGCGAGGTCGGGGCCAGCCGCGCGGTTCCGCGCCGGCAGGCCTTCGGAGGCACCGAGGCCGACCAGTACTACGTCAGCGTCGCCGATCCCGGCTCGGTGGGCGCGGCCCCGCACTCGCCGAGCGACATCAACCTCTCCGACCCGGTGGTTGTCGCCGGTCCGGCCGATGTTCCAGTCTTCACCGGCCACCCGCTGACGCCGGCCGAACGCGCCATGCTGGCCAGCGGTGGTGGCCTGGCCTTCGAGGAGGCGCCCGGATTCTCCTTCGCCGCGCATGGCCGGGTGACGGTGCAGATCCAGAGGAACGACGGGTCGATCACCAGCCGGGTCGGGCCTGCCCTCGCCATCGCGACGCCGGCCTATCCGGGATTCGCCGGCCTGCTCGTGACGCCGGCTGGCGCCCGGGCTCTCGGCCTGACCTTCGGTGCGCCACAGCAGTACGTCGCGCGGCCGTCGCAGCCGCCGAGCACCGATGCGGTCGACCGCGCGAACGGGTTGCTCGGGGTCGACAACGGTGTCAACGTCGAACGCGGATTCCAGTCCCGCACCGGCATCATCACCGCGATCCTCGGCGGCGCGAGCGGTCTGGTGACGGTCGCCGGCGTAGCGATCTCGGTAGGCCTTGCGGCAGCGGAGGGCCGAGCAGACCTGGCTACCCTCGCGGCCGTCGGGGCCGCGCCACGTCGGCGCCGGTGGCTCGCGATGGCGCAGGCGGCGGTCGTCGGGGGAGTGGGAGTCGTGGTCGGTGTCGGTCTCGGCACCCTGATCGGCGGCGTGATGATCGGCGGATTCCACCTCGTGCCGTGGGCAGTGCCGTGGCTGCTGCTCGTCGTCGTCATCCTGGGCGTTCCGCTCATCGCGGTGTCGATCGCCGGCCTCTTCACCCGGTCCCGGCTGCCGATGACCCACCGGCTCACCTGACCGCCGCGGACGCCGGCGAGCCGACGATGTGGGCGGCCGGCGTTAGGCTCGAACTATGCCCGACCCGTCGACGTACCGGCCCGCGCCGGGCACGCTTCCCGACCAGCCGGGCGTCTACAAGTTCCGTGACGAGCATGGCCGGGTCGTCTACGTCGGCAAGGCGAAAAGCCTGCGCAGCAGGCTTTCGTCGTACTTCCAGGACATCACCGCGCTGCATCCCCGCACCCGCCAGATGGTGACGACGGCGGCGCACGTCGAGTGGACCACCGTCACCACCGAGGTCGAGGCGCTGCAGCTGGAGTACAGCTGGATCAAGGAGTTCGATCCGCGCTTCAACGTCCGTTACCGCGACGACAAGAGCTACCCGAGCCTCGCCGTCACGCTCTACGAGGAGTACCCGCGGCTGCAGGTGATGCGTGGGCCAAAACGCAAGGGTGTCAGGTATTTCGGGCCCTACGCGCACGCGTGGGCGATCCGGGAGACGCTCGACCTGCTGCTGCGGGTCTTCCCCGCCCGCACCTGCTCGGCCGGCGTCTTCAAGCGCGCCGGGCAGATCGGCCGGCCGTGCCTGCTCGGCTACATCGGCAAGTGCTCGGCGCCGTGTGTCGGGCGGGTCAGCGCGCAGGAGCACCGCGAGATCGTCGAGGACTTCTGCGACTTCATGGCCGGCAAGACCGACCAGCTGCTGCGCCGGCTGGACAAGCAGATGGCGGCCGCCGCCGCGGAGCTGGAGTTCGAGAAGGCCGCTCGCATCCGCGACGACATGGGTGCGCTCACCCGCGCCATGGAGAAGCAGGCCGTCGTGTTCGGCGACGGCACCGACGCCGACGTCGTCGCGTTCAGCCAGGACGAGCTGGAGGCGGCGGTGCAGGTGTTCCACGTCCGCGGCGGGCGGGTCCGCGGCCAGCGCGGCTGGGTCGTCGACAAGGTGCCGATCGACGGCATCGAGGTGACCACCGGCGAGCTCGTCGAGCAGTTTGCCACCCAGATCTACGGCGGCGAGTACGCCGAGGACGTGCCCCGCGAGGTGCTGGTGCCCGCGCTGCCGGACGACGCGGAGGCGCTCGAGACCTGGCTCGGGGAGCGGCGCGGGGCGCGCGTGTCGCTGCGGGTGCCGCAACGCGGTGACAAGCGTTCGTTGATGGAGACCGTCGCGCGCAACGCCGGGCAGTCCCTTGCCCAGCACAAGCTCAGGCGGGCCAGCGACCTGACCGCGCGCAGCCTGGCGCTGTCCGAGCTGCAGGGGGCCCTGTCCCTCGACGATGCCCCGCTGCGAATCGAGTGTTTCGACGTCTCCCACGTGCAGGGGACCGACGTCGTCGCCAGCCTGGTCGTGTTCGAGGACGGACTCGCGCGCAAGAGCGAGTACCGCCGGTTCGCGCTGCGCAACGTCGACGGCGGCGACGATACGGCGTGGATGCACGAGGTGGTGCACCGCCGCTTCGCCCGCTACCTCGCCGAGCGTCCGGCGCCCGGCGACGACGTCGGCGACCCGATCGACCCGATCAACCCGGCCACCGGCAGGCCCCGCAAGTTCGCCTACCCGCCGAACCTGCTCGTCGTCGACGGCGGCGCGCCGCAGGTCGCTGCCGCAGCCCGGGCGCTCGCGGGACTCGGCATCACCGACATCGCGCTCGCCGGCCTGGCCAAGCGGCTGGAAGAGGTGTGGCTCACCGGTGCGGACGAGCCGGTGATCCTGCCGCGCACCTCCGAAGGGCTCTACCTGCTGCAGCGCGTCCGCGACGAGGCGCACCGGTTCGCCATCACCTACCACCGCCAGCGCCGGTCGAAATCGATGCTCGCCTCGGTTCTCGACGGCGTTCCCGGCCTTGGTGAGACCCGGCGCAGGGCCCTGCTCGCCCGGTTCGGCTCGCTCAAGCGGCTGCGCGCGGCATCGGTTGACGACCTCGTGGCGGTGCCCGGCATCGGGCGGCAGACCGCGGAATCGCTGGTCAGCGCGCTGCACGCCGACGACGCGATGCCCGAACCCGCCGTTGATCCGACAACCGGCGAGATCATCGAGGACAATCGCCCGGTGGAGAGTGCCAACCGTGGTCAGCGCTGACGACACCGCCGATGGCGCCGCTGACGCCGCCGCCGGCGCCGCCGGCTCCAGGGCCGACGAGCACCCGCCCGGCGTCGAGGTCGTCATCGTCTCCGGGCTCTCGGGTGCCGGGCGCAGTACCGCGGCCAAGTGCCTGGAGGACCTCGGCTACTTCGTCGTCGACAACCTGCCGCCGGAGCTCATCGCGACGATGGTCGAGCTGGGCAGCCGGTCGCGGGGCGTCGTCACCCGCATCGCCGTCGTCGTCGACGTGCGCAGCCGGGCCTTCACCTCCGACCTGCGCGCCGTCATCAGCGAACTCGACGCCCAGCTGTACCGCCCTCGGGTGCTGTTCCTCGAAGCCGGCGACGACGTTCTGGTGCGGCGCTTTGAGAACGTGCGCCGCGAGCACCCGCTGCAGGGATCGGGCCGGCTCACCGACGGCATCGCCGCCGAACGCGAGCTGCTGCGCGATCTCGCCGGCGAGGCCGACCTGGTGATCGATACGAGCGTGCTCAACGTGCACGAGCTGCGGGATAAGATCGAGGCCGCGTTCGGTGGCGGCGAGCCCGCGCAGCTGCGCGCGACCGTGATGTCGTTCGGGTACAAGTACGGCCTGCCAGTCGACGCCGATCTCGTCGTCGACGTCCGCTTCCTGCCCAACCCGCACTGGATTCCCGAGCTGCGCGACCTCACCGGGCTCTCGACAGAGGTCCGCGACTACGTGCTCTCCCAGGCCGGCGCGACCGAGTTCCTGGACCGCTACCACGACCTGCTGCGGCTGGTCGGAGCCGGCTACCGCCGGGAGGGCAAGCGGTACCTGACCCTCGCGGTCGGCTGTACCGGTGGCAAGCACCGATCCGTCGTGATGGCCAGGGAGCTCGCCGATCGGCTCGCCGGCGACGGCGTCGACGTACAGGTCGTGAATCGCGACCTCGGCCGCGAGTGACCGCCCCGCGGCGCACTCCGTACCGCGGCGGCGGCGCGGGCGATGCGCGAACGGCCGTCGTCGCGCTCGGCGGCGGGCACGGGCTGGCGGCGACCCTGCTCGCGCTGCGGCGGCTGCCGACCGCCATCACCGCGGTGGTCACAGTGGCCGACGACGGCGGCTCCAGCGGGCGGATCCGCCGCGAGCTGCCGGTGATCCCACCCGGCGACCTGCGGATGGCGCTGGCGGCACTGGCCGACTCGAAGGAGTGGACACCAGGCGGACCGACGTGGGAGGCCCTGCTGCAGCACCGGTTCGGTGGCACCGGCGCGCTCGCCGGCCACGCCGTGGGCAACCTGCTGATCACCGGCCTCGCCGAGCTGGCCGGCGACATGGTGTCGGCCCTGGACATGCTCGGCCGGCTGGCCGGCGCGGCCGGGCGGGTGCTGCCGATGAGCGCCGTCCCGCTGGAGATCCTCGCCGACGTCGCGGGCATCGGCGAGGATCCCGCGTCGGTCCGGCGCATCCGTGGGCAGGTGGCCGTTGCCGCCACCCCTGGTCGGGTGCTGACCGTCGCGCTCGCGCCGGCGCAGCCGCCGGCCTGCCCCGACGCCGTCACGGCGGTACGCGACGCCGACGTCGTCGTCCTCGGGCCGGGCTCGTGGTTTACCAGCGTGCTGCCGCACCTGCTCGTGCCCGATCTGGCGGCGGCGATCGCCGCGACCTCAGCCCGGCGGATCGTGGTGCTCAACCTGGCGCCGCAGCCGGGGGAGACCGAGGGCTTCTCGCCCGAGGCACACCTGCACGCCATGGCTGCGCACGCGCCGTGGCTGCGCCTGGACACGGTGGTCGCCGACGTCACGACCGTGACCGACCGGCCGGCCCTGCAGGCCGCGGCCCGCGAGCTGGGTGCCGACCTGGAGATGGCGCGCGTCGGGGTGGACGACGGTACGCCTCGACACGATCCGGCCCGGCTCGCCCAGACGTATGCCCGACTGTTCGACGCGGACCGCGCGGAGAGGGCAGGATCGACGGCGGGAGCTGACGCGTCGACCATCGGGAGGCCGGCTACATGGCGATGACGCCCGCGGTGAAGGACGAGTTGTCGAGGCTCGTGATTACCAAGACCTGCTGCCGTCGCGCCGAGGTGTCAACCCTGCTGCGGTTCGCGGGCGGCCTGCACATCGTCGGCGGGCGGGTCGTCGTCGAAGCCGAACTCGACACCGGCTCGGTGGCGCGGCGGCTGCGCCGGGACATCGCGGAGGTTTACGGCTACGACTGCGACGTTCGGGTGCTTGCGGGAAGCGGTATCCGCAAGGGCAGCCGGTACGTCGTGCGGGTTACCAAGGACGGCGAGGCGCTGGCCCGCCAGACCGGGCTGCTCGACCTGCGCGGCCGCCCGGTGCGGGGCCTGCCGCCGCAGGTGGTGTCGGGCGGGATGTGCGACGCCGTCGCCGCCTGGCGGGGGGCGTTCCTGGCGCACGGGTCTTTGACCGAACCGGGCCGCTCGTCGTCACTGGAGGTCACCTGCCCGGGTCCCGAGGCGGCGCTGGCGCTGGTCGGTGCGGCCCGCCGGCTGGGCATCGCGGCCAAGGCGCGTGAGGTGCGGGGTGTCGACCGGGTCGTGATCCGCGACGGCGACGCCATCGGCGCTCTGCTCACCCGGCTCGAGGCGCACGAGTCGGTGCTCGCCTGGGAGGAACGGCGCATGCGCAAGGAGGTGCGCGCCACCGCGAACCGGCTGGCCAACTTCGACGATGCAAACCTGCGCCGCTCCGCCCGGGCCGCGGTCGCCGCTGGGGCGAGGGTCAAGCGGGCGCTGGAGATACTCTCCGACGAGGCGCCCCAGCACCTGCTCTCCGCCGGCCGGCTGCGCCTCGAGCACGAGCAGGCGTCGCTGGAGGAGCTCGGCGCGCTCGCCGACCCGCCGCTCACCAAGGACGCCGTCGCCGGCCGGATCCGCCGCCTGCTCGCGCTCGCCGACAAGCACGCGGGCGAGCTCGGCATCCCGGACACCGAGGCGAGCGTCACAGCGGAGATGCTGGCGCCCTAACCTCACTTCGGCGAGTGATGAGATATGACGGCTCTTCCAGCCCCGAAAGCCCGCATAGCTCGACAGTCGCCGAGAAATCGGGGGCGGATCGGCGCGATCACGGCCATCACTAGACTGGCCGCGCGCCGGGTGGACGGTGCCGGTGAGTCGCGATGGAGGAGACGAAGCTGTGAGCATCCGCGTCGGCATCAACGGATTCGGCCGCATCGGCCGCAACTTCTGGCGCGCTGCCCAGGCCAGCCGGCACGACATCGAACTGGTCGCGGCGAACGACCTCGGTGACGTGACGACGATGGCCCACCTGCTGAAGTACGACAGTGTCCTCGGCACCCTGGCGCAGGACGTCCGCACCACCGGCGACGGCATCGAGGTCGGCGGCGCGACGATCAAGATCCTGGCCGAGCGCGACCCCGGCGCGCTGCCGTGGAGCGACCTCGGCGTCGACATCGTCGTGGAGTCCACCGGCTTCTTCACCAAGGCGGGCGACGCGCGCAAGCACGTCGACGCCGGCCGTGCCAAGAAGGTGATCATCTCCGCCCCCGCGACCGACGAGGATCTCACCGTCGTGATGGGCGTGAACGACGACAGGTACGACGGCTCGCAGACGATCATCAGCAATGCCTCGTGCACCACCAACTGCCTGGCGCCGCTGGCCAAGGTGCTCGACGACGCCTTCACCATCGAGCGCGGCCTGATGACCACCGTGCACGCCTACACCCAGGACCAGAACCTGCAGGACGGCCCACATAAGGACCTGCGCCGCGCCCGGGCCGCCGCGATCAACGTGGTGCCCACCAGCACCGGCGCTGCGAAGGCGATCGGCCTGGTCCTGCCGGGCCTGAAGGGCAAGCTGGACGGGTACTCACTGCGGGTGCCGGTCGCGACCGGCTCGGCCACCGACCTCACCGTGACCCTGGGCCGCGACGTCAGCGTCGATGAGGTCGCGGCGGCGTACCGCGAGGCCGCGGCCGGACCGCTGAAGGGTTACCTGCGCTACACCGACGACCCGATCGTCTCCAGCGACATCATCGGCGATCCGGCGTCATGCATCTTCGACGCCGGCCTGACCAAGGCGATCGGCGAACAGGTCAAGGTCGTCGGCTGGTATGACAACGAGTGGGGCTACTCGAACCGCCTCGTCGATCTCACCGCGCTGATCGCCTCCTCGCTCCCGTGAGGACGCTCGACGACCTGCTCGACGACGGGGTCGCCGGTCGCCGGGTGCTGCTCCGGTCCGATCTCAACGTCCCGCTCGAGGCCGGTCGGATCACCGACGACGGCCGAGTGCGCGCCAGCGTGCCGGTGATCAAGCGGCTCGCCGACGCCGCGGCGCGGGTGGTCGTCTGTGCGCACCTCGGCCGGCCGAAAGGCGCACCGGACCCGAAGTACTCTTTATCGCCCGTACGGGCCCGGCTGGCCGAGCTGCTCGGCGCGCAGATCATGCTCGCCGACGACGTCGCCGGCCCGAGTGCACGGTCCACAGTGGACGAACTCGCCGCCGGTGGCGTCGCCCTGCTGGAGAACGTTCGGTTCGACCGGCGGGAGACCAGCAAGGACGAGGCCGAGCGCGCCGCTCTGGCAGCCGAGTTCGCGGCCCTGGCCGACGTCTACGTCGACGACGCGTTCGGCGCGGTGCACCGCAAGCACGCGAGCGTCTACGACATCGCGAAGATGTTGCCCCACTATGCTGGAACGCTTGTGGAGCAGGAACTTTCGGTGCTGCGCACGCTCTCCGGCGACCCGCTGCGGCCCTACGTTGTCGTGCTCGGCGGCAGCAAAGTCTCGGACAAGCTCGGCGTCATCAAGGCCCTGCTGCCGAAGGTCGACCGGCTGCTGGTCGGCGGCGGGATGTGCTTCACCTTCCTCGCGGCTCAGGGTCACGAGATCGGTGACTCGCTGGTGGAGCGCGATCAGATCGAGACCTGCGCCGGGCTGCTTGACGAGGCGGGAGATCGGATCGTGCTGCCCACCGACATCGTGATCGCCACCGAGCTCACGGCCGACGCCGACACCGCGACCGTCGCAGCGGCGGAGATCCCGCCGGGCCACAAGGGCCTCGACGTCGGCCCGGACACCGTCCGCGTCTTCGCCGCGGCGCTCCGCCCAGCGCGCACGATCTTCTGGAACGGCCCGATGGGCGTCTTCGAGGTCGCGCCGTTCGCGGCCGGTACCAAGGGCGTGGCGCAGGCGGTCGCCGACTGCGCCGGGACCACCGTCGTCGGAGGCGGCGACTCGGCCGCCGCCGTGCGTGCCCTCGGCCTCGACGAGACCGCGTACACCCACATCTCCACCGGCGGCGGCGCGTCGCTGGAGTTCCTCGAGGGAGCGACGCTGCCCGGCGTCGCCGTGCTGGAGGACTGAGATGGGTACGCCACCCGTCGCCCCCGCACGCCGGCCGCTGATCGCCGGCAACTGGAAGATGAACATCACCCACCGCGAGGCGGTGGCGCTGGTCGAGAAGGTCGCCCACACCTTCACCCCCGAGCAGTTCGACGCCGTCGAGGTGGTCGTGCTGCCGCCGTTCACCGACCTCCGGTCGGTACAGACCGCGGTCGACGGCGATCGGCTGCCGATCGGCTACGGCGCGCAGGACCTGTCGCCGCACGCCTCCGGCGCCTACACGGGCGACATCTCCGGCCCGATGCTCGCCGCGCTCGGCTGCCGTTATGTCGTCGTCGGTCACTCGGAGCGCCGCAAGTACCACGCCGAGGACGACACCGTCGTCGCCGCCAAGGTCGCTGCTGCGTTCGATCACGGCCTGACCCCGATCCTCTGCGTCGGCGAGGGGCTGCCGGTACGGGAGGCCGCTGGCCACGTCGAGCACTGCACGGGACAGCTGGCCGCGGCCCTCGCCGGTGTCGCAGCCGGGCGCGCCCGCGACATCGTGATCGCCTACGAGCCGGTATGGGCGATCGGTACCGGCAAGGTCGCGACCCCGGCCGACGCGCAGGAGGTCTGCGGCGAACTTCGCACCCGGCTCGCCGAGCGCTATTCGGGCGATCTCGCCGACGGCGTCCGCATCCTCTACGGCGGGTCGGTGCAGGCCGCCAACGCCGCCGAGATCCTCGCCGAGTCCGATATCGACGGCGCCCTGGTCGGGGGGGCGAGCCTCTCGGCCGAGGAATTCACCGGCATCGCGCGGACGGCGATGGCCGGCTGACGGCGCCAAACTAACGGTTGTCGACGGTCAGCCGGTAATCTATTCGTGACCCACACCACCCGGGGCCGCCCTGCGTGCTCCCGCATGCCTGGAAGGATGCAGCGGACGGGATGAAGTTCGGACTCACCATCGTCTTGATCATCGCGAGCCTTGGGCTCGTCGTGCTCGTGCTGCTGCACCGAGGCAAGGGCGGCGGACTCTCGTCGATGTTCGGCGGCGGCATGTCCTCGTCGCTGTCCGGGTCCTCGGTCGTGGAGAAGAACCTCGATCGGCTCACGCTCGCCGTCGGAGCGGTGTGGACGTTGTGCATCATCGCGCTCGGCCTGCTGTATCGCTGAGCGCACGTCGCCCGCGCCGGCCGGCAGTCGGTTCAGACGCTGTACGAAGGGAACGCGCCAAGGTGGCAGGTGGTAACGCGATTCGTGGCACCCGCGTGGGTGCCGGTCCGATGGGTGAGACCGAACGAGGCGAATCCGCGCCGCGACGGCGCATCTCGTTCTGGTGTGCGAACGGCCACGAGACGCTGCCGTCCTTCGCCGAGGAGGCGGTCCTGCCCGACAGCTGGGACTGTCCCCGCTGCGGCTTCCCGGCGGGTCGCGACCAGCAGAACCCACCCGACGCGCCGCACAACGAGCCCTACAAGACGCACCTCGCGTACGTCCGCGAGCGGCGCAGCGACGCCGACGGCGAGGCAATCCTCGACGAGGCGCTCACCCGGCTGCGGGAGAAGCGCGGCCGCTGAGCAGGCGACCGACCTCCGACCTCCACGGCCTGCCGCCGAAGTGGCGGCGCGCACTTTTCCGAAACCACCCGCGTCGTCAGGCATCGATGCAACCGCACCGATGTCCTGTGCGTGTCCCTCGCAGTAGTTGCCAACCGGCGACATCTGCAACGAGGGAGTTGCTCCGGAGTCGAGCGGTGTCACCAGTATCGGCGGGGAGGTCGGCGGCATGACGACGAGCGGCGGCACCGGGCCGCTGTGGGCGGTCGGCCAGCGCCAGAACAAGCAGCCGCTCGTCCTGCGTCATGCAATCGGCGGCGCTGGCAGTCCGTCGCGACGCCGCCGGGAAACCGCAGCCTGGTCGGCATCGCGATGCGGTCGGACCAGGACGGTTGGATCGTCGGCAACCAGGTCGTCACGGGTGACATCTACCGGACCGTGATGCTGCACTGGAACGGCTCGGCGCTCACCGTGACCGCCATTCCGCATCCCGAGGGCAGGAACGGGTTCGCAGCGCTGGAGGCCGCGTCGCACCGGACCGCCACCGACGCACGGGCCGTGGGGGTGAGAGCCGGCGTCAACGCCGTGCAGGAGACGGAAACGCTGCGCTGGAACGGCGACAGGGCCTCGGCATTGTTGATCTATTCGTTACCGACGTAGTTGGTCTGGCCAGGTGAGCAGGGTAGGACCCGGTTCGGATGGCGGGCGACGTGTCGGCAGGCGGCGGCGATGTTGGTGGCTCCGGCCCGGCGGTGCACGCTGATGGCGAGGTTGCGCAGGCTGGCCATCACGGCCGGTCCGTGTCCGGCGCGGATCTGGGAGAGGTCTTCGGCGAAGGTGACGTCGCGGACCCAGTGCAGCCGGTTCTCGATACTCCAGTGGACTCGGGCGATGTCGGCGATTTCGTCGGCGCTGATCTGGTCTTGGGTGAGGTCGGTGATGACGTAGACGGTCTCGGTGCGCCAGCGTCGGCCGGTCAGTGTCCGGCGTCGGCGGGTGATCTGGACGGCGGGTTTGGCGTGCGCGAAGCCGATCCCGGCGGCGACGGTGGTGAGCTTCACGGTGCGCGACTCCACCCGCCCGTGGCCCTTGTCGCGGGTCGCGTCCACGGCCGGGATGTCGCGCCAGGGCAGCGCGCGCAACTGTGCGTGCAGGCTGGGCTGGTTCGCCTTCACCGTGAGCAGATAGTGCGCGCCGCGCCCGATCAGGTACTCGGCGTGGCGGTGCTGGGTGTGCAGCGCGTCGGCGGTGATCACCGCACCGGTGATATCGATGCCGTCCAGCAGCGGCGCGAACGCGGTGATCTCGTTGCTCTTGCCGTCCACCACCGTCTGCCCGAGCACGACACCGTCGAGGTGATCGAAGGCGGCGAGCAGGTGCACCGCACGCCCGTCGCCGATCCGCGCGCCGCGAACTGTCTTGCCGTCCACCGCGAGCGCCCGCCACGACCCTGCAGGGCGCTCGCTGGTGCGGGCGGCCAGCCAGGCCGACAGCACCCGATCCAGCAGGCCCGGCTCGACCGCCTGCAAGGTGCGGCGGATCGCCGCCTCGCTAGGCGCGCGGCGCCCGATGCCTAGCCTGACCCGCACCGCCGGGCTGAGGTCATGCGCCCATTCGGCGATCGCTACGAGGGAGCGGGCGCCGGCCAGTACCGCGCAGGCGCCGATGGCGAGGATCACGGTCAACCGGTGCCGAACGCCGCGGCGGGCGCGTGGATCGACGACACGCGCCAGCGCCGCCAGCAGATCACCGGGAACCTCCCATCCACGGCAGACCACCGATCACGCTGGCCAACGGCGGAGGGGATCAGCGAAGATACATAGGCAGGCACGGCACACGCTCCAGTGATCGCGATGGCATAGGAACCTTCATGATCACCAGCGGTGCCGTGCCGGCCCCGCTTCTACACCATCACCGGCGTGTCACCACCCGACACGCCCAAGATCACGACTTTGCCGACCCCCTGGGGCCCGTCCCGGCCGCGATCGATCTCCTCACGAGGTGCAGTGACGCGTCCGTCAGGGAACCGGGAAACCCCTCCCAGCGTGTTCTATGACATGACGTCTTCCACAGGACGAGCGGCCGAGCATGTCGAAGACACCCAGTGTGCCCGGTTTATCGCCTTCTACGAGCACACATGTGCACGCTTGATCGGCCAGGTCGCAACGATGATCGGCTCGCGCACCGACGCGGAGGATATCGTCCAAGACGCATTTGTCAGATGCCTGTCCAATTGGTCCAAGGTACGAGACTACGATAATCCCGAGGCTTGGGTCAGAACCGTCGCATTCCGGCTATGCACTTCGCGGTATCGAAGAACCATAGTTGCGGCCCGCGCACTCCCTCGGCTGCTCGCGCCAACCGATACCTATCCAGCCGAGAGTGTCGAAGACAGGCTGGATATTGAGGCCGCGCTGGCTAAGCTCGACATATTCCGGCGCGCGGTGCTGATCCTCTACTATACAGAGGACCTGTCAATCGAGGAAATCGCGCGCACTTTAAACATTCGACCTGGGACGGTCAAATCTCGACTGGCGAGAGCTCGATCGCAGCTGCAAACTCTACTAAGCGATGACACCGGAGGCAAGGCAAATGAATGACATTCAACAGTCGCTCCGTAAGTTGGTGCTCGCCAACACCCCGGAAGCCATCCCGCGCTTTGCAGAAGTTGACAAGCGAGCGGCCAGCAGAAGGCGACGTCGAGCTGTTGGTCTAGTGGCCAGCACAACAGCCGTTGCAATCCTCGCCGTGGGTCTCGCCCTCAATTGGATTCATGCATCGCCATCTCACACAGAAAGCTCGCTTGGACCGCCGGTATCAACGCCATTCGGCGCAGTGCGGCTCAAGCTCGATCCTTCGGACGCGGGGCCCGGACAAGTGGTTCGCATCCGAGTAATTGGTAAGGTCCAGGCAAATGAAGTAATGGCTGAAGCGGTAACTCTACACATTACAAAATCGGGGCCGTCCATTGCGTATCTAAGTCGTGATCGCAATCCGGCGCCTCCCCAGCCAGTTGGGCAGACAGCTGAATTTAACGCAGCTCTGCGCGCAACGACAACCACATACTTTCGTCTGCCGGCGCACATTTCAGGACCCATCCAAGTTGAGCAATCGCTGCTTGTACGGGGCAAAATATATATGCTGTCTGCCATGCTAGAACTCAGATAAACAAGCGTCGACTAGGTCGGACCAGGTAATTGTCAACTGCCACCAAATTGGCCAAGCACGGTGCTGCTGGTAGTCGAGGTTATGTAGTCGATAGGAAAGAAATAGCAACTGTTCTTGCTGGTATCCTGCGCGTCTATCGGGCTTGCGGCCGTGCCGGGTGGCGGGCTCGTCGCCGTAGGCTACAGCTCCGATGCGAACGGAACGGTGCACCCGATTGCGATGCGCCTGCAGGGTTCGACCTGGCACCTGCAGTGGGCCGCGACTCCGAGCGGAGGCGGCGCCTTCACCAGTGTGGTGGCCGTTAGCCCGACCGACATCTGGGCCGTCGGCGGCGTGGCCTACCCCAAGTCGTTGATCGAGCACTTCGACGGCACGCGCTGGTGGGTCGTCGTCGGTCCCCCGTGCGGTGCAGCAGAGGCGCAGAACCTCGATGCCGTCACGGCCGTCTCGGCAACACGACGTCGAGGCGGGCGGTGCCTGTCTCGCTCCGACGGGCGGGCTAACGACGACGCTGCTGCGCTGGAATGGGTCACGCTGGAACAGGGTCTGACCATCGATCGCGGTGCTGGGGTGCGGATTGCCCGCCCCCGGCACCGCGATCAGCAGACGAATACCCTGGTCGCGCCGAACCGAACGGCAGCGGCGCCGACACGCTGGTGGCCGGCATTCCAACGTGAGGCAACGACCCCTCTACCCGGACGTCTTTCGTGAGTCACGTGATGCCTTGTCATTCGCGCACAGACGTTGACACTATCTTGGCGACCTTGAATCTCAAGGCCAGAGTGCCGTGAAGGGTTGGGTACCGTGAGCGCAACCGCAAGACCGTCTAGCCCGCTGCTGCCATTCGATAATTGTGCGGCCCTGGTAGGAATGCGGCTTGAAGACGCGTTGGTGGCGGTGCGGCAGTCTGGGTATATCGCGAAGGTCCAGCATGTCGGGCGCTGAGCCTCGCCGATGACTACATTCGACATCAGGAGTGAACGCGTCAATCTCCTGGTTGACAACCGCGTAGTGGTGGAGTCGTGGGCAGGATAGGTTCTTGGTGCAGAAGCAGGTATGGCCTCAGGCCGCTGTGAGGTGGGTCAGAACGATCAGCATCATGTTGTTGTAGCTGGTCGGCAGTGCGTAGGGATCTTTCGCCGACGGCCAACCCTTGAACTTCTTCGTGGAGAACACGCCCCAGCTGCCGCCGTAGTAGAGCATCACGATTGGCGTCTGCTGGTACATGATCTGTTCGAGCTGGTACGTCGCTCGCAGCTGCGCCTGCTTGTCCGTCGTCGCCGCGAGCGTCGCCAACGCCCGATCGGCCAGCGGGCTCTTGAACCGCTCGAAGTTCTTTGCGGTGGCGGTCTCGACCGGTGCGGCGAACCGTGAGTTGAGCGCGTTGTTGAAGTCGGTGGCGGGATCGCCGGTGCCGCCGAAGCCGGCCAGCGCGGCGTCGAAGGTGCCGCTCTGGATCTCTTCGGTGTACTGCGCGATCTGCGGCAGGTTCAGCGTGACCTTGATTCCTACCGCACCAAGCTCGGTCCCGATCTCCTTCGCCGCAGCGACCCAGTCGGCATAGCTATTCGGCACCACGATGGTCATGGTCACCGGGTCGCCATCCTTCTGCAGCTTGCCGCCGTTCGTCGTATAGCCGGCCTTGCCGAACGCCGCCAGCGCCGCGGACTTGCTCGGGGCCACGTTCCCCTGATGGGGGATGCTCGGGTCGAGCCACCGCTTCAGGTTCGGCAGGATCAGCCCGGACTGGCTGGCCTGGGTCAGGTAGCCGTTGACGGCCTTGGCGGCGATGCTCGTGCGGTTCAGGGCGAGGGAGATCCCCCGGCGGAAGTTCTGGTCGCTGTAGGGCGCCCTGGTCAGGTTGAGGAAGAGGCCGATCGCATCGCGGGGCGGGTACCAGTAGACGTGACTCGTCGACTTGCTCACGTATGTTTTCTGCACGTCGGGCAGGAACTGATACGACCAGTCGAAGTCGCCGTTGGTAACCCGCAGCCGAATGGTGTGCTGGTCGGGCGGCTGCCCCGGGAATGCGACGTGCAGCGGCACGATCTTGCTCGCCTGCCAGTAGTTGGTGTTCTTCTGCAGCATGTACTTCGTCGGGGCGTACGACTGTAGGGTGTAGGGACCCGTGCCCACCGGCCTGGTGTTCGCGTACTTGGTGGGGTCCTTGATCGACGACCAGAGGTGCTCCGGCACGATCGGCACGTTCGACAGCACTCCCGCGAACGGCACGTTGGCTGTATTGAACGTGAACGTCACCTTGTCATCGGAGGAGGTGACCGTGCTGATCTGCGACCAGACGTCGCTGGAATCCAGTGCCGGAAATCTCTTCAACAGGTTGTAGGTGAAGACGACGTCGGCCGGGGTGAGGGCCTTGCCGTCGCTCCATTTCACGTTCGAGCGGATCGCATATACCAGTGTCTTCGGGTTGGTGAACGAGAACCCGGTGGCGAGGACCGGCGTGTACGTGCCGTCGATCGGACTGCGGATGTCGAGCGGCTCGTATATCAGCACCGTGCCGTGCAGGCTGGTGGTCAACAGCGGATTGAAGTTGTCGACCAACGACGGGCTGCCGACGTCGCCCTGGATTGTCAGCGTGCTGCCCTTGCCGCCGTTCTTCTCAAGATCCGATTGCGTGCCACAGGCGCTGGCCACGATCACGAGTACGGCCGACAGCCCGGCGCCGATCGTGGCCAGCCTGTTGTGTCGACGGAGGTTCATCTCACTGACTCCTCATCCTTCGGTCGACGGCCGGCTTTGTTGATCATGCGGTTTCGGCACGCGACACGCCGATTTTGCGTCCCGAAAGTGCATGATCAACAACGTGGGGTGGTCGATGTCGCCCGATGGCCGGTTACAGGTCACGCGAGCGGCAGCCGCACCAGGTTCGCCGGCAGCCGGCTGGCCGCGGCCCGGTCGAGGAGCCACAGCGTCCGGCTGCGCCCGCGGGCCCCCGCGGCCGGCACCTGGATCGGCCCCGCGCCACCGAGCGCCATCGCCACTGCGGAGCTCTTGCTCGCACCGGCGGTGCACAGCCAGACCTCGGTAGCCGAGGCGATCGCGGGAAAGGTGAGCGACAGGCGCGTCGGCGGCGGCTTCGGTGACCCGTGTACGGCGACGACGGTGCGCTCATCTTCATAGGCAGCAGGCGATTCGGGAAAGATCGACGCGATGTGCCCTTCCTCTCCGACGCCGAGCATCAGCACGTCGAACCGGGGCGCGGCGGCGTGGTCCTCCGGGCGGGCAGCGGCCGACAGCAGCTCGGCGTAGGCCGCCGCCGCCGACTCGGGATCCTCACCCAGCTCGCCGTCTGATGCCGCGAAAGCGTGCACCCGGACGGGGTCGAGTTCGATGGCATCGAGCAGCGCCGCGCGCGCCTGCACGTCGTTGCGGTCGGCGTCGTCGGAGGGGACGAACCGTTCGTCACCCCACCAGACGTCGACACGCGACCAGTCCACGGCGTCGCGGGCGGAGCAGTCACGCAGGTCTCGCAGGGTGCTGATGCCGAGGCCACCGCCGGTGAGGACGACGGATGCGGAGCCGCGTGCCGCCTGGGCATCCACCAGCTTGGTCACCAGCCGGGCCGCGATCGAGCGTGCCAGCAGATCGGCGCTGGGCAGCGCGACGACCTCCGGCGGGTTCATGGCCTCGACGCGGCTTCGGCTTCGGCTGCGGTCGGCCGATCGGCGGCCTGCTGCAGCGCCGGATCGCGCCAGATGTGCGTGCGGTTCGGTGACCGATCGGCGAGACCCGACCGACCGGTCGCCGCCTCGAGTGCCTCGCCGTAGACCTCATCGACGTCGATGCGGCGCAGCTCCTCGGCGAGCAGCTCCCCGAGCTCGCGATCGGGCATCGGGATCTGGCTGTCGGTCTGGCCGCTCCGTTCGAGCACGGCCTGCCCGCCGGATACCCGCCGCAGCGCCAGGGTGCCGTCGCCGTCGACCTCCAGCGATACGTCCGCGATCGCACCGGCGCCGCCGTCGACCGCCTCGACCCGAACGGTGCAGCCCAGCCGGCTCTGCAGCCACCCGGCGAGCAGCCGGGCGCTCGGGTTGCCGGGCTCACCGTGCACGACGGCGGCGCAGATGCGCTCGGTGCAGGAGTCGACGGCGGCCGCGAGGTGGATGCGCCATGGCGTGATCCGGGTCCAGGCGAGGTCGCTGTCGCCGGGCGCGTAGTCGTCGGCGCGGCGCAGCAGGCCGGCCTCGGCATCGGCCGCGATCGAGCAGTCGGTGAGGCGGTGGTCGGCGAGTACACCGAGCGGGTCGTGTGCGATCTGATCCGGCGGCGGGCCGTACCACCATGTGACGACCGGCACGTCCGGTGCGAGCAGGGGCAGTGCCACCGATTCGGCATGCAGTCCAAGCCGGCCGTACATCCGCATCACGACGGCCTCGCCTGGTCCGAGGCGGCCGCCGATCAGCACCTCGGCATCCAGGCGCGGCACCGAGGCGTCGACCTCGCGGCGCACGACGACGAGCAGGCGGCACGGGTGATGTGATGCGGCTGTTGTGGCGGCGGCCTCGGCCTGCGCGACGTTGCGTTCGCCGACGACGACGAGCAGCGTCAGCGCCGAGCCCGAGGTGATGGACCCGCCGGTCCGTCGCTCCGCGGCCAGGGCATGGACGACGTCGCTCCCGGTGGTGTCCCACAGCGTTGTCATGAGCGGGCCTCCGGTCGAGCGAGTTTCCGGCGAGATCGCAGTCGACCACCTGCGGAACGGTGTGTCGCGGTGGTGACATGCGATCTGGGCGGGATGGGGACGCGGGTCATGGGCGGCGCCACCGGCGGCCGTCGCTCGCGAGCATGTCGTCGGCCTCCTTCGGGCCCCACTCACCGGCCCGGTACATGGCCGGCTGCTGGTCGGCCCAGAACTCCTCCAGCGGGTCGACGACGAGCCACGACGCCTCCACCTCGCCGTTGCGCGGGAAGAGGGTGGCGTCGCCGATCAGGACGTCGAGAACCAGCCGCTCGTAGGCCTCGGGACTGGATTCGGTGAAGGACTCGCCGTAGAGGAAGTCCATCGCGACATCGCGGACCTCCATCGTGCTACCCGGCACCTTCGACCCGAACTTCAGCGTGACGCCTTCGTCGGGCTGCACCCGGATTACCAGCTGGTTGTGGCCGAGCTCCGCGGTGTCGGTGGCGGTGAACGGCAGGTGCGGGGCGCAGCGGAACGACAGCGCGATCTCGGTGACGCGCCGCGGCAGCCTCTTGCCGGTGCGCAGGTAGAACGGCACGCCGGCCCAGCGCCGTGTCTCGACCGACAACCGGACGGCGGCGTAGGTCTCGGTCGTGGAGTCTGCGGGAACGTCCTTCTCCTGCCGGTAGCCGGCGGCCCGCTCGCCGGCCAGCCAGCCCTGGTCGTACTGGCCGCGCACGGCGTACCGTTGCATGTCCGCCGGCGGTTTGACGGCGCGCAACACCTTCAGCTTCTCGATCTGGATCGCCTCGGCCGAGAACTCGACCGGCTCCTCCATCGCGGTCAGCGCGAGCAGCTGGAACAGGTGGTTCTGCAGCACGTCTCGGGCGGCGCCGGTCTCGTCGTAGAAACCCGCCCTGGTTCCGATCCCGACGTCCTCGGCCATCGTGATCTGCACGGAGTCGACGCAGTTGGAGTTCCATACCGGCTCGAAGAGCATGTTGGCGAAGCGCAGGGCCAGGATGTTCTGGACGGTCTCCTTACCGAGGTAGTGGTCAATGCGGAACACGTCGTCGGGAGTGAACACCGAGTCGACGAGTTCGTTCAGCTCGCGCGCGCTGTGCAGGTCGTGACCGAATGGTTTCTCGACGACGACGCGACGCCAGCCACCGGACGCCTCGTTGTCCGCCATCCGGGTGCGTTGCATCTGCTTCAGCACGGTCGGGAAGGCGGCCGGGGGGACAGACAGGTAGAACGCGGCGTTGCCCTGGATCCCGTGGGAGTCCGAGAGCTCGTGCAAAGCGTCGGCGAGCCGGTCGAACGCGTCGTCGTCGTCGAAGGAGCCGGGCACGAACCGCACGTTGCCGGCGAGCCGGCTCCACGTCGCCTCCCGCCACGGCGTGCGGGCGTGATCCTTCGCGGCCTGCTTCGCGAGGTCTTCGAAGTCGCCGTGGCCCCAGTCGCGGCGGGCGAAGCCGAGCAGCACGAAGTTCGCCGGCAGCAGGCCGCGGTTGGCGAGGTCGTAGATCGCTGGCAGCAGCTTCTTGCGGGCCAGGTCTCCGGTGACCCCGAACACGACCAGTGCGCACGGCTCCGGCACCCGCGGCAGTCGGCGGTCCCGAGCATCGCGCAGCGGGTTCGCCCGCCCGGCCAGGGACCTGACCTTGGCGCTCTCGGGTGCCCTCATGACAGCGCCTCGAGCAGCTGGCCAATGCCGGCACGGCGGTCGGTCAGATGCAGCCGCACCACCGGGCGGCCCTTGTCGGCCAGCACCTTCGCATCGCCCGCGACCTGTGCCGCCTGCAGGACGGCGAAGGAGTAGGGGCGATCCGGGATCGCCAGGTCCTGCTCCACGACGCCGGTGATCTGCAGGAAGGCGCCGTTCGGGTGGCCGCCCTTGTGGTACTGGCCGGTGGAGTGCAGGAAGCGCGGACCCCAGCCAAACGTCGTCTGCAGGCCCGACGACGACGCGACCGCCGGCCGCAGGTCGGCGGCCGAGGTGTCGGTGAGCCGATCGAGGTAGGCCTGGATCGCGATGTAGCCGCGTTCTGGTGCCAGCTCGCGCAACGAGCCGAGCAGGTCGCGCAGTGTCCCTCTGCCTTGCAGCAGCGCCGGATCGGCATAGGCCTCGACCGCGCCCTCGGTGAACGCGGGCTTCTCCTCGGCGGATTTTCCGGGGGACTCCAGCAGCGATCGTGCCTGTGCCTTGGCCTCTTCGACGTTGGGCTGGTCGAACGGGTTGATGCCGATCAGCCGGCCGGCGATCGCGATCGCGTACTCCCAGAGCAGCATCTGCGCGCCGAGCGGCGCCGTCACCGTCGCGGCGTATGCCGAGCCGGGCAACTCGTCGGTTGCCCCAACGTGCACCAGCGTCGCGTCGGGACCGGCGTCGGCAAAGCCCGGCGCTGCGGGGGATTCGACGACGACGGGCAGCAGGCCCTTCCCCAGCTTGCCGGTCGATTCCGCGATCAGCTGCTCGGCCCAGTCGCCGAACCCCACGATGCCCGACCCGGTGTCGGCGATGACGACCTTGTCGGCCCCGCCGTTGTGCGCGAGACCGAGCAGGGCGCCGAGCCGGAGGCCTGGATTGGCGGGGTCGTCGGCGCAGAGCGCGGGCGAGATGGCCGCAGCCTGATCGAGCAGCGCGCCGATGTCGGCGCCGGCCAGCCCTGCGGGCACCAGGCCGAACGCTGTGAGCGCGCTGTAGCGGCCGCCGACGTGCGGGTCGGCGCGGAACACCTCGCGGTACTTGGCTTTCGTGGCCAGCTCGTCCAGGGGCGAGCCGGGGTCGGTGACCACGACGATGCGCGACGCGGCGTCGATTCCCGCGTCGGTAAAGGCTCTCTCGAAGACCCGCCGGTGGGAGTCGGTCTCGACCGTCCCGCCGGACTTGCTCGATATGACGACCACGGTGCGATCGAGATCCACAAGCGCGGCGCGCACCTGTCCGGCATCGGTGGTGTCGAGCGTCACCAGCTCGACACCCGCGGTGGCGGTGATCACCTCGGGGGCAAGGGAACTGCCGCCCATGCCGGCGAGCACGACGCGGTCGACGCCGTCGGCGGAGCACCGCGAGCGCAGTGCCTCGATCTCGGCCACCAGCGGCCGGGACGATTCCGCGAGGCCGACCCAGGACAGCCGCACCGACGCTTCGTGTTCGGCCTCCGGTCCCCACAGCGTGGGATCCTGCGCCGCCATCTTGGCCGCCACCTTCGCCTGGGCGAGCTCGGCGACGGTGGCCTCGAATGCCTGCCAGTCAGGGACCTTCAGCCGGACGGGCGAATCGGTCACTTCGCCGCCTTCGCGCCGCCGTCGAGCTCCTTCTGCACGGTGTCCAGCAGGGTGGTCCAGGAATCCTCGAACTTGGCTACGCCTTCGGCTTCCAGTGTTTCGACGACGTCGTCGTAGTCGACACCGACCGCGGCGAGTGAATCCAATGCGGACTTCGCCTCTGCATATGAGTTTCGGACCGTGTCGCCGCGGAACACACCGTGGTCGGCGACGGCGTCGAGGGTGGCTTCGGGCATCGTGTTGACGATGCCGGGCGCGACCAGGTCGATCACGTACCGGGTGTCGTCGTACGCGGGATCCTTCACACCCGTTGACGCCCAGAGCGGGCGCTGCGGCGTGGCTCCGGCGTCCGCGAGCCTGCGCCACCGCGCGCTGCCGAAAACCTTCTCGTAGTGCTGGTAGGCGAGCCGGGCGTTCGCGATTGCCGCCGAGCCCCGCAACGCGGCTGCGTCGTCTGTACCGAGCTTGTCCAGCCGCTTGTCCACCTCGGTGTCCACGCGGGAGACGAAGAACGACGCGACCGACGTCAGCCGGGACAGGTCGTGCCCGGCCTTCTTCGCGTGTTCCAGACCGGAGAGGAATGCCGCCATGACGTCGTCGTAGCGCTGGAGGGAGAAGATCAGGGTCACGTTGACGCTGATGCCCGCCCCGAGCGTTGCCTCGATCGAGGACAGGCCCTCCTTCGTTGCGGGGATCTTGATGAACAGGTTCGGCCGGTCGACCAGCCACCACAACGCAGTGGCCTCGGCGACGGTGCGCTTGGTGTCGTGGGCGATCCGCGGGTCGACCTCGATCGAGACGCGGCCGTCGATGCCGCTGGTCGCGTCGTGGACCGGGCGCAGGACGTCGCACCCGCGGCGTACGTCAGCGGTCGTGATCGATCGGACCGCCTCCTCCAGGTCCACGCCGCGCACTGCGAGGTCGGCGATCTGCGCGTCGTAGGCATGGCCCTTCGACAGTGCCGCGGCGAAGATCGTGGGGTTCGTCGTCACCCCGACGACGCCGCGGTCGCTGACCAGATCGGCGAGGCTGCCGCTGTCGAGCCGGTCGCGGGAGAGGTCGTCGAGCCAGACGGCAACGCCGGCGGCAGCCAGATCGCGGATTGTGTTGTTCATGCGTCCCTCCTGGACGGGAGAACTGCGAGTGTCGTGAATCAGGTTCCGGTGGTGCCGCTGCCGATGACGCCGGCGCGGTCGAGGATGGCGTGCACTGCGGCGACGACGCGGTCTGGGGTGAAGCCGAACTGCTCGTAGAGCACCTGGTAGGCAGCGCTCGCGCCGTAGTGCTCGATGGAGACGCACTTGCCTGCATCGCCCACGAGGTCGTGCCAGCTCATCGCGATCCCGGCCTCGACGCTCACCCGCGCTTTCACCTCCGGGGGCAGCACCTGCTGTTGGTAGGCCGGCGGCTGTGCACGGAACCATTCCTGGCACGGCATCGACACCACCCTGGTGGCAACACCTTCGGCCTCGAGGGTCGCCCTGGCCGCCATCGCGATCGGTACCTCCGAACCGGTTGCGATCACGATCACCTGTGGTGCACCGGATCCGGCCTCGGCTAGGACGTAGCCGCCCTGCGCGGTGCCCTCGGCCGAACCGAACTCGTCCCGGTCGATGACGGGCAGGTTCTGCCGCGACAGGCAGAGCCCGGCCGGGCGATCGGCGTGCAGCAGCACGGTGCGCCATGCAACCGTCGTCTCATTCGCATCGGCCGGCCGGACGACGTCGAGCCCCGGAATCGCCCGCAGCGCCGAGAGATGCTCGATCGGCTGGTGCGTCGGACCGTCCTCGCCCAGCCCGATCGAGTCGTGCGTCCAGACGTAGGTGACCGGCAGCGCCATCATGGCCGCGAGCCGCACGGCGGGGCGCATGTAGTCGCTGAAGGTGAGGAACGTGCCGCCGTAGGGACGGGTTCCGCCGTGCAGCGCGATGCCGTTCATGATCGAGCCCATTGCGTGCTCGCGGATTCCGAAGTGCAGGGTGCGGCCGTACGGACCGCCGCTGAATTCCTTGGTCTGGTGGGTGGCCGGCAGGAACGACGGCTCGCCCTTCATCGTGGTGTTGTTCGAGCCGGCGAGGTCCGCCGAGCCGCCCCAGATCTCGGGGTAGGGAATCAGCTTCTGCAGCACCGCTTCGGACGCCTTGCGAGTCGCCATGCCCTTGGCGTCGGCGGGGAAGACCGGTAGATCGTCTGTCCAGCCGGGCGGCAGGGTCCGGGTCGTGAGCCGGTCGAAGAGCGCCTTGCGATCCGGGTGTGCTCCCGCCCAGGCGGCGAAGGCGTGCTCCCACTGGGCGTGGGCCGCCCGCCCCCGGTCGACCACCTTGCGAGCGTGCGCGATCACGTCGTCCTCGACCGCGAAGTGCTGGTCGGGATCGAAGCGCAGGAGCTTCTTGGTGGCCCTGACCTCATCCTCGCCGAGCGCGGCGCCGTGCGCGGCACCGGTGTTCTGCGCGTCCGGTGCCGGCCAGGCGATGAGCGTCCGCAGCTTGATGATCGAGGGGCGCTGCGTCTCCGCCTTGGCGGCGGTGAATGCGCGATCCAGAGCGGCGACGTCCTCGACGTAGGACCCGTCGTCGCGGAGGAAGTCGACCGCCTGCGTGTGCCAGCCGTACGCCGCATACCGCGCGAGCACGTCCTCGGAGAACGCGACGTCGGTGTCGTCCTCGATCGAGATGTGGTTGTCGTCGTAGAGCAGGATCAGGTTGCCGAGGTCCTGGTGGCCCGCGATCGAGCTGGCCTCGCTGGATAGGCCCTCCTCGAGGTCGCCGTCGGAGGCGAAGCAGTAGATGTGGTGGTCGAACGGGCTCTCGCCGGCCGGGGTATCGGGGTCGAGCAGGCCGCGCTCGCGACGGGCGGCCATGGCCATCCCGACGGCGTTTCCGACGCCCTGCCCGAGCGGCCCCGTCGTCGTCTCCACACCCACGGTGTGACCGTGTTCGGGATGACCGGGTGTCAGCGAGCCCCAGGTGCGCAGGGCCGCAAGGTCGGCGAGCTCCAGGCCGTAGCCGCAGAGATAGAGCTGGATGTAGAGCGTGAGGCTCGAGTGCCCGCAGGACAGCACGAACCGGTCCCGGCCGGCCCACGCCGGGTCGGTCGGGTCATGGCCCATGAGTCGTTGAAAGAGCAGGTACGCCGCGGGGGCGAGGCTCATCGCCGTGCCCGGGTGGCCGTTCCCTGTCTTCTGCACGGCGTCGGCCGCGAGGACGCGGATCGTGTCCACCGCACGGTCGTCGAGATCGGTCCAGCCGTTGGGTGTCGGGTGATGTGCTGCCTTGGTTGTCACGCGCTGGCTCCTGGAAAACGTGTTGGTACGGGCGGCTCGTGGTTCGACCGCAGCCGCACGAGTCGCGCCGCGCCCCGCACCGGCCAGCCTAGTGGTCTGTCTGGCCCGCAGCTGGGGGCTCCTCTTCGGGCAGTAGAGTCGAGCATCGAGACCGGCCCTGCGCCGGGACCGAACCTCCGGCAGAAGGTGTCCATCCGCTGTGAGCGTCTACGCCGGCCCGCTTGCGCCGCAGGGTTTGCAGCGGTCGCCGGGTTCCGTGGTCAAGGCCTACCTGGCTCTGACCAAGCCGCGGATCATCGAACTGCTGCTGGTCACCACCGTGCCGACGATGCTGCTGGCGGCCCGCGGCCTGCCGTCCTGGCGCATCGTCGCGGCGACGCTGATCGGCGGCATGCTCGCCGCGGGCAGCGCCAACGCTCTGAACTGCTACGTCGACCGCGACATCGACGAGCTGATGCGCCGTACCCGCGGCCGACCGCTGGCGCGGCACCTGATCGCCCCGCGCCACGCGCTGGCGTTCGGGATCGCGCTCGGAATGGCGGCTACGGCCTGGCTCGCGCTCACCACGAATGTGCTGTCGGCCAGCCTCGCGGACGCGACGATCCTCTTCTACGTCTTCGTCTACTCGATCGGCCTGAAGCGGCGCACGTCGCAGAACGTGGTGTGGGGCGGCGCGGCCGGCTGCATGCCGGTGGTGATCGGCTGGTCCGCCGTCACCGGCACCGTGTCCGTCACGGCCGCGGTGCTGTTCCTGGTGATCTTCTTCTGGACGCCGCCGCACACCTGGGCGCTGGGCCTTCGCTACCGCGAGGACTACGCCGCAGCCCAGATCCCGATGCTGCCCGTCGTCGCGACGGCCGACGTCGTCGCCGGGCGGATCATCGTCTACACCTGGCTGATGGTGGCGTCGTCTCTGGTGCTGTGGCCGCTTGCGACGTCGTGGCTCTACGGCGGTGCGGCGATCGCGTTGGGAGCGGTCTTCCTTGCCTTCGCCTACCGGTTGCGTGCGCAGGTCCGTAGCGGCGGCGCGATCTGCTCGTTCGCCCTGTTCAAGTGGTCGAATACCTACCTGTCGTTGCTGTTCCTGGCGGTCGCGCTCGACGCGATCGTCATGCACTGACGCGCGCGCTTGTCCGTGACCGCGTCCTCAACTGCGCGGTCGGCCTACAGGCCGAGCAATCGGCGCAGCACGTGTTCGGCGCGCCTGAGCCGATCTGCCGGCACGACGCCGAGTCGCTGGATCAGCCGGTTGGTGGAGACTGACTTCACGTCCTCGGCCTTTGCATAGCTGATGTGTTTGAGTCCACTGTCGCCGGGCTCGATCTCGATGTGGGACGGCAGACCGCGCATCTTCGTGGTCATGGGGACCACGATGGCCAGATCCGCGCGGCTGCTGTTGAGCCGGTCATCGGAAATGATCAGCGCGGGTCGGCGATGACCCTGTTCGCGGCCGACCGGCTCGCCGAAGTCAACCAGCCATATCTCGCCACGTCGCGCCACCAGTCACTCTTCGGCGAGGTCGCCGGCCAGTGTCGGTGCTTCACCGGTTCGCTCGGCCTGGATCTCTGCCCATTGCTCGGCGTCGTCGGCAAGACGCTCGTACCCGGCGTTGAAGGATTCCCAGAATGCGTTGATCTCGTAGGCTGCCACAGCTTCGTCCACGATGGCGTACATGCGCCGACCGGTGGCGCCGGCGAGCGTGACGAGCCGGTCGTGCGTCTCGTCGGTGATTCTCACGGTCGTACTCACGTACCCAGTTTACGTAGGGGTAGACACGTGCGTCTACAGCAGCGCAGCCGACCTATGAGTTCGGGGGCTAATGGGCGCGGCCCCGCCACGGGCGTGAGCCCGCGGCAGGGCACCTGACGGGAACCTGCTCCTACCGGTCGGATCCGAGCGTCACCGTGGTCGTGTGCTGGGAGCCACCGCTGGTGTAGGTGACGGTCACCTTGTCACCGGGCCGGTGTGAGCGAACGGCCGCGATCAACGATTCGGCGGAGTCGATCGGGCGCCCATCGAGCTTGGTGATCACGTCGCCGCCCCGCAGCCCCGCCGTCCGGGCCGGGCCGGACGCCTCGACCGTGCGCAGCAGCGCGCCGGCCCCGACCCCGGTCGGGGAGGACCGGTCAGTAACGGTCACCGCGAGCTGGGCGTGCGTGGCCGTCTGACCGTCGGCCAGCTGCTTGACGATCGGCCTGGCCTCGTCGATCGGGATGGCGAAGCCGACGCCGATCGAGCCCGACTGTCCGCCGGACTGCGCAGCGCTGCCGAGGCTCGCGATCGCGGAGTTGATGCCGACGACCTGACCGGACATGTTCACCAACGGCCCGCCGGAGTTGCCAGGGTTGATGGCGGCATCGGTCTGGACGGCGTCGATGACCGTCGCCTGCGCCGACTGCGACCGGCCACCCTGCCCCAGCGGTGGCTGCTGCTCGCTGTTGGCGGTCTGCACCGGCCGGTTCAGGGCGCTGACGATGCCTGAGGTCACGGTGCCGGACAGTCCGAGTGGCGAGCCGACCGCCACCACCGCCTGGCCGACCGCGAGGTCGGAGGACCGGCCGATCGTCGCCGGGGTGAGGTTGGAGACCCCGGCCGCCTTGACGACGGCGAGATCGGTGATGGGGTCGCGGCCGACGATCCGCCCGGAGACGCTCCTGTCCGTGTTCAGGGTCACGGTGATGGTGCCGGCGCCGCCCGCCGCGGCTGCGACCACGTGGTTGTTGGTGAGGATTTCGCCGTCGGAGGTCAGCACGATCCCGGTGCCTTCGTCGCCGCTGCCCTGGGTGGCGACGGTGATCGAGACGACGCTCGGCAGCACCTGCGCGGCGACCTGCTGAACCGATCCGGCCGGAGCCTGTCTGGCCGCGTTGTGCGCAGGCTGCTGCGCGAGCGCACTGACGACCCTGGTCGTGTTCGAGCCGTAGTGGTGTTCGACGACGGCGCCCGCGCCGCCACCGACCAGGGCCGCGGCGACCACGCCAGCGACGATGGCCGATCCAACCCGCCGCCGCCGGGGCTGGTCGGAAGTGGCGGGCGGCAGCGGCCCGTACGGGGTCGGATACCCCCCGGTGCCCCTTGCGGCATAGGTCCCGGCGTAAGGCTGCGGCGGCGGCGTCCACGCGGCTCCCGAGTCGCCCCATTGGCCGGTCGGGTGCTGCCCGGTCGGCTGCTCCCAGGTCGGCTGCTCCCAGGCCGGCGGGGCCGGTCGCCATGGCGGGGGCGTGGACTCCGGCCCGGCCATCGGGTCGCGGGCGGCGCCGTCGTCGCGGGCGGTTTCGTCGTCGGTCATGCGTTCACTCTGGCACCGACCGCTGAGAGCCGTCTGAGGCGCGGCTAAACGTTGCGCCGCGATCGGCGGCCGGCCCGGCGCCTGGGAGGCGCACCACGAGCAGCGCGCCGCCCGAGGTGGTGCGTCCCGCGGTGACCGTCCCGCCGTGCCGCTCGACCGCCTGCTTGACGATCGCGAGACCCAGGCCCGAGCCGGGCAGACCACGGGCGTCGACGGCGCGGTAGAACCGCTCGAAGACATGCGGCTGGTCGGCATCGCTGATGCCAGGGCCTTGGTCGGCGACCGAGAGCACTCCCTCACCGAGCCGGACGGTAACGACGCCGCCGTCCGGGCTCCACTTCGCGGCGTTGTCCAGCAGGTTGGTCGCGGCGCGTTCCAGGGTCGCCGTCTCACCGACGACCGTCCACGGTCGCGCGTCGACGTCGATCCGCACGTTCGGCGCGCGCCGGCGAACGCGCTCCACCGCCCGCTCCACGACCGCCGCCAGGTCGACCGGCTCGGCGACGGCGTACGCGGGTTCGATGCGGGCGAGCTCGACCAGGTCGCCGACCAGGACGGTCAGCTCCTCGATCTGCGCCCGCACGTCGGCGAGCAGCTCGTCGCGGTCGGCAGGGTTCAGCGGCGGCGCACCCGGCCGGGACGACTGCACGAGCAGGTCCAGGTTCGTCCGCATGCTGGTGAGCGGGGTGCGTAGCTCGTGCCCGGCGTCGGCGACCAACTGGCGTTGCCGATCGCGGGACTGCGCAAGGGCTTCGAGCATCACGTTGAAGCTCGCGGTGAGCCGGGCGAGCTCGTCGCGGCCGACCACGTGGATCGGCGTCAGGTCGTCGGTGCGGGCGATGTGTTCGGTTGCGGCGGTCAGCCGCTCGACCGGCCGCAGTGCCTGGCGCGCTACGCCGAGTCCCGCGCTGGTCGCCACCACGATGCCGGCCGCGCCGACGATCAGCATGACCAGGGCCATCCGGCGCAACTCGTCGTCGGTGTCGGTGGTCGCCTGCGCGAGGACGAACGCCTGTCCGGGCTGCACCCGCACGGCAAGAACGCGGAACTGAATACCTGCTGTCGAGGCGGTCCGCAATGAGGGCGCACCGTCACCGGTGGCGACGGCGATCTCCGCCGCGCTGTAGGGCGGCGGCTTGTCGCTAAGGAACAGCACCCGCTGCCCGCCGTCCGGTTCGATGTCGATGACGGCCGGCCGCAGGTCGGCGCCGAGTGCCAGCAGCTCGGACGCGAACTGACTGTCGATCGGCTGGGAGAGCAGCTGCGGCAGCCCGCTCGCGACGGCGGCGGATGCGCGCTGCCGCAGGTTGTCGTCGAGGTGTTGTCGCAGCTCGTGTCGCACGGTCAGGTACGCCGCCAGCGATGCCAGCGCGACCGACAGCCCGACGGCGACGGCGGCGAGCAGGCCGATCCTGGTTCGCAGGCCGCGCTGCCGAAGGGCCAGCCGAATGCGCCCGGGGGGGTCCGGCGTGCCGTCCTGCACCGGGCTCGATATCTCGTCGGCGCCAGCGCCGGCTGTCGACTCGACCAGGTCGGCAGTCGGTCGGCTCACGGAGGAGTTTCCCTCAGTGCATAACCGATTCCGCGCACGGTGTGTATCAATCGAGGCTCACCTTCGGCCTCGGTCTTGCGCCGCAGGTACCCGACGTAGACCTCGAGCGAGTTCTCCGTGGTGGGGAAGTCGAATCCCCAGACGTCGGAGAGGATGCGCGCCCGGCTGAGCACCTGGCGCGGGTTGCGCATCAGCAGTTCCAGCAGGGCGAACTCGGTGCGGGTCAGTCGGATCGACCGGCCGCTGCGGCCGACGTCGCGTGTTCCGAGGTCGAGCGTGAGGTCGGCGAACGAGAGGGTGTTGGCCTCCTCGGCCGGTACGGCGGGCGGGTGAGCGCGCCGCAGCACCGCTCGCAGCCGGGCGAGCAGCTCCTCCAGCGCGAACGGCTTCGGCAGGTAGTCATCGGCGCCGGCCTCCAGGCCGGCGATCCGGTCGGGCACCGTTTCGCGCGCGGTGAGCATGAGGATCGGCACGTCGTCGCCGGCGGCCCGCAGCCGGCGGGTGGTCTGGATGCCATCCAGCCGCGGCATCATCACGTCGAGGATGACGGCGTCGGGACGATTCGTCGCGATCGCGTCCAGCGCTGCCAGCCCGTCGGCGGCGAGATCGACCTGGTAGCCGTTGAAGGCGAGGGATCGGCGTAGCGACTCACGGACCGGGCGGTCGTCGTCGACCACGAGCACCCGCGTCTGCCCAGGCATGGGTCCAGTCTGCCGTCTCGGGCTGAGGTGCGGTTGAGAGCCGCTCTCGGGTCGCGAAGAACAGCCGGGCGGTGGTGATGGTCGCGAGGGTCGCGCCGAACATGTGGACGCCGACCAGAACCGCAGGCACGTGGGTGAAGTACTGCACGTAGCCTACCGTCGCCTGAAGCGCGACGACGACGGCGACGACGCGCGCGCGCTGCCGGGTGCGGGCAGGCGCCCCGGTCGCGCGCAGGCCGAGCATCAGCGCCACGAGCAGGCCGACGTAGAGGAAGACCAGATCGGCATGGAACTGCGTGACGACGCGCGGATCCCAGCCGAGTCGCCTGGTCCCGCGATTGCCCGCGTGCGGGCCGGTGGCGGTCACCAGGGTGCCGGCGACCTCGATCGCGGCCACGACGACGACGAGCAGACGCACGCCGAGCTGAATCTCTCTACGTACCAGGCGTTGTAGTTCTCCGTCGCCCTCGCCCGCGCGCTCGTGCAGCCACACCGCGACGTAGACGAGCACCATCGAGAGCAGGAAATGTGGCGCGACCACCAGCGGGTTCAGCTTCTCCCGCACCGTGATCCCGCCGAGGATCGCCTGCGCGATGATGCCGATGGGCAGCAGCCAGGCGATCGCGAGCACATCGCGGCGCCGCGGAGTCAGCCGCCATGCAACGAGCACGCAGGCGATCGCCGTCAGCAGCACCAGAACGCCGAGCAGCCGGTTGCCGAACTCGATACCCTGGTTCAGCGGCCCGTGGGTGTTCGCACCGCCGGGTAGCAACCGGCCGTCGGTGCAGTCCGGCCAGGTCGGGCAGCCCAAACCGGAGTTGGACAGCCGTACCGCGCCTCCGGTCACCACGATTCCTGCGTTGGACACGATCGCGCCGATCGCGGCCATCCGCATCAGCGGGGTGCCCGCCGGTTCCCGCAGCCGGCGGAGCCACGGTGGCGGGGATGTGCTCACGCGCCCGATGGTAGGCGCCGCGACTCACTCCCAGCGGAACCAGCGGGCAGCCGCCGTGAGCCCGACGATCGCCCATGCCAGCAGGGTCAGCGTGTCGTGGGCGTTCAGACCGTGGCCGTCGCGCAGCACCGCGCGCAGGCCGTGGGCGAGGGCGGCGGTGGGCAGATAGCCCAGCACGTCGGCAACGGCAGTGGGAAACTTCGACAGTGGGAAAACGACGTCGCCGGCGAGCAGCAGCCCGAACCACACGATGTTGGCGAGCGCCAGGGTGGTCTCGGCGCGCAGCGTGCCGGCGATCAGCAGCGCGAGGCCCGAGAACGCCGCGGTGCCGAGAACGACGAGGATGCCCACCGCCAGCGGCGAGCCGTGCGGCCGCCAGCCGACGGCGACGGCAGCGAGAGCGATCAGCAGGATCTGCAGGAGCTCCAGGCATCCAACGGCGCCGGTCTTGCCGAGCAGCAGCGCCGATCGCGGCAACGCCGTCGCGCCGAGTCGTTTCAACACGCCGTACTTGCGCTCGAACCCGGTGGCGATCGCCTGCCCGGTGAAGGCAGCGGACATGACGGCGAGGGCCAGCACGCCGGGCACGAAGAATCCGGACCGGCTGCCGCCGTCGATCTCGACGAACGGCTCGGTCACGAGCACGACGACGAACAGCACCGGCAGGATCAGGTTGAGCAGCAGCTGTTCGCCGTTGCGCAGGGTGAGCCGCAGCTCGATCCGTGTCTGCCGCGCCACCATGCGGGCGAGCGGTGCCGGCCCGGCGGCTGGCGCCAACGCCCCGGTGCGCAGCAGCGGTTCGGTGTTCACGGCGCCGCACCGTCGCCTGTCAGCGCGAGGAAGACATCCTCCAGGCTCCGGCGGCGCACCCGCAGGTCGTCGATCAACACGTCGGCGCCTGCGCACCACGCCGTCAGCGCGGCCACCAGATGCGGATCCACCGGCCCGTGAACGGCGTAGTCGCCCCGACCTCGATGCTCCACCCGCGGGCCACCGGGCAGGGCCCCCCGAAGCGCGCCGATGTCGAGGTCGGCGGGTGCGTGGAAGGCCAGCTCCGCATCGGTGCCGGCGTCGGTGAGCTCGCGCGGCGACCCGGCCGCGACGACGCGTCCGTGGTCGATCACGACGACGTGGTCCGCGAGCCGCTCGGCCTCCTCGATGTAGTGCGTGGTGAGCACCACGCTCACGCCGTCGGACCGCAGCGCGGCGACGACGTCCCACAGGGCGCGGCGCGCCTGCGGGTCCATGCCCGCCGACGGCTCGTCCAGGAACACCAGCTCCGGGCGCGACACCAGCGCCGTCGCCAGGGCGAGGCGCTGCCGTTCGCCGCCGGACAGCCGCCGGTACGCCGTCCGGGCCACCGCCCGCAGTCCCAGGGCATCGAGGAGCAGGTCCACGTCCAGCGGCCGGCGGGCGTAGCCGGCGAAGAGCCGCAGCAGCTCTTCCGCGTGCGCCCCCGGATACCCGCCGCCGTCCTGCAGCATGACGCCGACCCGCGGCCGGAGCCGGCGCGCGTCGTCGACCGGGTCCAGCCCGAGCACCCGGACGCGGCCGCCATCGGCACGATGGAGGCCCTCGCAGACCTCTACCGTGCTGGTCTTGCCGGCGCCGTTCGGGCCGAGGAGGGCGAGGATGCTCGCGCGCGGCATGCGCAACGACAGGCCGTCGACCGCGGTCACGGCGCCGTAACGCTTGACGAGTCCGTCGATCGCGACGGCGGGACCTGCGTCGAGCGCCACAGAACGAGGATAGGTGGCCTGGTCGCGCCGTTTCCGGGCGCCGTACGCGGTCTTCGGTCCGGCGTGAGCTTGCTCACCGCCACGCCCGTTTGCCGCGCGTCGGCAAATACGACACACTTGTGTTGTGAAATTCGACCAGACGGCCGAGCGCGGCGGCGTGGATCGCCGCACGCGCGATGCCGTCGCGCGGTTGCTGCTCGAATCGGGCCCGCAGACGGCCGCTGCCCTCTCCGATCGCCTCGGCGTCAGCCCCACCGCCGTGCGGCGGCACCTGGACGCGCTGCTCGCCGACGGGCTGGTCGCGCCACGCCTTCGCCGCCCGCTCGGTCAGCGCGGCCGCGGCCGGCCAGCCAAGTTCTTCGCGCTCACCGAGTCCGGCCGCGAGGCGTTTCCGCACGCGTACGACGATCTCGCGTCGGCCGCCCTGCGCTACCTGCGGAGCGACGGTGGGGGTGCCGCCGTGACGGCGTTTGCCGAGCACCGGCTCGCTCCGCTCGAGGAGCGCCACAGCGATCGGCTGCGCCGGGTGCGCAGCCAGTCCCAGCGGGTGAGCGCGCTCGCCGACGTCCTCAGCGAGGAGGGCTACGCCGCTTCCGCGCAGAGCGTGCATGCCGGCGACCAGCTCTGCCAGCACCACTGCCCGGTCGCGCACGTTGCCGCGGAGTTCCCGGCGCTGTGTGAGGCGGAGACCCGGACGCTGTCCCGCCTGCTCGGTACCCACGTCCAGCGCCTCGCCACCATCGCGCACGGCGACGGCGTGTGCACCACCTTCGTTCCGCGAACCATCCCAGCTGGGAGGAAGCACGCATGACGACTGCTCCACAGGCACCCGTCCTCACCCAGGACGAGCAGATCGACTCGCTCGGGCGCTACAAGTTCGGCTGGTCGGACTCCGACGTCGCCGGCGCCGCGGCGAAACGCGGCCTGTCCGAGGCCGTCGTTCGCGACATCTCGGGCAAGAAGAGCGAGCCGGACTGGATGCTCGAGCGCCGGCTGCGCGCGCTGAAGCTGTTCGGGAAGAAACCGATGCCGTCCTGGGGCGCCGACCTGTCCGGCATCCACTTCGACACGATCAAGTACTTCGTGCGGTCGACCGAGAAGCAGGCGGCGTCGTGGGACGACCTGCCCGCCGACATCAAGAACACCTACGACAAGCTCGGCATCCCCGAGGCTGAGAAGCAGCGGCTGATCTCGGGCGTCGCCGCGCAGTACGAGTCCGAGGTCGTCTACCACCAGATCCAGTCCGAGCTCGAGGACCAGGGCGTGATCTTCCTCGACACCGACAGCGGACTGCGCGAGCACGAAGACCTCTTCCGGGAGTACTTCGGCTCGGTCATCCCGTCCGGAGACAACAAGTTCGCCGCGCTCAACACGGCCGTGTGGTCGGGCGGCTCGTTCATCTACGTCCCGAAGGGCGTGCACGTCGACATCCCGCTGCAGGCCTACTTCCGGATCAACACCGAGAACATGGGCCAGTTCGAGCGGACCCTGATCATCGTCGACGAGGGCGCCTACGTGCACTACGTCGAGGGCTGCACCGCGCCGATCTACAAGAGCGACTCGCTGCACTCCGCCGTCGTCGAGATCATCGTGAAGAAGGGTGCCCGCTGCCGCTACACGACGATCCAGAACTGGTCGACCAACGTCTACAACCTGGTCACCAAGCGTGCCGTGGCGCACGAGGGCGCGACGATGGAGTGGATCGACGGAAACCTCGGCTCCAAGGTCACGATGAAGTACCCCTCGGTGTGGATGCTCGGCGAGCACGCCCACGGCGAGACGCTCTCGGTCGCCTTCGCCGGCGAAGGTCAGCACCAGGACGCCGGCGCCAAGATGGTGCATGTCGCGCCGAACACGTCGTCGACGATCATCTCCAAGTCGGTGGCCCGCGGCGGCGGTCGCACCTCCTACCGCGGCCTGGTGCAGATCGAGCCCGGCGCCTCGGGGTCGAGGTCGACGGTGAAGTGCGACGCGCTGCTGGTCGAC
>QHCD01000017.1:191-25971 GCA_003244255.1 Pseudonocardiales bacterium | reverse complement strand
TACATCTGCGGCGAGGAGACGGCGCTGTTCAATTCGATCCAGGGGCTCCGCGGCGAGCCACGCGCGAAACCGCCGCTGCCGGTGCAGAAGGGCCTCTTCGGCAAGCCGACCGTCGTCAACAACGTCGAGACGCTGATCAACGTGCTGGAAATCCTGCGCATCGGAGCGACCCGATACATCGAGGTCGGCACCGAGAAATCCACCGGTCCCAGGCTGTTCTGCCTGTCCGGCACGGTGCGCAGGCCGGGCATCTACGAGGTGCCCTTCGGAACCCGGCTGGGCGACCTGCTCGACCTCGCCGGCGGCGTGCCGGAAGGCCGGACACTGCGGGCGATCCTGCTCGGTGGCGCCGCCGGCAGCTTCGTCGGCCCGGACGAGCTCGACCTCGAGCTGTCCTTCGAGGCAACCCGCGACGCTGGCACCACGCTCGGCTCCGGCGTCGTCATGGTGTTCGACGACAGCGTCGAGATCGAGGGCGTGCTGCTGCGGATCGCGGCGTTCTTCCGGGACGAGTCGTGCGGGCAGTGCGTCCCCTGCCGGATCGGCACGGTGCGCCAGGAGGAGGCGCTGCGGCGGCTGGTCGGCGGTCGGCCGCTCGGCTCTGTCGGCGCCGATGTCACGCTGCTGCGCGACGTCGGCCAGGCGATGCGCGACGCCTCGATCTGCGGCCTCGGCCAGACCGCCTGGAACGCAGTCGAATCCGCGATCGACCGGCTCGGATGCTTCGCGCCGACGGAGCCGCGATGAGCGCCGTACCGCTCGATCCGCCGACGACGCTGATAGAGGTCTCGGTCGATGGTGCGCCGGTGCGCGTGCCGGCAGGGTCGACGATCCTCGATGCCTGCGAGCGGGCGGGCAGGGACATCCCGACGCTCTGTTACGGCGACACCCTCACCCCGGTGAACGCCTGTCGCGTGTGCATGGTCGACGTCGAAGGGCAGCGGCTGCTGGTGCCTGCGTGCTCTCGCACTGTCGAGGCCGACATGGTCGTGCGCACCGACACCGAACGGGCCCGGCACAGCCGCAAGACGGTGATGGAGCTGCTCGGCAGCTCGGTCGACATGTCGACCACCCGCCGATTCGGCACGTGGGTCGGTGAATACGGCGCCGACCCGCACCGGTTCGGCCCGGCGGCGCAACCATCGGCGGCGGGTGAGCGCGACCAGCTGATCGCCGGCGAGCACGAACATCCCGACGGCGCAGCGTCGCAGACTGTCGCGCAGCCGGTGAAGCGGGACAACGACCTCTACGTGCGCGACTACGGCAAGTGCATCCTCTGCTACAAGTGCGTCGACGCGTGCGGCGAGCAGTGGCAGAACACGTTCGCGATCGCCGTCGCCGGCCGCGGCTTCGATGCCCGCATCGCCACCGAATACGCCGCGCCGCTGCCCGATTCCGCCTGCGTCTACTGCGGCAACTGCGTCGAGGTGTGCCCGACCGGTGCGCTGATGTTCACCAGCGAGTTCGACATGCGAGCCGACGGTACGTGGGACGAATCGGCGCAGACGCAGACCGACACGATCTGCCCGTACTGTGGTGTCGGCTGCCAGATCACGCTGCACGTGCAGGACAACGAGATCGTGAAGACATCCTCACCGCACGAGCACTCGGTGACTCATGGCAACCTGTGTATCAAGGGCCGGTTCGGTTTCCAGCACGTGCAGAACCGGAGGCCCGACCGCGAGACGTAGCCGGAGGCCGCGATGAGCCGGATGACGCCGTGACTCGAAAGACTCAGCGCCGCAAGCTCATCCGCATCACCGACGGTGTGCGCACCGCCGCTTGGGACACGCTGGTGGCCGAGGAACCGCTGGAGATCCGGCTGGCCGGCCGCGCGCTCGCGGTCACGATGCGCACGCCCGGCGATGACTTCGACCTCGCGGCCGGATTCCTGGCCAGCGAAGGCGTGATCGCGAGCGATGCCGAGCTGGCCGCGATCCGGTACTGCTCCGGCACCAACGACGCCGGCGAGAACACCTACAACGTGCTCGACGTCGACCTCGCACCGGGGGTCGACGTGCCGCAGATGTCGCTGCAGCGCAACGTTTTCACGTCGTCGTCGTGCGGAGTGTGCGGTAAGGCGAGCCTGGAGTCGGTGCGGACCGCCTCGCGGTTCACCGTCGGCGACGACCCGATCAGCGTCGAGCCCGACCTGATCGCGGCGCTGCCCGACCGGCTGCGCGCCGCGCAGGGCGTCTTCGAGACCACGGGCGGGCTGCACGCCGCCGGACTCTTCGACTCGGCCGGCGGGCTGGTATCGATCCGCGAGGACGTTGGCAGGCACAACGCCGTCGACAAGCTCGTCGGTGCGGCCGTGCGCGAGGGCCGGCTTCCACTCGCCGGTCACATCCTGCTGGTCTCCGGCCGGGCGTCGTTCGAGCTGGTGCAGAAGGCCGCGATGGCCGCAATCCCCGTGATGGCGGCGGTCTCGGCGCCGTCGTCGCTCGCCGTCGAGCTCGCCGAGGACGCCGGGATCACGCTGATCGGCTTCCTGCGCGGTGACTCGATGAACGTCTACTCCGGAGCACACCGGCTCGCGACCCCGGATACCGACGGCGAAGAAGCCCCGCGGCGGGCGCCCGCGACGCTACGGTAAGGCTCCCGCGCGAGGAGGCGATCGTGCCGTACCCGGACAGTCAGCTCGCAGGCGACGAACGTGTGGTCGAGCACCTGCACCCGCACTGGATCACGATCGTGCCGCCGGTGCTGATTCTGCTCGTCGCGGCCGGGCTCGGTGGCTTCCTGGCCGCGATCGCGCCGGACGGCAGTGCGCAGGGCCCGCTGCGCATCGCGATCGTCGTCGTGGGTGTCCTGGTGCTGGTGTGGTTCACCATCATCCCGGTGCTGCGCTGGCGCACGACGCATTATGTGATCACGACGCACCGCGTGATGATCCGGTCGGGCATCCTCTCCCACAACGGCCACGACATCCCGCTGCAGCGTCTCAACGACGTCGCGTTCTCCCAGTCGCTCGCCGACCGGATCATCGGGGCCGGATCGCTCACCCTGGAGTCGGCCGGCGAACGCGGCCAGGAGACGCTGACGAACGTGCCGCACTCGGACAAGGTGCAGCAGCTGATCAACCGCCTCTCCGAAGAGGACTCCGACCGTCGCACCGGCTACCGCGCGCCGGCACCCGACCCGCCGCCGGGCGACGCCCGGTAGGGCGCTAGCGGATCACGACGAGGTGCTCGCCACGCGGGGTGATCTCGCCGATCACCGGCGCGCCGGGGATCTCCCCGGCCAGCAGCAGGCCGCCGGAGGTCTGCGCGTCGGCCAGCAGCAGCGCCTCGGTCTCCCCGATCGCCGAGACGTCGATGTGCGGGCCGGCCCAGTCCAGGTTGCGCCGGGTCCCGCCGCTGACAAACCCGTCGGCCGCGGCCCGCCGCGCGCCGTCGAGATAGGGCACGGCCGCCGCGTCGATCACGAGCGTCACGCCGCTCGCCCGCGCCATCTTCAGGGCGTGGCCGAGCAGGCCGAAGCCGGTGACGTCGGTGGCCGCCCGGATACCCGCGGCCACGGCTGCCCGCGCGGCGTCGCCGTTCAGCGTCGTCATGGCGTCGATCGCCTGCGCGAACACCTCTGCTGTGGCCTTGTGTCGGGTGTTCAGGACGCCGATACCGAGCGGTTTCGACAGCGACAGCGGCGTTCTTGCGGACGCCGCATCGATGCGCATCATCGCCTCGACGTCGACCGTGCCGGTGACGGCGAGGCCGTACTTCGGCTCCGGATCGTCGATGCTGTGCCCGCCGGCGAGGTGGCAGCCCGCGGCGCGACACACGTCGAGCCCGCCGCGCAGCACCTCGCGGGCGAGGTCGTAGGGCAGCACGTCGCGCGGCCAGCCGAGCAGGTTCACGGCCACCACCGGCCGGCCGCCCATCGCGTAGACGTCCGAGAGCGCGTTCGCGGCTGCGATCCGGCCCCAGTCGTAGGCGTCGTCGACGACCGGGGTGAAGAAGTCCGTGGTCACGACCAGTGCCGTGCCGTTCTCCAGAGCCACGACGGCGGCGTCGTCGCCGTCGGATAGACCGACCAGCAGCTCGCCAGCGGCACCCGGCGGCGCGTCACCCACCAGCCCCGAGAGGGTGGCCTCGAGCTCGCCGGGCGGGATCTTGCAGGCGCATCCGCCGCCATGGGCGAACCGGGTCAGCCGCACCGCTCCGGTGTCCGTGTTCACCGGCTCACGTTAGCCGCCGACGCGACACGGACAGTGATTCGACCATGGCGGGGGTGTGTCGAGGGCCTGGACTGTTGTAACTTATTTACTGACCAGCCACAGTTCGGGTGAATGCTTGCCGCCCGGCGCGGTGCAGCGCGAAGGAGAACGACCATGAAGCCACGCCGACTCGTCGCCGCCGTTGCGGTGCTCTCGATCGCACCGGCCGTCGCCGCCTGTGCCGACAGCAACAAGACCGGCGGGGGGAAGGGCGGCGGTGTCTTCACCACGATCGACGGCGACCACGCGATCAACGTCAACGCTCCGATCAACCCCTACAACGGCGAGAGCAACGCGTTCGCGGGCTACAACTCGATGAACCTAGCCTGGCCGAAGAACTCGCTGTCTGACCCCAACGCCTTCTACCCGGGCGTGGCGAAGGACTGGTCGCTCTCCTCGGACGGCACGAAGCTCACGATCGACGTCCAGCCCAAGGCCAAGTGGTCGGACGGTTCGGACGTCACGGCGCAGGACATCAAGACCTCTGCCGCGGTGGCGTTCACCCAGGGCGGCGGCGCCTTCGTCGTCACGCCCGGCGCGGCCGGCGGGCTCGGCGACGTGAAGGTGCTCGGTGCCAAGAAGGTCGAGTTCGACCAGGCCGGCGGCACCGCCAACAACACCTTCGAGCGCAACGTGCTCACCATGTCCGTCGTGCCCGACTCGGTATTCGGATCGCAGCTGCCGAAGGACGTCTGGACCACGATCCACACCGCCGTCGGCTCCACCAACGCCGCGGCGACCAAGGCGCAGAACACGATCACCGCACTGGGCAAGAAACTCGTCGACTTCGGCCCGAAGAAGGATGTCTCCTGCGGGCCGTTCGTGCTGGAGCGAGTCAATCCGTCCGCGGCGATCCTCACCAAGAACAAGGACTTCTGGGACGCCGACAAGATCGCGCCGGCCCAGGTCCAGCTGCTCAACTACGCCGGCAACCAGCAGATCTGGAACTACCTGATCGCCGGCAAGCTCGACGCGGCGCCGTACACAGCGACACCGACCAACGTGGTGAAGCAGATACTCAAGACCAAGGGCAACGCGACCGTGAGTGGTTTCAGCCCGGTCGATGCCGCCCTCGCCTTCAACGAGAGCATCGCGCCGTTCGGCAACGTGCACGTGCGCCGCGGCCTCGCGTACCTGATCGACCGCAAGCTGGTCACCAAGATCGGCGAGCCGGAGTCCGGCACCGCGTCGAAGGTGACAACCGGACTGATCGCGCCGGCGGCGACCCAGCAGCTCGGCTCGGACTTCGTTTCGAAGCTCAATCCGTACGAGGAGAGCAAGACGAAGGCCGCGTCGGAGTTCCGGGCGGCCGGCATGCACAAGTCGGGCGACAAGTGGCTGATGTCGAACGGCAAGCAGTTCACCGTCAACGTGCAGGTGCCGACCGGCTTCTCCGACTGGATCGCGGGAGGGCAGTCGATCGCGAGCCAGCTCACCTCGTTCGGGATCGCGTCGAAGCCCGCGACGTCCGCCGACTACGCGACCTACCTCTCCGATCTCGCCGACGGCAAGTTCGCGGTCGGCTTCTGGCTGGTCGCGCTCGGCCCGTCGAACTACAACGCCTACCAGCGGCTGTACGGCTCGGCGAACGGCTGGAACGTCTTCGGTCACTCGGTCAAGCACTCGGCACCGGGCAAGGACGGCAACTGGATGGGCAGCCCGCAGACGCAGACGGTGCCCGGCGTCGGCACGGTTGACCCCGGCGCGCTGACCAACCAGCTCTCGGCGCTCCCGCTGGACCGGCAGAAGGCGGCCGTGCAGAAGCTCGCGACGATCAGCAACGACCAGCTCCCGGTCATCCAGCTCTGGGACTACACCAACGTGCAGTTCCTGAACACGAACAAGTACACCAACTTCCCGAAGGACAACTCCGACGTGCTGCGGCTCTCGGCCGGGGTGTGGATGCAGCTCGGCTACATCAACGCGAAGTAGCGGACGGGCGTGATGCCCAAGGCGGTCCGCCAGCTCGCAGGCCATCTCCTGCGCGGTCTGGTCATGGTCTGGATCGTCACGACGTTCACCTTCGTGCTGGTGCACGAGATGCCCGGCAATCCGGTGCAGGCGCAGTACGAGTCGCTGATCGAGAAGGGCTTCTCCCCGGACGCCGCCTCGCGGCAGGTGGCCGTGACCTACGGCTTCGTACCGCACGGTTCGCTGTGGTCACAGTACGGGCACTACCTCTCCCGGCTGCTGCACTTCGACCTCGGCAAGTCGGTGAGCGCGCAGGGCGTCAGCGTCGCCAAGGAGGTCGCGTCGGCGGCGAAGTGGACGATCGGGCTGGTGCTCGCCGGAGTGGTGCTGAGCTTCGCGCTCGGCGTCGTGCTCGGCGTGGTAGCGGCGATGCGGCGCAACAGCCGGCTCGGCGACGGACTGTCGATCGCCGGCTCGCTGCTGCACGGCGTCCCGCAGTACGTGATGGCGCTGGTCCTGGTCACCCTGCTGACCGTCAAGTGGCCGCTGTTCTCCACCGGTGACGTCAACGGGCTGATCCAGCCGGGATTCAACGTCGCCTACATCGCCTCGATCATCAGCCACGCCGTGCTGCCCGCGACCGCGTTCGCGCTCTCCAGCTTCGGCGGCTACCTGCTCACGATGAAATCGAGTGTCGTATCGGTGCTCGGCGACGACTTCATCCTGGCCGCCGAGCTGCGCGGACTCTCACCGGGACTCGTGTTCCGCTACATCTCCCGCAACGCGATCCTGCCGCTGTTCACCGTGCTGGCCCTGTCCTTCGGGTTCATGTTCGGCGGCGCGGTCTTCATCGAGAGCGCCTTCAACTACCCCGGCATGGGCGCACTGCTGGTGAGCAGCATCGGCCAGCGGGACTACTCCGAGATGAGCGGCGCGTTCCTGCTGATCACGGTCGCCGTGATCCTGGCCAACATCGTGGCCGACCTGCTCTACACGGTCGTCGACCCGCGGGTGCGCCGCGCGAGTGGTACGTAGCCGATGTCAACGACACTCGACCTTCCCACCATCGGCAACCGCGCCGACGCCGTCGTCACGCCGCGCCGGCGGGGTTTCTGGCACAACCTCTGGCGGGTGCTGCGGCGCAAGCCGACCCGGATGGCCGGCGCCTTCGTGGTCGTCGTCTTCGTCGTCATCGGCATCATCGGGCCCTGGCTGTATCCGGCGAACCTGCCGACCGACTCGAACCTGATCCTGTCCGGGCCGAGCCTCGCGCATCCCCTCGGCACCGACTTCCAGGGCGCCGACGTGCTGGCGCTGCTGGTCACCGGCACCCGCTACGTGCTCGTCGCTGCCGCACTGGCGGCGCTGCTGACCGTCGTGCTGGGCGCGGCGATCGGGCTCTACGCCGGGTATCGACGCGGTCTCGCCGATTCCTCCCTGATGCGCATCACCGACTTCGTGCTGACGATCCCGGGATTCCCTCTGCTGCTGGTGCTCTCGACGGTGTGGAAGTTCGGCTCCGCACTGCAGATGGGTCTCGTGCTCGGCATCACCGGCTGGGGCGGCCTCGCCCGGTCGGTGCGTTCGCAGACGCTGTCGCTGCGCGAGCGCGGTTTCGTCGAGGCGGCGCGTGGGCTCGGGCTGTCGACCCCGCACGTGATCCGGCGCGAGCTGCTGCCGAACATCGCGCCGTACGTGGCCATGAACCTGCTGATCGGCGTGACGACGTTCATCTACTCCCAGGTCGGCCTGTTCTATCTCGGCGTGCTGCCGTTCAAGGCCGAGAACTGGGGTGTGATGATCTTCCTCGCCGTGAACAACGGCGTCACGCAGACGGGTTCGGGCCTGTTCTACCTGCTCGCTCCGCTGCTCTCGATTCTGCTGCTGACCCTCGCCGTGGTGCTGCTGGTCGACGCGATGGACGAGGTCTTCAACCCGCGGCTGCGGGAAGACTGACGTGACGATGACGGCGGGATCCGGCGATCCGCTCGTGACCGCAGCCGTTGTCGGCGGTGGACCATCGGTCCAGATCCGGGACCTGACCGTCGCATATCGCATTGCGGGCAGGGACATGGCGGCGGTGGCCGGTATCGATCTGGAGCTGCCGCCGGGCTCGATCACCGGGCTGGTGGGCGAATCCGGCTCGGGCAAGTCCACCCTGGCACTCGCGCTGCTCGGTGCGGTGCAGAAACCGGGCCGAATCACCACCGGCAGCATCGAGATCGACGGCGTCGGCGACGTCGTCACGCTCGCACCCAAGGCGGTGCGCAAGGCCCGCGGCGCCCAGATCGGCTACGTGTTCCAGGCCGCACAGAACTCGCTGAACCCGTTGAAGACGGTCGGCCGGCAACTGCTCGACCTCGCGAAGTCGCACGACGTCGACGACAAGCAGAGCCTTGTACGGCAGGCGAAATCGCTGCTGGAGCGAATGGGACTCGACGCCGGCCGGATGCTCGACGCCTACCAGCACGAGCTCTCCGGCGGCATGCGCCAGCGCGTGGGGATCATGTTCGCGCTCGTGCTGAACGCGCACCTGCTGGTTCTCGATGAGCCCACCACGGCCCTCGACATGATCTCGCAGGCCAACATCCTGTCGATCATTCGCGACGTCAGCACCGACCGCGCGCTCACCACTCTCGTCGTCACGCACGACATCGGCGTCGTCGCCGAGGTCTCCGAGCGGATCGCCGTGATGTACGGCGGCCGGCTGGTCGAGCAAGGGCCGACCACCCAGGTGCTGCGCGATCCGAAGCATCCCTACACGCGCGGGCTGATCCGCGCGATCCCGCGGCTGCACGGCGATCCCGCGCTGGCTCAGGCACTCCCGGGCCGGCCGCCGACGCTGGGCACGACTCCGGAGACCGGCTGCGTCTTCCGCGAGCGCTGCGACGTGTTCGCCAGGCTGCAGCTGCCGGCGTGCGTCGAGACCGACCCGCGTCCCACCCCCATCGACGGCGACCGGCTGGTGTCGTGTCACGCCGTCGCGAGCGAGCACCAGCAAGCCGATCGGGAGGCGAGGGCGTGATCGAGGGCTCCGGGATCGAGAAGTCGTTCCGCTCGCGCGGCGGCGTGCTCGGTGCCCGCCGCGTGCAGGCCCTGCGTGGTGTCGACTTCGCCATCCCAAAGGGCGGTGCGGTCTCCTTCATCGGGGAATCCGGCTGCGGCAAGACGACCCTCGGCCGGATCCTCGCCGGACTCGAGACATTCGACGCCGGCCGTCTCGTCGTCGACGGCGAGGACCTGTCGGCCCTGAAGCCGAAGCGGCGCGAGCCGGTGTTCCGCCGGATCCAGCTGATCCACCAGGACCCGTACTCGGCACTGAACCCGACGGCGACCGTCGAGATGACGCTGCGCGACCCGCTGTCGTTGCGCGCCAGGCAGACCGATCGCCCGCACAGTTGGGTGAGCTCCCGCGCGACCGAGGTGCTGGAGATGGTCGGGCTCGACCCGGGCTACGTGCTGCCCCGCTACCCCCACCAGCTCTCCGGCGGGATGCGCCAGCGCGTCGTCATCGCCCGCGCCCTGACCGTTGATCCCGAGGCGCTGGTCGCCGACGAAGCGGTGTCGATGATCGATGTGTCGCTGCGCCTGGGCATCCTCGACCTGCTGCGCCGGCTGCGCTCCGAGCTCGGTGTCAGCATCCTGTTCATCACCCACGACGTCGCTACCGCGCGCTACGTGGGCGCTGACGGCGAGTTGTACGTCATCTACCGCGGCCAGATCATCGAGCACGGAGCGACCGACAAGGTGATCGCCAACCCGGTCCACCCCTATACGCAGTGCCTGCTCTCGGCCATTCCGGTGATGCACGGCCTGGAGGAACCCGGCGTGGACCGCCTGGAGCCGACCGAACCGCTCTCGGAGCTGCAGGCCGAGGGCGGCTGCCTGTTCGCCAGTCGCTGTCCGTTCGTCGCGGAGCGCTGCCGCGCCGAACGCCCGCAGCTGATGCCGGTCGGCGATTCTGGCCACGAGCACGCGTGCTTCTTCCCCGAGGTGCGTCGGGTGGTCGCGACCCCGATCGGGTAGCTGTGATTTCCAGGGACGTTGTCGCGGTCTGAGTTGATGGAGGCCTCGTGTCCCACGCCAACGCTGCTCTGACGCCACCTGCCCAGTTGCCACTTGCTATGTGCGGACGGTCGTGCGGCTCTCTCGGATAAGGGCTTGGGCACGATGCAACATCGGTCGTCGGCGTACGGGCGAACTCCTAGGTCGGCTGTGCCTCCGCAACTGTCTCGAACCGGCCGACCCCCGCACACACCCCCGTCACCCTCGGCGTCTGCACGCACTCCCACAGACCCGCGAGCAGATGAACCTGGTACTCGCGGCTGTGATAGCGATAGACGACGTGCAGACCGTTGATCCCGTACATGCCCGTCGCCGCACCCGCACGCAGCACGGTGACAATCTGCGGCTGACCCGCCTTCGGATCTGGTGAGATCGGCCGACCGATCAGCGGACCATAGTTGCCGAACGTCGCCTTAACCCCAGGCTTCACCCAGCCTGCCTGAGAACCGCTGCCACCGAAGTTCACGAACCCCGTCGCCTGCAGGTGGGGAGTGCGATAGCCCGGCATTGGCACCACCGTCACCTTCTCCACCGTGATCGGACTCGACCGTATCGACGCGGTAAACACCTCGGTCGCGTCACCGTTCGGACTCACGCCCACACCCTCCACGACGAACGCGGGCCAGCCGTCGGTCGTCAGCGGACCATTCGAGGGCAACGATGTCGTCCCGCCGCACGCGGCCACCACAAGAAGCGTGGCCGCGGCGACGAGCAGTCCAAGCCGACGACGGAACGTGATCATGTCGGCCGGTTGTAGAGGATCGGTGCCGTCAGCGGGTCGAGGTGGTTCAGCGGGCCACAGACGTAGGTCGCCCGGCTAGCGGTGTTGGTGTAGGCGATCGTCACCGTCGAGGTGAAGCCCGCACTAGACCCACCGACGAAGCCGAACGCACCGAACGACGTGGTGTAGTGATACCCCTTGCCCCTGTCCAGAGCCCACCCACCATGGCCGTTGACGGTGGCGTATGTGCCAGTGGACATGCACCCTCCGGTGTGCGGGGGAGCGTTGTTCGGGTTGAAGAACACGTCGCCGTAGTTCTCGACAGCACGCACGTAGTCCTCGTTATAGGCGCATCCGCCGTACTGGACGGAGGCCCAGGTCTGCTCATAACGGAAATCCGAGCCGATGAATCGATGGGTGCCGGGAGCACCGTTCTGATAGCTCTCCGTCGACAGACTGTTGTCGAAGTGCACCGATCCGTCCACCTTGAACGAGTATCCGCCGTCGAGGGAGAATCCCGCGTCCACGTTCGAATCAGTGTCGCCGCACCGGCCAGCGTCATGGCGGGCCAGTCGCGCGCCTCGGTGTACGTCTACGACCTGGACACCCCGAGCAAGGCTCGGCTGGTGGTCAACAACGTCTCGCTGTCGGGTCCGGTTGCCATCACGGTGCCGAACTCCTGGTACGACGCCCACGGTCAGGTCAACGTCGTGGCCTGGGCCAAGGTCGGGAACAAGATGCCCGTGGACCACCACGGTCTACCGCGACCAGACGGCTCGGGTCTCGACGCTGTCCTCGGCCGATGGCTGGGGTAAGGCGGGGGATCGACGACGCCCACAGCGACAGCCATGCTGCCGAGAACAACAGCGCCCCGGCGTATTTTCGATCGGTCCTGCGACATTGCAACGACCTCCCCATGAGGCGTTACGCGGAATGATCCGCGGCCGCTGGGAGTGGTCCAGACGGCACCGCAAACGATAACTCGCATCGTTACGCCGGGCAATGGTTTGCTTACCGTAAATCACTAATGGGTTCAGGTGACACCTTAGGTGACACTTGGACGTGCGTCTTCCCATTACCTTGCGGGCCGCAGCTAGCTGCTCTCGAATCAGCGGGTCGGGGTGCAGCCGATCGGTGCTCGCAGTGCGTGCGCGAGCCGGCCGTCGGCGGCCGCAAGCATCGCCCGCGCGGTGCTCGCGTCGACGGCCCGCTCGATCATCACGATGGCGGTCTTCACGTGCTGCCCGGACGCGGCCAGGGCCGCCCGCACGGCGGCGTCGTCGGCGCCGGTGACCTCGCGCACCATCCGCTCGGCGCGCACGCGCAGCTTCTGGTTGGTTGCGGCCAGGTCGACCATCAGGTTCCCGTGGGTCTTTCCCAGCCGCACCATCGCGATGGTCGAGATCATGTTCAGCACCAGCTTCTGCGCGGTGCCTGCCTTCAGTCTGGTCGACCCGGCGACCAGCTCGGGACCCACCGGCACCTCGATCCCGACATCGGCAACGGTGGAGATCGCCGCGCCGGCGTTGCAGGCCAGCCCGATCGTGGCCGCGCCGGCCGCGCGGGCGTGCCGCATGGCACCGAGTACGTACGGCGTGCGGCCACTCGCCGAGAGGCCGAGCACGACATCGAGGCCGGTCACCTCAAGCGCCGCGAGATCCGTGGCGCCGATCCCCTCGTCGTCCTCGATGCCTTCGACGGCCCGGGTCAGTGCCGGCTGGCCCCCGGCCATCACCGCCTGCACCTGCTCGTAGGACGTCCCGAAGGTGGGCGGGCACTCCGCGGCGTCGAGCGTGGCGATCCGCCCCGGCGTTCCGGCGCCCACGTAGATCAGCCGGCCGCCGCGCCGCAGTCGGTCCACGACGAGGTCGATGGCGGCGACGATCGTCGCGGTGGCCGCGGCGACGGCGCCGGGGACGGTGGCATCGGCAGCGTTCTGCATCGCGACGAGCTGCGCCGTCGTCATCGCGTCGATGTCGGCGTAGCGCGGGTCCGCCTGCTCGGTCAGCAGCCCAGCCAGATCGCTCGCGATGCCGGAGTCGTCGGTCACGTCGCCCTCCCGCCCTCGCGTCACTCATTCACGCCAATCGCCGTCGATCTGTAATTTAGCAACTAGGGAGTGCCGACGCAGCGTTCACCGGAGCTCGCGGCGCAGTTGCCAGAAGATCCTCCCGAGGCGCCCGCCGACGGCGCGGGAGTAGAAGGCGATCGGACCGGCCCACGCGATCTGCACGCGGCGGATGCCGGCTGCCCGCTGCTGCGCAAGGCAGCGGCGCAGCAGCACGCTGCCGACGCCGAGGCCGCGGGCGGCCGGGTCGGTGCCCATCGGCCCGAACCAGCTCGGCCGGTTGGCGCCGTACACTGCGAACCCGAGTACCGCGACGTCCCGGATCGCGATGTGACAGCCGCCCGTGGGCCGGTCCGGATCGAGCGCGGCGGCGATCTCGTCCGCCCAGGTGTCGTTCCAGGTGCTGCGCGCCCAGTCCAGCAGCATGGTCCGGTCCGCCGGTGCGGCGGCGCGGACCGTCACCCCGGCTGCGGCCAGTCGGGTCTCCGTGCCCGTCGTGTCGAGGTCGATCGCGCGCAGGTCGGCGACGACGTTGTGGGCTGCCCGGTACTGCTGGTAGCCCAGAGCCAGCGCACAGCAGATCGCCGGGGTGTATCCGACGTCGACGCCCGGCCAGAGATAACACGGCGGGTTGCCGGCCCAGCGGACCTCGCGCACCCCGGCGGCGGCCAGGGCCTGCTCGGCCGCCAGAACGAGTGCGCGACCCGTGCCGTGGCCTTGCGCGGCCGGCCGCACCGCGAGCAGGTCGAGATGGCCGACCGTCGGCTCCCGGTCGTCCACCGATGCGACGGCGACGCCGTCAGCCGCCCCCGCCACCAGCGCGTAGGAACGCCGCTGCGACGGCGGGTCCGCCAGCCGCCGGACCATCGCCGGCACCTCGTCGGCGTCGAGGTCCAGCGCCTGCTGGCAGGTCGCAATCAGCTCGGGCCGAAGCAGCCCGGGCACCGGCAGCGTCCGCACCTGCGACGTCACCACTAGCCGCGCCAGATTCCGGTGATCGGTGCCGCGCTTGCCGCCCGGCCGAGCGGCGGTAGGGCGAAGAAGTCTTCCAGCGTGCGCAGCAGGTTGTACTGGTCGATCGGCTGCTTCGAGGGGCCGGGCCGGACCATCGGACCGGCGAAGATCGTCGGGATCCGGTTGGCCGGCGTACCGCTGTCCTCGTCGAAGGTGACGATCAGCAGGCTGTTGTGGGTCATTGCCCAGTGCGCGTAGCCGGACAGGTGCGCGCTCGCCCAGCTGTCGCCGGTGGAGACCGGGCAGTCGTGCATGTCGTGACACATGTTCGGCACCAGCAGCGACACCGTGGGCAGTGCGGCGTAGTCGGCGGGGAACTGGGCATAGCTGCGATTGCTGCCCGCCGGGATGTTGGAGAAGTCCGCGGCCGGGTTGTGCTTGCGCACATAGCTACCGTCCGCTGCTGAGCAGCCGGTGAAGCCGGCGCCCGCCATGCTCTCGGAATAGGTTACGAAGGTGTGTCCGGCGTCGAGCAGCGCTCGCGCGAGGTTCGGCGCGGCCCCGAGGTCCTGCGGACAGGAATCGTCGGTGATTCCGTGCGTCGATCCCGACAACAGCGCGACGTAGTTGGGCTGGCTAGGGTGCGCGATGCCACGCGAATCGACGAAGGTGGCGCCGGAGTGTGCCAACGAGGTGAGGTACGGCGCAGCGGGGCTGCCGATCACCTGCGAGCGGTCCTTGTTCTCCAGCACGACCAGCAGCACGTGGTCTGGCCGCGGCACTGCGCCGGGCACGCTTGACACCGGCGGTCCGGTTGCGTCCGGATCGGCGGTCGGCCCGTGGCTGGAGCACGCCGCGAGCGCGAGCAGCATCGTGGTCGCCGCGACGATGCGGTTACGGATGCGCTCGGCGGCTCGCATGCTGCCAGTCTGCCGGCTGCGGTCGGCGAACTCGCCGCCGAGGCGGGAACCGGCCCGACGCAGATCCATTAGGGTCGGCGGTGGAGGCGTTTCCGGCCTGGTGACCGGTGCGGTCTTCAAAACCGTTGAGGCCGGGCACTCTCGGTCTGGCGGGTTCGATTCCCGTCCGCCTCCGCCAGCCGTGCTAGCTAATGAAAACCGTTCCCACTTCGGGTATCATCGTGATTATGCTAGTTGCCGGCTCTCGGCGGTCGCGGGTGGTCGGGCTGGCCCTGCTGGCCGTGGCGGCGGGTCTCGCCACGGCGGCATGCGGCCCGTCGGCCGCCGGCTCCGGCGGCGCGGGCGCGGTCGCGGTCGTGGCCTCGACCGACGTCTACGGCAACATCGTCAAGCAGGTCGCCGGGAGTGCCGTCGACGTCACCTCGATCATCGGCGGCCCGAACCAGGATCCGCACTCCTATCAGGCCAGCGCCAAGGCACAACTGCGGATATCCAAGGCAACGATCGTGCTCGAGAACGGCGGCGGGTACGACGACTTCGTCCCCCGCATGCTGACGGCCAGCCACTCCAAGGCAACGGTGATCGACGTCGTCGACCTGTCCGGTAAGCACGCCCCGCCGGGCGCCGATCTCAACGAGCACGTCTGGTACGACTTCCCGACGATGCAGAAGCTGGCCGCGCGGCTGGTGAGCGTGCTCTCGAAGGCAAGACCGCGCGCCGCGGCAACGTTCGCGGCCAATGCAGAGAGGTTCGACGCGGCCCTCGCCGGACTGGAGCGGACCGAGACCCAGATCAGGGCCCGGCACGCGGGCGAGGGCGCCGCGATCACCGAACCGGTGCCGCTCGACCTGCTCGACGCGTGTGGTCTGGTGAACAGGACGCCGAGTGGATTCAGTCACGCGATCGAGAACGGCACCGACGCGCCGCCCCGCGTGCTGCAGCAGACGCTGGCCCTCTTCTCGCGGCGTTCCGTACGGCTGCTCGCCTACAACGAGCAGGCGTCGGCACCGGAGACCCAGCGGGTGCTGGCAGCGGCGAAGGCGAACGACGTCGCGGTGGTGCCGGTGACCGAGACGCTGCCGCCCGGGCAGAGTTACCTCTCGTGGATGCGCGCGAACCTGACCGCGGTGATGCGCGCGCTGGGCACGTGAGCGAGGACCACGTGAGCGACGGCGCCGTCCTGCGGCTGCGCGACGCGGCCATCGGGTTCGGCGCGCGAACGCTGTGGTCGGGCCTGGATCTCGACGTCGCGGCGGGCGAGTTCATCGCCGTGCTCGGCGCGAACGGGGCCGGCAAGACGACCTTGATCAAGGCGATCCTCGGCCTGCACCGGCTCGCGTCCGGACATCTCGAGGTCTGCGGTTCCCCACCTCACCGAGGCAGTGACCTCATCGGCTACATCCCGCAGGAACGCCGGCTCGCGCCGCCGGCTCCGGTGCGCTCGCGGGAGCTGGTCGGCCTCGGCATCGACGGCCAGCGGTTCGGGCCCGGCTGGCCCCGACGCGGCTGGTCCGGCCGGGACAGGTTCGGACGGGACCGACGACGGCGGGTCGACGCCGTGCTGCGTGCCGTGGGCGCGCAGGCGCTGGCCGACGTCCCTGTGCACCTGCTGTCCGGCGGCGAGCAGCAGCGGGTGCGGATAGCTCAGGCGCTCGCCACCGACCCACGGCTGTTGCTGTGCGACGAGCCGCTGCTCTCCCTGGACCTGAACCACCAGCGCGCCGTCGTCGAGCTGATCGACCAGCGACGGCATGCCAGCGGTACGGCGGTGCTGTTCGTCACCCACGAGATCAATCCGGTGCTGCCCTACGTCGACCGGGTGCTCTACCTCGCCGACGGCGGCTTCCGGGTCGGCACCGTCGAGGACGTGCTGACCTCCACCAGCCTGTCGGCGCTGTACGGGTCACGGGTCGAGGTGATCCGCACCGAAGGCCGGATCCTGGTCGCCGGCATGCCCGAACCGTCCGAGGCGACGACGTGAACGCCGCGCTCGCCAGCGGCGACCGGACCGGCTGGCACCGGGTGATCGACTTCTCCGACTACGGCCAGCTGATCGCGCTGGTCCACAACTCGATCATCGCCGGCGCGGTGCTCGGCGTCGTCGGCGGCTTGGTCAGCGTGTTCGTTATGATGCGCGACCTGCCGTTCGCCGTGCACGGCATCAGCGAGCTGTCCTTCGCCGGTGCGGCCGCCGCGCTGCTGGCCGGCGTCGACGTCGTCATCGGCTCGGTTGCAGGGTCGCTGGTCGCGGCGACGGTGATCGGCGCGCTCGGCGTGCGCGCCCGGGACCGCAATTCGGTCATCGGTGTGCTGATGCCGTTCGGGCTCGGGCTCGGCGTGCTGTTCCTCGCCCTTTACAACGGCCGGGCCGCGAACAAGTTCGGCCTTCTCACCGGCCAGATCGTCGCCGTCGACTCACCGCAATTGTCCTGGCTGGTCGGGATCTCGGTCGTGGTCGCCGTCGGACTGCTGCTGCTCTGGCGGCCGCTGATTTTCGCGAGCCTCGACGCCGACGTCGCAGCGGCGCGCGGCGTGCCGGTCCGGCTGCTCTCGCCCGTGTTCATGGTCCTGCTCGGACTCACGGTGGCGATGTCGGTGCAGATAGTCGGCGCGCTGCTGGTGCTCTCGATCGTCTGCACGCCGGCGGCCGCGGCGATGCGGGTCACGTCGTCGCGGGCACTGACCGTTGTCCTGTCCGTCACCTTCGCGACGGTCTCGATGGTCGGCGGCATCCTGCTCGCGATCGGCAGCGCGCTGCCGATCAGTCCGTACATCACCACGATCTCGTTCTCCTGCTACGTCGGCGCCCGGCTGCTCGGCCGGTGGCGGGAGCGCGGGAGCCGGGTCGCGGGCCGCGCCGATCGTGACCGGCGCGAGGCCCGGGCACTGCAACTGGAGGTGCACCACCCGTGACCGAGGATGCACTTGTTACCGCGGCGGCGGCGCCGTGAGGAGCCGCGGTTCCCGCGGTACCAGGCAGGGCGGGCTGGTGCGCGAGCAACTCGCTGGCGCCGAGGGCTTCCGCAGCGCCCAGTCGGTGTACGCCGACCTGCGGGCGAGGGGCGAGAACGTCGGGCTCTCGACGGTCTACCGCCACCTGCAGGTTCTGGCCGACGACGGCGACGCCGACACCCTGCAGACCGCCGACGGCGAGGTGCTCTATCGCCTCTGCGGGCAGGACCGGCGTCACCACCATCACCTGGTCTGCCGACGGTGCGGCCGGACGGTGGAGATCGAGGGCCCCGCCGTCGAGCGCTGGGCGGACCGAGTCGCCGCCGAGGCCGGCTTCACCGACGTCGCGCACACCATCGAGCTACTCGGCACCTGCCAGTCCTGTCCGGCGTCCAGATCCTGATCGCTGGGTCACCGGTCAATGGACGTGGCTGGCTCGCCAGAGGTCGCGCAGCAGCGCGGCCTCGGCCAGGTGGTGGATGAACTCGCGGTGAGGCCGGCCATCCGCTCGGTCGAGAACTCGATGGAGGAGTCGAGCTGGTCGACGAGCAGGCCGAGACGATCGGTGGCAACATCCATGGCCGCACCCTACGGGCGGCCCGGTTCGGGCATGCTCGGGCGATGCGCATCCTTTCCCTCGGTGGCACCCACCACGTCGGGCGCGCCGTCGTCGAGGCGGCGATAGCGGCCGGACATGAGGTGACGACGGTCAACCGGGGGCTGACCGGCCGGCAGACCCCCGGCGTCCATGCCCGGACGGCGGACCGGACCGACCCCGACGCCCTGCGCGCGGCGCTCGGGGAAGACGGCTGGGACGCCGTCGTCGACACCTGGAGCGGTGCACCGCGCGTCGTGCGCGACGCCGCCAACGCACTCGCCGGACGAACCGGGCACTACACCTACATCTCCAGTCGGTCGGTCTACGCGTGGCCGCTCCCCGCGCGGCTGGACGAATCCGGCGCCGTCGTCGACGGTGATCCGGACAGCGACGAGGCCGACGACTATGCCGCCGCCAAGCGCGGCGGGGAGCTCGCGGCCGAGCGCGCGCTGACCGGCTGCCCGGTACTGCTCGCCCGTGCCGGGCTGATCCTCGGACCGTATGAGGATGTCGGCCGGCTGCCGTGGTGGCTGCGCCGGATCGAGCGCGGCGGCCGGGTGCTGGCGCCGGGGCCGGCCGACCGTCCGCTGCAGTACATCGACGCGCGCGACCTCGCGGCCTTCGCCCTGCGCGCGGCGCGCGAGGGCGTCGGTGGCGCCGTCAACACCGTGAGCCGGCCGGGGCACGCGACGATGCAGGAACTGCTGGCCGCCTGCATCGCCGCGACCGGCGCGACCGCGGAGCTGGTGTGGGCCGCGCCCGCGGCGATCGCGGAGGCGGGCATCGCGCAGTGGACGGAGCTGCCGATCTGGACGGATCCGGAGGGTGATGCGGCCGGGCTGCACGACGGCGACGTCGAGTGCGCCTTCGCGGCCGGGATGAGCTGCCGCCCGATCGAGGAGACCGTCGCCGATACCTGGGCCTGGCTGCAGTCCGAGGGTGACCCGCAGCCGCAGCACCCGGTCGGGCTCGATGCCGACCGGGAGGCCGCCGTCCTCGCCACCCTGCGGTGACCGCCGCTCCGGTGCGGTAGGGAGGCGCAGATGGACGACGCGCGACGACGCGTGCCGCGCACCGACGCCGTGCTTGCCGATCCGCGGCTCGCCGGGGCGCTCGAGCGGTTGGGCCGCGCGACGGTGAAATCGGCCGTCGCCGCGGCGCAGCAGCGCTGTCGGGACGCAACGATCTCCCCGGCCGACGTCGTACCGGCCGTGCTGGCAGCGCTGCCCGCGCGCGCCACCGGGCTGCGCCCGGTCATCAATGCCACCGGCGTGCTGCTGCACACCAACCTCGGCCGGGCGCCGCTCTCGGATGCCGCGCGCGATGCGATCCTGACGGCCGCCGGCACGGTCGACGTCGAACTCGACCTGGCCACCGGCCGCCGCGCCCGGCGGGGGCGATCGGCGCTGACGGCGCTCGCCGGGGCGATCTGCGATGCCGAAGCCGTGCACGTGGTGAACAACAACGCCGCCGCTCTCGTGCTCGCGGCCACCGCGCTGGCCGCGGACCGCGAGATCGTGATCAGCCGCGGCGAGCTGGTGGAGATCGGGGACGGGTTCCGGCTGCCCGACCTGCTCACCTCGACCGGCGCGCGGCTGCGCGAGGTCGGGACCACCAACCGCACCGGGCGCGCCGACTACCTCGAGGCCATCGGCCCGCGGACCGCCATGGTACTGAAGGTGCATCCGTCCAACTTCGTCGTCAGCGGCTTCACTTCGACGGTGCCGGTCAGCGAGCTCGCCGGCATCGGAGTTCCTGTCGTCGTCGACGTCGGCTCCGGCCTGCTCGCACCGCACGCGGCCATCCCCGACGAGCCGGACGTCGCCAGCGCGTTGCGCGCCGGCGCGGACCTGGTCACGGCGAGCGGGGACAAGCTGCTCGGTGGTCCGCAGGCCGGCCTCATTGCCGGGCGCGCGGACCTGGTGGAGGCGCTGCGGCGGCATCCGCTGGCCCGTGCGCTGCGAGTGGACAAGCTGACCCTGGCCGCGCTGGAGGCGACCCTCACCGGCCCGCGAACACCTACCGCACAGGCATTACAGGCCACCACGGCATCCTTGTTGCAGCGCGCGACGGCGCTTGCCGCCCGGTTGACCGACCGTGGCATCGACGCGCACGCCGTGCCGACGCGGGCCGCCGTCGGCGGCGGTGGCGCGCCCGGGGTGCAGCTCGCCAGCGGCGGGGTCAGCGTGCCGCCCGACCTCGCCGACCCGCTGCTGGCCGGCGATCCGGCCGTGCTGGGCCGGCTGACCGACGGCCGGTGCGTCCTCGACCTCTTCGCCGTGCCGTCCACGGGCGACGATGCACTCGGCGAGGCCGTCCTCGCCGCGGCGAACCGATCGGCCGGCCTCGGCCGTGCCTGAACGGACCGGGAGTCCGGCCTACGACGCCGTCCTGCTGGCCGGGGGCGCGGCCCGACGCCTGGGCGGCGCGGACAAGCCCGGTCTCGACGTCGGCGGCCGGTCGCTGGCGGCTCGGGTGGCCGCGGCCGCGTCGGGCGCCGGCCGGTTGATCCTGGTGGGCCCGCCGCGGGCGGACGTCGCGGCCGACGTCGTCACCCGCGAAGTTCCCCCGGGCGGCGGTCCGGCACTGGCGCTGGCCGCCGGCTTGCGTCACGTCGAAGCCGACTACGTGGCCGTGCTCGCCGCCGACCTGCCCTTCCTCACGCCGGCGGTGATCGATGTACTGCGTGCCGCCGCCGGCGACGCCGACGCGGCGGTCCTTGTCGACGACGCCGGTCACGACCAGCTGCTGTGCAGCGTGTGGCAGACCAGGGCGGCGCGGGCAGCGACCGGCGACGTCAGTGCGGGGACGTCGATGCGCTCGGTCTACGCCCGCGCCGGCGCGGTAGCCCGGGTCGTCGTGGAAACCGGCGGTCCACCGCCGTGGTGGGATTGCGATACCGAGGACGACCTGCGCGATGCCCGCCGCGCGGTGTCGCCGCCGAAGCGCGCGGGAGAGGACGCCATGACGACACTCGAGGACTGGACAGCGAGGATCTGCACCGAGCTGGGAATCGCGGACGGCGTCGACCTGTCCATCCTCACCCGCCCGGTGCTCGACCTCGTGCGCGATGTGGCGCACGGAGTCGACCGCCCGGCCGCTCCGCTTACGGCCTATCTCATCGGGGTGGCAGCCGGCCGCGCCGGTGATGCGACGACGGCCACACCCGACCTGCTCGCGATCGTCGGCCGCCTCGTTCAGGCGTGGGAGCCTGCGGACGAGACGGCCGACGAGAGCTGATCGCCTCAGCCGGCCATCGCCGCGGCCGGCTGCTCCTCGACGGGCGCGCTCGGGTTCGTGCGCACGTTCGTCGAGATGAACGTGAGCAGCAGGCCGATCACACCGAAGACCACCGCCACCTCGAACGCCGTCGAGATCGCGTTCGACAGCGCCACCTGCGGTGCGAGGTGCTTCGCGAGGTTGTTCCTCTGCGCCGTCGCGAACACCGTGACCAGCACGGACAGGCCGACCGAACCGCCCACCTGCTGCATCACGTTCAGCATCGCCGACGCGGCACCGGAATCCCGGGGTTCGACGCCGGTGACGGCGATCATCGTCAGCGGCACGAACAGGAAGCCCATGCCGAAGCCGAAGATCAGCATGGGGATCAGCAGCCCACCGACGTAGCCGCTGCTCGCGGAGAGCCGTGCGAGCAGAGCGAATCCGGTGGTGGCGAGGATCGCGCCGATGATCATGAACGGCTTGGATCCCATCCGCAGCATCAGCCGCGAACTGATCTGGGCCGAGACGCCGATCAAGGCCGAGATCGGCAGGAACGCCAGGCCGGCTCGAAGCGGGCTGTAGTTGAGCACGCCCTGCACGAACTGCGTCAGGAAGTAGAACATCCCGAACATGCCGCCGGCCAGGGTCAGCATGATGATGTAGCCCGACGCCCGGCCGCGGTTGCTGAACAGCCGCAGCGGCACGATCGGCTGCTCGTGCCGGGTCTCGATGAGCGCGAACGCCGTGAGCAGCACGACGGCGACGAGGAACGACGCCACGGTCCACACGTTGCCCCAGCTCTTCTCCGACGCGTGGATGAGGCCGTAGACCAGCGCCGTCATGCCGACGGTGGAGGTGAGCGCTCCCCAGATGTCGAAGTGCCCTGGCTGCTTGTCCGATTCGGCGATGAACAGCGGCACGAGTGCGACGAGCAGCAGGCCGATCGGCACGTTGACGAAGAACACCCAGCGCCAGGACAGCCAGGAGGTGAGCATGCCGCCGAGCAGGAGGCCGATCGCCGCTCCCGCCCCGGAGACGCCGGCGAAGACACCGAAGGCGCGATTGCGCTCGGCGCCTTCGGTGAAGTTCGTGGTGATCAGCGCGAGTGCTGTCGGCGAGGCGATCGCGCCGCCGACGCCCTGCAGGGCACGGGCCGCGAGCAGCCAGCCCGAGGACTGCGCGATCCCGCCGAGGAATGAGGCGAGGATGAAGAGCAGGATGCCTGCGACGAAGACGCGACGCCGCCCGAGGATGTCGCCGGCCCGGCCGCCGAGCAGCAGCAGCCCGCCGAAGGTCAGCGTGTAGGCGTTGAGCACCCACGACAGGCCGGAGTAGGAGAAGCCGAGGGCGGTGTGGATGTGGGGCAGGGCGATGTTCACGATCGTCGCGTCCAGGACGATCATCAGCTGTGATCCCGCGATCACCGTGAGCGCGAGCCCGGGGCGGTGGCCGCGTGGTGCCGTCCTGGCAGAGGTAGCGGCCTGCGCCGCCGGGGTAGCCATCAGCAGTAACCTCGTTTAGAGTACGGAGTCGTTCACTAACGAGTCGACCATACGGCACCCCCGATTAGAAACGCAACCGTCCACTATTTCGATTGCGTGAACATCGGTTGTGAGGTAACGGAGATGACGCCCTGATGCTTCCCCTGCGCGCAGGGTTGGGCACCGGATGCCCCGGCGGCGGCGACGCGCTGTCGACCCGGCGGCGGGGCGGGGTCCTGGAGAGCGCCATCTTTACCGCGACCCTGCACGAACTCGCGACAGCCGGCTACGGCGCATTCAGCATCGAAGGTGTCGCGGCGACGGCGGGAACCGGGAAGTCCGCGATCTATCGCCGGTGGGCCAGCAAGGACGAACTCATCGCCGCCGCCCTGGACGCGACCCTGCCGTCTCTCCCCGAGGCGCCGGACACCGGTTCGCTGCGCGGTGACCTGCTGGTGATCATGCGGGCGCTCGGCCGGCTGATCAACAGCGAGTGCGGCAGCGCCATGCGGGCGATCCTGAGCAACCCCGCCGATGCCGAGAAGCTCGCCGTGATCAAGGAACGGGTCATGGTCCGCCGGCGACAGACCATGCTCGACGTCGTCCGCCGGGCGGTCGCCCGCGGCGAGGCCCGGCCGGACGCTGTCTGCCGGCGGGTCCTCGAGACCGGACCTGCCCTGGCCATGCACCGGTACCTGTCCACGGGCCGGCCGGTGTCGGACGCGGAGCTGATCGCGATCGTCGATGAGATCCTGCTCCCGCTGATCCGCGCCTGAGGGACGGCGGGGACGGCCGCCTCGCGCGGCCGGCCGGCACGGGCTTATCGTGACGGCCGCCTCGCGCGGCCGGCCGGCACGGGCTTATGGTGACGGCCGTGAACGCTGTGCTGCTGGCCGAGGACGATCCGGCCATCGCCGAGCCGCTGGCGCGGGCGCTGCACCGTGAGGGCTACCAGGTTCTGATCCGCCGGGACGGGCCGAGCGCGCTGGAGACCGCACTGTCTGGCTCGATCGGCATCGTGCTCCTGGATCTCGGGCTACCCGGCATGGCCGGGCTGGAGGTCTGCCGCCGGATGCGCAGCGCCAAGTGCACCGTCCCGGTGCTCATGCTCACGGCCCGCACCGACGAGGTCGACTTCGTCGTCGGTCTCGATGCGGGCGCCGACGACTACGTCGGCAAGCCGTTCCGGCTCGCCGAGCTGCTGGCCCGCGTGCGGGCCCTGCTGCGCCGTCGGTCCGCCGACGTGCTCGAGGCCGTCGGGGTGCGGATGGAGGTGCCGTCCCGGCGGGTCTGGCAACACGGCGTGGAACTGTCACTGGCGAACAAGGAGTTCGAGCTGCTGCGCGCGCTGCTCGAACGCGCCGGCACGGTGGTGACCCGCGAGGAGCTCATGCGCGACGTATGGGACGACACCGACGGCGCTGCCAGCAAGACGCTCGACATGCACGTCTCGTGGCTGCGTCGCAAGCTCGGCGACGACGCGTCACGATCGCGGCTGCTCACGACGGTTCGGGGCGTCGGCTTCCGGTTCGAGCAGGACTAGTGCTCGGTGCGGCGCCGGCTGCTGCTGTCCGCGCTGGGCGTCGCCGCGGTAGCCATCTTCGTGCTCGGCGTCCCGTTGCTGATCGTCACCGTGCGGCTGATCGGCGATGCCGCCCGCAACGACCTGCTCCGCGAGACCCAGAATGTGCAGGGCTACCTGTCGAGTCATCCCGGCGACGCGGCCGACCGCGACGCGCTCGACCGCCTCGTCGGGCGAGGGCGGCAGCTGACCATCAGCCAGCGTGGCAATCCGACCCTCCAGCTGGGCGAGCCGTCGGGCGCGCACGCCATCGTGCAGTCCGAGACCGTGCGTGGCGGGCCGACCGTTACGGTGTCCGAGCCGCTCGGTGACGTTCGAAGCACCCAGATCCGGGCCGGATTGGTGATCGCCGGGCTCGCACTCGTCGCGGCCGTGGCGGCGGCGCTGGTCGCGAGATATTCGGCCCGCCGGCTCTCGGTTCCGCTGCTGCAGGTCGCCGACCGGGCGGCCGACTTGGGCGCTGGGAACTTCCACACCTCGAGCCGCCGGTACGCGATCCCGGAGCTGGATCGGATCTGTGCGGTGCTCGACCACAGCGCCGAGGAGATCGCGGCGCTGGTGCAGCGGGAGCGGGATCTCGCGAGCGATGTCTCACACCAGCTGCGCACCCGCCTTGCCGCCCTGCAGATCCGCATCGAGGAGATCGCGCTCTGCGACGATCCCGTCGTCCGGGCCGAGGCCGCGGCCGCGCTGGAGCAGGCGGAGCGGCTCTCCGGCGTCATCGACGAGCTCCTGGTGCACGCCCGCCACGCCCGCGCGGCCGGTGCCGAGCAGATCGAGGTGGGTCGGGAGATCGCGACGATCGTCGACGAGCAGCGCCCCGCGCTGGACCGGGTCAAGCGCACCGTCTCGGTGCGGTGCGAACCGGGGTTGGTGGCGCGGGCAACGCCCGGCCGGCTGCACCAGGTGGTGAGCGGGCTGGTCGACAACGCGATCGGTCACGGGGCCGGCACGGTCGAGGTCAGCGCGTGGACGACGTTGCGCAACGTCGTCATCGAGGTGACCGACGAGGGCCCCGGCGTCGCGCCGGATCTGGTACCGCGGCTGTTCGACCGGGGTGTCAGCGGCAGCGGCGGCACCGGCCTCGGCC
>QHCD01000017.1:0-171 GCA_003244255.1 Pseudonocardiales bacterium | reverse complement strand
GGCGGCCGGTTGGAACTGCGCCGCGCCTGCCCGCCGGTGTTCGCGATCTTCCTGCCGCGGGCCGACCGGAGCTGAGCTCGACTGGGCCGGTCCTCAGCGCATCCGGGCCGGCTGTGGGGCCAGGTCGTCGGTGGAGGGGAAGACCCAGCGCTTGTAGGACCAGAACCGGAA
>QHCD01000016.1 GCA_003244255.1 Pseudonocardiales bacterium | reverse complement strand
TCAGTTTTCGAGCGCCGTCGACATAGGCCCTCGCCGGCGTCAGCACCGTCACCTGACTGCGATTTGACGAGGCGCGGTCACGATAACGACGCACGGCGGTGGCTACCGTTCGTCCGGCGATTGCTACCAGCGCGGCAGCGGCCACATAGCTCAATGGCGTGGCAATTGGGTGCAGCCACCGCTGCAACCCAACGCCACCGGCCGCCGCCGCGAGCGCATAAAAGCCATCGGTGGTAGCGACACCGAGCGCGGCCGCCGCAGCGACCCGGAACCGTTCCCGTGCGGCCAGACCTACCAGGTAGGTCGCGATGGCGCCAACGGGTAGGGCAACGCCGTACCCCGCAGCAAGCCCTGCGACCAGGGCGGAGATCACGCCTGCTGGCGGACGCGTCCTCCCAAGACCACGATCTGCTGCTCGATGACCGCCGTCGTCGCATCAGCGCAGACGAACCAGCCATTAGTCAGCACGATCATGGGCGAACAATGACACGACGACACGTGAATCGCCAACCAAATTCAGCCCGTAGAAGGCAATCGACCACGGCCACCCCGCGACGCATCTGTACGGATGACGATCGTCACCGGGCACTCGAAGGGGTGTCCGCATGGTGGTCATTCAGCGGGCCGGTATCACCGCTGGCTTGCAGGTGACGCGGCGTCACGTCCTAGCGTCGCGGTTATGAGCAACAGCGAGGACGGCCTCAAGGTTGGTGAGTTGGCCCGTGCGTCGGGGCTGTCGATCCGTACGGTGCGCTACTACGACCAAATCGGGTTGCTCACCCCGTCGCGGCGCAGCCCGGCTGGTCATCGTCTCTACGATGCCAGCGACGTGCGGCGGCTCGACCGGATCTGCCTGCTGCGCCGCGCCGGGCTCCCGCTGGCCGAGATCGGCCAAGCACTCGACGAGCCTGGCTAGGACCTGCACCATGCCATGCTCGCCCACCTGGATCTGATCGATCACCAGCAGGCCGTCGGCGCCGCGCTGCGTCGGCGACTGGCCGCCATGCTCAGCGCCACCGGGACCGAGGGGCGTCCCAACCACCGCGCAACTACTGGAAACGATGGAGGACATGACCATGCTCGATGACACCCTGCAACGACGGATCTCGATCCTCGTCTATGAGGACACTCGTCGGGGTCAGCCGATCTCCAGCGGGTCGAGCTGGATGCGCACCGGTGGTGCCTTGCGGGCGCTGCGCACAGCCGCGCCGGCGTGCAGCGCGGCTGCCAGCGCCGCGCCGTCGGCGCGAGGCACCCGCAGCAGCAGCCGCTCGGTCGAGGCGTCTACCGGTACCGGTCCGAGCCGCTCGATCTGCTCCGGCAGGTGGACGACGGCGATCAGATCGGCGACGTCGGTTGCCGGGCCGGTGACCGAGGCCATCCGCGTGGTCGGTGGGAAGCGCAGCTCGGCGCGCTCGGCGAGCTCGCGCTCGGCGTGGCCGGCGGGGTCCCATCGCACCAACGCCTGCACCACGGCCAGCTGCGCGTCTGCGACCACGACCACGGTGCCGCCGTCGGTCGCCGGGCGCACCAACGCGGCCGCGTTCGACCAGCGCCGGAGTGTCTCCTCGGCCGCGCGCAGATCCGGCCGGCGAAGTAGCGCCCAGCCGTCGAGCAGCAGCGCGGCGCCGTACCCGCCGTCGGCGGGCGGCTCGGCCCCCGGCGTCGCCACCACCAGGTCGGGCCGGGCAGCGACGGCGTCGAGCACCGTAGCTCCGGCCGAGGTGCGCACCGTCGTCCCGGGGAACGCCCGGCCCAGCTCGTCGGCCGTGCGCGCAGCGCCGACGACGATCGACCGCAGCCGGTCGTATTCGCAGACCGGGCACCGCCACCGGCCGGCGGGTCGGCCGCACCATCGGCAGGCCGGTATCGCGTGACCGGACGAGGCGGCGAGGGTGCCGCTGCAGGTCGCGCACCGGGCCGGCGTGCGGCAGCGCGCACACGCGAGGGCGGGCAGGTACCCGCGACGCGGAACCTGCACCAGCACCGGGGCGCCGGCCAGCAAGCACGCCCGCGCCGCTCGCAGCGCAACGCTCGGCAGCCGGGCCGACCGTGCTGCGTCGTCGCGACCAAGCTCGGCGTCGGCGCCGCTTGCGACGACCCGTGGAGCCGCGTCGCGCACCGAACCGCGGTCGGCTCGCAGATCCTGTGCCCAGCCGGTCTGCACCAGCTGGGCGGCCTCGGCGGTGCGGGCGAATCCGCCGACGATGCACGCCGCACCGGCCAGATGGGCACGCAGCACCAGCAGGTCGCGCGCGTGCGGGTACGGTGCCCGCGGCTCGGCGTGCAGATCGTCGCCGTCGTCCCAGATCGCCACCAGCCCGAGGTCGGCCACGGGCGCGAGCCCGGCACCGCGAGTGCCTGCCACCACCCGCACGGCGCCGCGCCGAACGGCGAGCCAGCGCCGGTAGCGCTCGGCCGGCCCGAGGCCGGCCGCGAGCGCCACATGCCGCCCTGGTCCGAGGACGTCGGCGAGCGCGGCGTCGAGCCGGCAGAGGTCCCGGCGGTCGGGCACCACCAGCAGCGCGCCCCACCCGGCGGCGGCAGCAGCGGCCGCGGCCTCGGCCAGCCGGGTCGGCCAGCTCTCCCCGGGCACTGCCGACCACACCGCCCGCGCGGCCTGGCCGCGCCCGATCGCCCGTAACAGCGCGACGCCGGCGCCGTAGGTCGACCAGCCGGCCGCCTCGGGCGCCGCTGGCGCCGATGCCGCCGGCTGTGCCGACTCCGCCTCGACCCGCGCGTGCCGGGACGGGATCGCCAACCGCAGCACGTCAGACAGCGAGCCGGCCCACCGGTCCGCGACCGCCCGGGCCAACCGTGCGACCTCCGGCGACAGCACCGGCTCGGCCGAGATCGACCTGTCCACATAGGACAGTGGACCGGTGTGGTCGGTGTGGTCGCGGCGTTCCAGGACGAATGCGTCTAGAAGCTTGCCCGAGAACCGCACCCGAACCCGGCTCCCGGGCACGACGACGTCGGCCAGCGGAGCGGGAACCAGGTAGTCGAACGGGGTGTCCAGGTGGGGCAACGGCGTGTCGACGCACACTCGCGCTATCGGTTGGTGCGGCGCCGGCTGTCGCTCGGTGCTCGGCGAGCGCCGGGCACTCACTCGCCGCAGGCGGCCTTCAGCGCGTCAGCTCGGTCGGTCTTCTCCCAGCTGAACTCGTCCAGCTCGCGCCCGAAGTGCCCGTACGCCGACGTCTTGGCGAAGATCGGGCGCAGCAGGTCGAGGTCGCGGATGATCGCCGCCGGACGCAGGTCGAATATGTCGTCCAGCGCTGCGCGGATCCGCTCCTGGGACACCGTCTCGGTGCCGAACGTCTCGACGAACAGCCCGACCGGCTTGGCCTTGCCGATGGCGTAGGCGACCTGCACCTCACAGCGGCGGGCAAGTCCCGCGGCGACGACGTTCTTGGCGAGCCAGCGCATCGCATAGGCACCCGACCGGTCGACCTTGCTCGGGTCCTTGCCCGAGAACGCGCCGCCACCGTGCCTTGCCATGCCGCCGTAGGTGTCGACGATGATCTTGCGGCCGGTGAGCCCGGCGTCACCCATCGGACCGCCGATCTCGAACCGGCCGGTCGGGTTGACCAGCAGCCGGAAATCCGACGTGTCGATGTCGAGCAGGGCGATCTCCGGCGTGACGACGTACTCGGCGATGTCGGGCTGCAGCAGGGTGTCCAGATCAACGTCGGCAGCGTGCTGGCTCGACACGACGACGGTGTCCAGGCGCACGGCGCGGTCGCCGTCGTATTCGATCGTCACCTGCGTCTTGCCGTCCGGCCGAAGGTAGGGCACGGCGCCGGACTTGCGGACCGCGGTCAGCCGCTCCGCGAGCCGGTGGGCAAGGTTGATCGGCAGCGGCATCAGGTTGGGCGTGTCGTCGCACGCGTAGCCGAACATCAGCCCCTGGTCACCCGCCCCCTGGCGGTCCAGCGCATCCTCGACGCTCTCGCCGGTGCGCGCCTCATAGGCGGCGTCCACGCCCTGGGCGATGTCGGGCGACTGCGACCCGATCGAGACGCTGACGCCGCAGGACGCGCCGTCGAAGCCCTTCTGCGAGGAGTCATAGCCGATTTCCAGGATCCGCTCGCGCACGATCGTCGGGATGTCGGCGTAGGCCTGCGTCGTCACCTCACCGGCGACGTGCACCTGACCGGTCGTGATCAGGGTCTCCACGGCGACCCGGCTCTTCGGGTCCTCCGCAATCAGCGCGTCCAGGATCGAGTCGCTGATCGCGTCGGCGATCTTGTCCGGATGACCCTCGGTGACGGACTCAGAGGTGAACAGGCGCCGGGACACGGGGCTCCTCGAAGGTGGGCGTACGACGTGACGCGAAGCGTACCGGGCCCCCCGGACGGCGAATATGTGCCCGAACCACAACCGGCCGGCCGCCGCGGTGTCGGCCGCGACGGTACCGGCTCACCCGTCCCAGTCGGTGGCCACACGGTCCCAGAGCGCGTCGGCCAGCTCGGCCTTGTCGACGTCGGTCAGATCCACGACGGTGCCGCTCGCCGTGATGATGCTCGCCGTCGTCCGGGTGGCTCCGAAGACCTGGCCTCCGCTGACGTCGTTGAGCACGACCACGTCGGCGTTCTTCGCCGCGAGCTTGGCCCGTGCGTTCGCCTCGCCGTCGTGTGTCTCGGCGGCGAACACGACGAGGCGCTGGCCGGGCTTCTTGGCCGTACCGAACTCGGCCGCGATGTCCGGCGTGATCTGCAGCCGGATCGCGGGCGGAGCGCCATCACCCTTCTTGATCTTGGTCGGCGAGTAGCTCTCCGGTGCGAAGTCGGCCGGTGCCGCCGCCATCACCACGGCATCGGCGTCGCCAGCGGCCGCGACCACGGCGGCGCGCATGTCCCCGGTGCTGACGACGCGCACGACCCGCACGCCGGCCGGGTCCGGCAGGGCGACGTTGGCCGCGATGAGGATCACATCGGCGCCGCGCGCTGCGGCCGCCGTAGCGATCGCGTAGCCCTGCCGGCCGGAGGAGGTGTTGCCGAGGAAGCGCACCGGGTCCAGGTGCTCGCGGGTCCCGCCCGCGGTGACGACGACCCGCCGGCCGGCGAGATCGGCCGGCTGATCGGCGCGGGCGAGCAGCCGCAGGACGACCGCGGCGATCTCGGCGGGCTCCGGCAGCCGGCCGGGGCCGCTGTCGAATCCGGTCAGCCGGCCCTCGGCGGGTTCCAGGACGACGGCGCCGCGCTCCCGCAGGGTCGCGACATTGGCCTGCGTCGCTGGGTGCAGCCACATTTCGGTGTGCATGGCCGGCGCGTAGAGGATCGGGCAGCGCGCGGTGAGCAGGGTCGCGGTCAGCAGGTCGTCGACACGGCCGGCGGCGGCCCGGGACAGCAGGTCAGCGGTCGCCGGGGCCACGACGACGAGATCGGCCTCCCGGCCGAGGCGCACGTGCGGGACCTCGTGCACGTCAGACCACACGTCGACGGCGACCGGCTCACCGGACAGCCCGGCCCAGGTCGCGGCGCCGACGAACGCCAGCGCGCTCCGGGTCGGCACCACCCGGACGCGGTGGCCCGCCTCGGTCAGCCGGCGCAACAGCTCCGCGGCCTTGTAGGCGGCGATCCCGCCGGCGACGCCGAGGACCACCCGGGCGGACCGCCCGACCGGGGCGCCGGCGGAGGTGGCTGCGGACTCAGACGTCGGTCTGCTCGTAGGTCAGCAGGCCGGCGTCGATCTCCCGCAGCGCGATCGACAGGGCCTTCTCCTGCGGCGCGGTCTCGACCAGCGGCCCGACGTACTCGAGCAGGCCCTCGCCGAGCTGGCTGTAGTAGGCGTTGATCTGGCGTGCGCGCTTGGCCGCGTAGATCACCAGCGCGTACTTCGACGACGTGTGGGTGAGTAGGTCGTCGATCGGCGGGTTGGTCAGGCCCTCGGGGTGCGCAACGATTCCAGACACGGGTGAGATCAGCCTTCTCCTCGACTGGCCAGCACACCGACCGGCGGTCACTGACCGTCGCGGCACGAGGCTGGATTCGCCATCAATGCTACCAACTCATCGGCCGCACGATCGACATCATCGTTGACGACGACGTGGTCGAACTCATTCTCGGCCGCCACTTCCTCGCGCGCGGTGGCCAGCCGCCGCTGCCGAACCACAGCAGGTTCGGTGCCGCGGCCGACCAGCCGACGGACAAGCTCGTCCCACGACGGCGGCGCGAGGAACACCAGCCGTGCATGGGGCATCGCCTGCCGCACCTGGCGAGCACCCTGCAGGTCGATCTCCAGCAGAGCGCTGCCCCCCGCTGCCAGCCGGTCGGCGACGGCCCGCAGCGGTGTGCCGTAGAGGTTGCCCGCGTACTCGGCGTGCTCGAGGAACGCGCCGCTCTCGACCATCTCGCGGAATCGGGCCCGGTCGACGAACTCGTAGGTGACGCCGTCGATCTCGCCCGGCCGCGGATGGCGCGTCGTCGCTGACACCGACACCCACACGTCGGGGTGCCGGCGTCGGACCGCGGCCACGACCGTGCCCTTGCCGACGCCGGACGGGCCGGAGAGCACGGTCAGCCCGATCACGACGCGGTCAGTGCGCGGTCGGGAACTCGCGACGCAGCGCATCCCGCTGCCGCGTCCCGAGACCGCGCAGCCGGCGTGTCGGCGAGATGCCGATCCGGTCCACGGTCTGCGCCGCCCGGGTCTTGCCGACGCCGGGCAGCGACTCCAGCAGCTCGCCGATCCGCATCCTGCCGACCACGTCGTCGGAGTCGGCAGCCGCCAGCACGTCGGCCAGGGTCGCTCCGCCGTGCTTGAGCCGACCCTTGAGCTCCGCGCGCGCGCGCCGCGTTCCGGCCGCTTTGGCGAGCGCGGCCACCCGTTGCTCGGGGGACAACGGCGGTAGAGCCACCCAGATCACTCCCGCTTCCGAACGCCGACGCCAGCAACGACAGGGGCAACCTATCGCCTGCCCGGGCCTGGGGGGTATCGCGCCGTTCGCTTGAGTCCCGACGTGCACTGCCCGGCGCCGAGATCCGGGTTTGCCACCGGTCTCGCCGCCCCCAGCGGTGGTGAATCCGGATCTCGGCGAGCAGGGACCACCTGGGCGAACTCCCACCCCGGCGGTCGCGGGTTGCAGGGTTGCCCGGATCGTGCGCGGTCTGCGGCGCCGCCCGTGCGGCGAACACCGCCGAGAGGCATCCGGGTCAGCAAGCTCAGAATCCCGACAGGCAAGGCACCTTCGATCGCGGCCGGTTCCGCCCATCGATCGAGCCTGTCGCAGTCACAGACCGGCGTCGCGTAGCGCGTCGACCTGCCGGCGGGCCGCGGCCCGCAGGTTCTTCGGGCTCGGCCCGGCGGCGAGGACGCCGCGTGACGTCGAGGGCAGCACGCCGGGCAGCGTGCCGAAGAGCCGCTTGATGTCGCCGGGCGTGCCACCCTGCGCGCCGAGGCCGGGGACCAGAATGGGCCCGGCCAGCGCGGCGAGGTCGAGGTCGAGCTCGCCGAGGGTCGCGCCGACGACGACGCCGACGAACCCCAGCGGTCCCACGCTGTGCGCGTTGGCTGCGGCGGCCTGGTCGATGATCGTCTGGGCCACCGAGCGCCCGTCCGCACCGGCGGCCCGCTGCACGGCGGCCCCCTCGGGATTCGACGTCGCGGCCAGCACCAGCACGCACGAGCCGTGCGCGCGCGCGGCGTCGAGCAGCGGTGCCAGCGCACCGAAACCGACGTACGGCGCGACCGTGACGGCATCGCCGGCGAGCGAGCTCGACGGGTCGCAGTACGCCGTGGCGTAGGCCGTCATCGTGCTGCCGATGTCACCGCGCTTCGCGTCGACGATCAGCAGCGCACCCGCCGAGCGGGCGTCGGCGATCACCCGCTCCAGCACCGCGATGCCGCCGGAGCCGAACCGCTCGAAGAAGGCCGACTGGGGCTTGACGACGGCCACCTCGCCGGAGAGCGCATCGACGCAGGTGCGGGAGAACCGCTCCAGCCCGGCGAGGTCGACGTCGAGCCCCCACTCGCGCAGCAGCGAGTCGTGCGGGTCGATGCCCACGCACAGCGGCCCGCGCGCTGCCAACGCAGCGGTCAGGCGTTCACCGAACGGCGTCATCGTGCTCCGCGGCCTCCTCGGCCGTGACGTCGACGTTCTCGTTCCCGACCGGCATCGGATCGGGCGGGCGGTGGGCTCGACCGATCGCGTCGGAGAATCGCGGGAAACCCCGCTCCGCCAGGGCTTCCCGCAACTGCGCGAGCACCCGCACCGGAGCACCGGGATCTGCAAACACGGCCGTGCCGACCGACACGGCGCTGGCACCGGCCAGCACGAACTGCAGCGCGTCGAGACCGGTGGCGATGCCGCCCATGCCGAGGATCGGAACGTCGGGCATCGCCGCGTGCACCTGCCAGACGCACCGCACCGCCACCGGCCGGATGGCCGGCCCGGACAGCCCACCGGTGGTGCCCGCGAGTGTCGGGCGCAGGGTGTCGGTGTCGATCACGACGCCGAGCAGCGTGTTGATCATCGAAAGGCCGTGCGCGCCGGCATCGACGCAGGCCCTGGCCACCGCGACGATGTCGGTGACGTCGGGTGAGAGCTTCGCGAAGACCGGTACCCCCCGAGCCGCCTCCGCGCGCACGGCACGGATCACCGCAGATGCGGCACCGGGATCGCAGCCGAACACCTGCCCGCGGTCCTCGACGTTCGGACAGGAGATGTTCACCTCGACCATCGCGACACCCGGCTGCTCCGCTAGCCGCCCGGCCAGTTCGGCGTAGTCCTGGACGCTCGATCCGGCGATGCTGACGACGGCACGGGCGCCCTGCTCGACCAGCCAGGGCAGGTCGTGGCTGCAGAACGCGTCGATGCCGGGGCCCTGCAGGCCGATCGAGTTGAGCATCCCGCTCGGTGTCTCGGCCATCCGCGGCGTCGGCCGGCCGGCGCGCGGCCGCAGCATCACCGACTTGGTCACCACACCACCCAGTTCGGCGACGTCGAAGAACTGGGCAAGCTCGCGTCCGGAGGCGGCACAGCCGGATGCGGTGAAGACCGGGTTCGGGAAGCGCCGTCCGGCGAGTGCCGCGCCCATGTCGACGTCGGGCGCGGTGAGGAAGTCGACGGCCCGCATCAGCTGGCCCCAGCGACTGGAGCCCGCGCCGGGGTCGCGCCCAGGGCGTCAGCAGGCACGGTACCGACGTCGTCCCAGCGGACGCGGTCGGCCGCGAACACCGGGCCGTCGACGCACGAGCGCACCATGCGGGTGACGCGGTCGTCGCCGACGACGGGCAGCACGCAGGTCATGCACACGCCGATGCCGCAGGCCATGGACTCCTCGACGGCGACCTGGCACGGGATGTCGTAGGACGCCGCGACGTCACCGCAGGCGCGCAGCATCGGCATCGGCCCGCACGCGTAGACCACTCCGGCGCCGGCCCGTTCGATCACCTCCGGCAGCACGTCGGTGACGACACCCCGCCGGCCCGCGCCGCCGTCGTCGGTCGTCACCTCGAGGCTGACGGCGGTGCGCTTGGCCTCCAGCTCACCGAACAGCCGGTCGGCGCTGGCGGCGCCGAGCACCATGTCGACCCGGCAGGACCGGCCGCGCAGCATCTGCGCCAGGCCGAACAGCCCGGCGCTGCCGTATCCCCCGCCGACGAGCACCGCCGACACCGGTCGCGCGGGCAGCCTGAACGGCGACCCAAGCGGGCCGACGACGTCGACCGGATCACCCTGATCGAGGCTCGCCAGCCACGCCGTACCCCCGCCGCGCACCGCTACCACGATCTGCACCGTGCCGCCGTAAACCCCGGCAGGGGTCGCGCCGTAGATCGCGAAGGCACGCCGCAGCAGCAGGCCGGAGGTCGCCCCGCCGACCGCGAGGGCGACGAACTGGCCCGGGCGCGCGGAGTCCGCCACGCCCGGCGCGATCAGGGTGATCTGATGGTAGGCGCCGACCCGCTTGCGCGAGAGCACCTCGCCACGCACGTGGACCGGGCGCATCAGGCGGACCCTTCACGCCACGCGCGGAGCCGCTCGTGCAGCTCCTGCAGCGGCCGCACATCGATCTCGCCGCGCAGCATCGCCTCGATGCCCTGGACGCAGGCCGCCGCACCCTGCACCGTGGTGATGCACGGGATACTGGAGCTCACCGACGCCGTGCGGATCTCGTATCCGTCCAGGCGCGGCCCGGAGTTGCCCGGGCTGCCGAACGGCGTGTTGATCACCAGCGCGACATCGCCGGCCAGGATGCGTTCGACGCAGTTGCCCGGGCCGTCGCTAAACTTGCCAACCACCTCGACGTCGACGCCGTGGCGGCGCAGGACGTGCGCCGTGCCCTCGGTTGCCAGCACAGCGAAACCCAGATCTGCCAGGCGTTTCACCGGGAAGATGATCGCTCGCTTGTCGCGGTTCGCGACGCTGACGAACAGCCGCCCGCTGGTCGGAAGCGAGCCGTACGCCGCCGCCTGCGACTTCGCGAACGCAGTGCCGAACGCGAGGTCGAATCCGATCACCTCGCCGGTCGACTTCATCTCGGGGCCGAGGATGGTGTCGATGCCGCGGCCTTCGGCGGTGCGGAAGCGGTGGAACGGCAGCACCGCCTCTTTCACTGCGGTAGCTGCGTGGTCGGGCAGGTCACCGCCGTCGCCCACCGGCGGCAGCATGCCGTCGACCCGCAGCTGCGCGATCGATGCGCCGAGCGCGATCCGGGCCGCCGCCTTGGCCAGCTGCACGCCGGTGGCCTTCGACACGAACGGCACCGTTCGGGACGCGCGCGGGTTTGCCTCGAGCACGAACAGCACGCCGTCCTTGAGCGCGTACTGAACGTTCAGCAGGCCGCGAACGCCGATGCCGGCGGCGATCCGCTTCGTCGAATCCCGGACGAGGGCGGCCTCGTCGGAGCCGAGGGTGATCGGCGGCAGCGCGCAGGCGGAGTCGCCGGAGTGGATGCCGGCCTCCTCGATGTGCTCCATGATCCCGCCCAGGTAGAGCTCGGCGCCGTCGTAGAGCGCGTCGACGTCGACCTCGACCGCATCCTCGAGGAACCGGTCGACCAGCACCGGGTGTTCGGGCGAAACCGCTGTCGCGCGGGCGATGTACCGCTCCAGAGTGCTGTCGTCGTAGACGATCTCCATGCCGCGCCCGCCGAGCACGTAGCTCGGCCGGACCAGCACCGGGTAGCCGATCCGCGCGGCGATCGCGCGGGCCTGCGCGTACGACGTCGCAAGCCCGTGCTCGGGCGCCGGAAGGCCAGCCTCGCCGAGGATCCGGCCGAACTCACCGCGCTCCTCGGCCAGGTGGATCGCCTCCGGCTGGGTACCGACGATGGGCACGCCGAGGTCCTTCAGCCGCTGCGCGAGCCCGAGCGGCGTCTGTCCGCCGAGCTGGCAGATCACACCGGCAACGGTGCCCGAGCGCATCTCGGCGTGCACCACCTCCAGGACGTCTTCGAGCGTCAGCGGCTCGAAGTACAGCCGGTCGGCCGTGTCGTAGTCGGTCGAGACCGTCTCCGGGTTGCAGTTGACCATCACGGTCTCGTACTCCTCGCGTAACGCCATCGCCGCGTGCACGCAGGAGTAGTCGAACTCGATCCCCTGGCCGATGCGGTTGGGCCCGGAGCCGAGGATGATGACCTTCGGGCGGTCGCGTTGGGGCCGCACCTCGTCCTCCTCGTCGTAGGAGGAGTAGTGGTACGGCGTCGATGCCGCGAACTCCGCCGCACAGGTGTCGACGGTCTTGTAGACCGGCCGGACGTCGAGGCGGTGCCGCAGGATACGAACTCCTGCCTCGCCGGCCAGTTCCGGCCGCAGGCAGGCGATCTGCCGATCCGAGAGCCCGGCACGCTTGACCCGGCGGAGCAGGGCGGGCTCCAGCGCCGGTGCCGCGTCGAGCTCGGCGCGGAGTTCTACCAGCGAGGCGATCTGGTCGACGAACCACGCGTCGATACCGCTGGCCGCGCTGACCTGCTCGATGCTCGCGCCGAGTCGCAGCGCCCGCTCGACCGTGTAGAGCCGGCCGTCGTGCGGCGTCCGCAGGCCGTCCAACGTGGACTCCAGCGTCGCGCTCTCCGGGTCGGGCACCGTCCAGAACCCGGCCGCCTTCGTCTCCATTGATCGCAGCGCCTTGCCCAGCGCCTCGGTGAAGTTGCGGCCGAGCGACATCGCCTCGCCCACCGACTTCATGGTGGTCGTGAGTTCGGTGTCGGCGCCCGGGAACTTCTCGAAGGCGAACCGCGGCACCTTCACGACGACGTAATCCAGCGCCGGCTCGAACGATGCCGGTGTCTCGCCGGTGATGTCGTTTCCTATCTCGTCCAGGGTGTAGCCGATGGCCAGCAGGGTGGCGATCTTCGCGATCGGGAAGCCGGTTGCCTTGCTCGCCAATGCACTGGATCGCGAGACGCGCGGGTTCATCTCGATCACGACGAGCCGGCCGGTCTCAGGGTGCACCGCGAACTGGATGTTGCAACCGCCGGTGTCCACTCCCACGGCGCGCAGCACGGCGATGCCGAGGTCGCGCATCGCCTGGTACTCGCGGTCGGTCAGGGTCATCGCGGGCGCCACCGTCACCGAGTCGCCGGTGTGCACCCCCATCGGGTCGAGGTTCTCGATCGAGCAGACCGCGACGACGTTGTCATGCCTGTCGCGCATCAGCTCGAGCTCGAACTCCTTCCAGCCGAGCACGCTCTCCTCGATCAGCACCTCGTGCACCGGGCTCGCCGCGAGCCCGGTGTCGACGATCCGGCGCAGCGAGTCCTCGTCCCTTGCCATCCCCGACCCGGCGCCGCCCATCGTGTACGACGGCCGCACCACGACGGGGTAGCCCAGCTCCTCCACGGTGGACAGCGCGGCGTCGAGCGAGGGGCAGACGCTGCTGCGTGGCACCTCGCCGCCAACCGACCGCACGATGTCCTTGAACCGCTGCCGATCCTCGCCGCGTTCGATGGCCTCGACGTCGGCGCCGATCAGCTCGACACCGTGCTTCTCCAGCACGCCCTGCTCGGCCAGCGCGACGGCGATATTCAACGCCGTCTGCCCGCCCAGCGTGGCGAGCACCGCGTCCGGACGCTCGCGGGCGATGACCCTCGCGACGAAGTCGGGCGTCAGCGGCTCGACGTAAGTGGCGGCCGCGAACTCCGGGTCGGTCATGATCGTCGCCGGGTTGCTGTTCACCAGGCTCACCCGCACGCCTTCGGCGCGCAGCACCCTGCATGCCTGGGTGCCGGAGTAGTCGAACTCGCAGGCCTGGCCGATGACGATGGGCCCGGAGCCGATCACTAGCACGTGGTCGATGTCGTCGCGCCGCGGCATCAGCGGGCTCCGTCCATCAGCGTGACGAACCGATCGAACAGGTGTCCGGCGTCATGAGGCCCGGCCGCCGCCTCGGGGTGATACTGCACGGAGAAGGCCGGGATGTCCTTACACCGCAGGCCTTCCACGACGTCGTCGTTCAGGCAGACGTGGCTCACCTCGACCGGGCCGTAGGCCGTGTCGACGGCGTGATCCAGCGGCGCGTCGACGGCGAAGCCGTGGTTGTGTGCGGTGATCTCGACCCTGCCGGTGGCGCGATCGAGAACCGGCTGGTTGATGCCGTGATGGCCGTACCGCAGCTTGTAGGTGCCGAGTCCGAGCGCCCGGCCGAGCACCTGGTTACCGAAGCAGATGCCAAACAGCGGAACCCGCCGGTCGAGCACCGACCTGGTGAGTTCCACTGCGGCATCAGCGGTCGCCGGGTCGCCGGGACCGTTGGCGAGGAACACACCGTCAGGCGCACCTGCCAGCAGATCCTCCACAGTGCACATCGACGGCAGCACGCGCACCTCGATGCCACGCTCGGCCAGCCGGTGCGGAGTCATCGCCTTAATACCCAGGTCGAGCGCGGCAACGGTGAAGCGGCGCGCACCTATTGCGGGCACGACGTAAGGCTCGTCGGTCGTCACCTCGCCCGCGAGGTCGGCTCCGGTCATCCGCGGCGCCGCTCGCACCCGCTCCAGCAGCCCGTCGATGCCGCAAGCCGCGCCGATGCCGGCACGCATCGCGCCGCGCTCGCGCAGGTGCCGGGTGATCGCGCGGGTGTCGACGCCGGCGATGCCGACGACGTTCTGCGCGAGCAGCTCGTCGTCCAGCGACCGCTGCGACCGCCACGACGACGGCCGCCGAGCCGGATCCCGCACCACGTAGCCAGCCACCCAGATCCGCCGCGACTCCGGATCCTCGTCGTTGACGCCGGTGTTGCCGATGTGCGGCGCGGTCTGTACGACGATCTGCCGGTGATAAGACGGGTCGGTCAGGGTCTCCTGATAGCCGGTCATACCCGTCGCGAAGACGGCCTCGCCGATCGCCTCCCCCGCGGCGCCGTACCCCTCGCCGCAGAAGACCCGGCCGTCCTCCAACACGAGCACCGTCGGCGCGGTTTTCATGCCGCCTCCGCGGTAGGGGTCCTCACGAGACCGTCCCGGCCGGGTGCACGAGGCCCTCGATCGCGCGCACGTAGTCCAGGTGCGCCCGCGGGTCGTCGCCGTGGAACGCGGTATGCAGCGCATCGTCACCGTGCGACCAACTCACGACCAGCACGTCACCGACACCGACCCGATCGAGCACGGTCCGCTCGGTGTGAGCGCGGGTCATCGCCTCGGCGGCGATCCATACCGCGCCGTCGTTCTCATGCCACTCGACGAGCAGGCCGTCGTCGCAGAGCTCCAGGCGGCCGGGCACGCCACCGATGCGTTCAACCTGCGGTGCGTTCGACGTCCCGAGATACCGACCGGAGAGCGGCGCGACCACCAATGAGCCGCGGTCCTCCGGCGGAGCCGGCAGATCGTCCGCAGGCTGCCGCTGCCGCCATGGCCACGCCCGCACCCGCCATCCGCCAGCCTTCGGCCGACCACTCATCGGCACGCCTTTCCGTCCAGCACGGTCGGTGCGCCGCGCAGGAACGTCGCGACCACCTTGCCCGGCAGCGTCATGCCGGCGTACGGCGTGTTGCGACTGCGGCTGGCGAGCTCGGCGACCTCGACGACGACCTCGGCGCCCGCATCGACGAGGACGAGGTTCGCGGGTGCCCCGACGGCGAGCTTCGCGCCGTGGGCGTCGAGCTGCCCGATCTGCGCCGGCCGCACCGACATCCGATCGGCAACGTCGCGCCAGTCCAGCAAGCCGGGATGCACCATCGTCGCGATGACGACGGACAGGGCGGTCTGCAGCCCGAGCATTCCGAATGCCGCGGCATCCCACTCGCAGTCCTTGGCCTCCGGCGTGTGCGGCGCATGGTCGGTCGCGACGACATCGATCGTGCCGTCGGCGAGGCCAGCGCGCAGCGCCGCCACGTCGTCGGCGGTGCGCAGCGGCGGATTCACCTTGTACACGGGGTCGTAGCCGTCGATCAGTTCCTCCGTGAGCATCAGGTGGTGCGGCGTCACCTCCGCCGTCACCGGCATCCCGCGCTCCTTCGCGATCCGGATGATCTCCACCGATCCCGCGGTCGACACGTGGCACACGTGCAGCCGCGAGCCGACATGCGCCGCCAGCAGCACATCCCGGGCGATCACCGCCTCCTCAGCGACACCCGGCCAACCACGCATGCCGAGCACGCCGGAACGAATGCCCTCGTTCATCTGGGCGCCTTCGGTCAGGCGTGGCTCTTGAGCGTGCTGCGCGATCACGCCGTCGAACGCACGGACGTACTCCAGCGCCCGGCGCATCAGTACGGCGTCGGACACACACAGACCGTCGTCGGAGAAAACCCTTACGCCAGCGACGGAATCGGCCATCGCGCCGAGTTCGGCGAGCCGCTCACCGCGCAACCCGACGGTCACGGCGCCGATCGGCTGCACGTCGACCAGCCCGGCCTCGCGGCCGAGCCGCCAGACCTGCTCCACCACACCCGCGGTATCGGCCACCGGTTCGGTGTTCGCCATCGCGTGCACCGCGGTATACCCACCGAGTGCCGCCGCCCGCGATCCCGTCTGCACCGTCTCGGCGTCCTCCCGGCCGGGCTCACGCAGGTGGGTGTGCAGGTCGACAAGGCCGGGCAGCGCCACCAGCCCGGCGGCGTCGATCACCTCGGCCGAACCCGGGGTCAGGCCCGAGCCGACCTCGGCGATGACGCCGTCGACGAGCCGGATGTCGGTCGCGCCCTCGCCGTAGGGATGGGCGCCGGTCAGCAGGAAGCCGGCCATCACGCCACCCCCGCCGGCACCGGTTCACCGATCGCCTCGGCCGGCGCTGGCGCACCGATGTCGGCGCCGCCGAGCAGCAGGTAGAGCACGGCCATCCGCACGCTCACCCCGTTGGTCACCTGCTCGACGATCGTCGAACGGGCCGAGTCGGCGACGTCGGGCGCGATCTCCATGCCGCGGTTCATCGGGCCCGGGTGCATCACGATGGTGTGCTCGGGCAGCAGTCCCAGCCGGGCCCGGTCCAGGCCGTAGCGGCGGCTGTATTCGCGCGTGGTCGGGAAGAACGACGCGTTCATCCGTTCCGACTGCACGCGCAGCATCATCACGACGTCGGAGCCGGGCAGGGTCTCGTCCAGGTCGTACGACGTCGCGCACGGCCACGTCTCGACGCCCACCGGGAGCAGGGTCGGCGGCGCCACCAGCGTCACCGCCGCACCGAGGGTCGAGAGCAGCAGCACGTTCGACCGCGCGACGCGGCTGTGCAGGACGTCGCCGACCAGCGTCACCCGCAGGCCGGCCAGATCGCCGACGCCGCCGCGCAGCCGGCGACGCATGGTGAAGGCGTCGAGCAGCGCCTGGGTCGGGTGCTCATGGGTGCCGTCGCCGGCGTTGACGACATGCCCGCCGATCCAGCCGCTGTTCGCCAGCCGGTGCGGCGCGCCCGAGCAGGAATGCCGGACGATGACGGCGTCGGTCCCCATCGCCTCCAGCGTCATCGCGGTGTCCTTGAGGCTCTCGCCCTTCGACACGCTGGAACCCTTGGCCGAGAAGTTGATCACGTCGGCCGAGAGTCGCTTCGCCGCTGCCTCAAAGGAAATCCGGGTCCGGGTCGAGTCCTCGAAGAACAGGTTCACGACCGTCCGGCCGCGCAACGTCGGCAACTTCTTGACCGGCCGATCGGCGATGCGGGCCAGCCGTTCGGCCGTGTCGAGCACGTGCACGGCGGTGTCGTGGTCGAGGTCGCCGGCCGAGAGCAGGTGCTTCATGCGGGCGCTCCCTCGGTCACCGTGTCCAGCCACACCTCGTCGACACCGTCCACTTCGGACAGTCGCACCGCCACGTTCTCGGTGCGCGAGGTTGGGATGTTCTTGCCGACGTAGTCCGCCCTGATCGGCAGCTCACGATGCCCGCGGTCGACCAGCACGGCGAGCTGGACGGCGCGCGGGCGCCCCAGCTCGCCGAGCGCGTCCAGCGCCGCGCGGACGGTGCGACCGGAGAACAGGACGTCGTCGACCAGGACGACGAGCTTGCCGTCGATACCGCCGGGCGGTTCGGTGGTCGGCTCCAGCGCGCGAACGCCGCGCATCCGCAGGTCGTCGCGATACAGGGTGATGTCCAGGGAGCCGGTCGGAACCTCGACGCCTTCGAAGGCGGCCATCCGGGCGGCCAGCCGGCGAGCGAGCGGCGCGCCGCGGGTCGGTATGCCGAGCAGCGCGACATCGCGCGCCCCAGCGGATTTCTCCAGGATCTCGTGCGCGATGCGGTCGATCACCCGCGCCACGTCAGCCGGTTGGACCAAGCATCGCCGAAGCGGGACAGCCATCATCTGCGAGCCTCCTTTCCCGCCTCACTGGACGGGTCGTTTAAAGGATGCTTCTAACCCGGTGACCCTACCCGACGGTGCTAGTGACCGGCCGACGGCGCCACCGCAAGGCGGCGCCGGATCGACGACGACCCGGGTGCCGCAGAAACGAATCGCCGATTCTGTCACGCTCTGTAGCCGAAACCGGCTACGCTGTCCCTACCGCTGTTCCACTTCGGCCGGACCAGGAGTTCCTGGGCCTGAACCCTGACGGGGAGTAGTCGATCGTGAACAAACAGTATGGCACCGCACTCGGATCGCGGCTGCGCACGATCCGCACCCAGCAGGGGCTCTCGCTGCACGGCGTGGAGAAGAAGTCCGGCGGCCGGTGGAAGGCCGTCGTCGTCGGTTCCTACGAGCGCGGTGACCGCGCGGTCACGGTCTCCAAGCTCGCCGAGCTGGCCGAGTTCTACGGCGTCCCGGTGAACGAGCTACTGCCCGCCCCGCCGCGCACCCCGCCGGGCCAGGTGACCGGCCGCGTCGTCCTCGACCTGCAGCGGCTCTCCGAGCTTCCGCCGGAGGAGGTCGGGCCGCTCGCCCGCTGGGCGGCGGCGATCCAGAGCCAGCGCGGGGACTACAACGGCCGGGTGCTCTCGGTCCGCGGCGAGGACATGCGCACGCTGGCCATCGTCTACGACCTCACCGTCGACGAGCTGACCGGGCGCCTCACGGACTGGGGTGTACTGACTCCTCGGGATACTCCCGCGGCGCACTGACCGGTCGCAGCTCGGACAACCGGCCGAGCACGCCGTTGACGAACCGCGGCGAATCGCCGGTGGAGAGGTCCTTCGCGAGTTCGACGGCCTCGTCGATGACGACGGCGGTGGGGACGCAGGGCTGATACAGCAGCTCGTAGGCGGCCAGGCGCAGCAGCGCGCGGTCGACGGCCGGCATCCGGTCGAGGCTCCAGCCGTGGGAGTATTCGCCGATCAGCTCGTCGATGCGGACCAGCTCGGCGCTGACACCTTCGACCAGTTCCACGGCGTAGCCGGGTACGGGCGGGCTCGCCTGCGCCAGCCGTTCGGCCAGCGTCGTCAGCGGGTCGACGCCGCGCTGGTCGCTCTCGAAGAGCACATCGAGCGCTCGCTTGCGGGCCTTGCGGCGAGCGCTCACCGAAGCGTCCGGCATAGCGCACCGCGCCGTGCGCTCATCTTCGCCAGCCGATCCGGTGCGGGATCGACACTAGCCGGACACCCGGCCCAGGTAGCGGCCATCGCGGGTATCGACCTTGACCTTCTCACCGGTGCCGACGAACAGCGGCACCTGGATGGTCGCGCCCGTCTCCAGCGTCGCGGGCTTCGTCCCGCCGGTCGAGCGGTCGCCCTGCAGGCCCGGGTCGGTCTGCGAGATCACCAGCTCGACGCTGGTCGGCAGCTCGACGTAGAGCGGGACCGAATCGTGCACTGCGACGACGGCGTCGGCGTTGTCGAGCAGATAGTCCGCGCCGGTGCCCACGGTGTTCGCGGGTACGGACACCTGCTCAAAGGTCTGACCGTCCATGAAGACGAAGTCGCCGCCGTCGCGGTAGAGGAACGTCATCGTGCGCTTGTCGACGGTGGCCAACTCAACCCTGACTCCGGCATTGAACGTCCGGTCGACCACCTTGCCGCTGCGGACGTTCTTCAGCGTCGTGCGCACGAACGCCCCGCCCTTGCCCGGCTTGACGTGCTGGAAGGACACGACCGTCCACAGCTCACCGGAGAGGTCGAGGGTGATGCCGTTCTTCAGGTCGTTGGTGGTCGCCACGTAGCGCAATCTCCCGGGTGATCGGTTACCGCTGATGCGCGGTGGCCTAGACGGTGATCAGGTCTCTGCCCGTGGTCGTGAGCAGCTCCGGCTCGCCGTCGCGGACCACGAGCGTGTCCTCGATGCGGACCCCGCCCCTGCCCTCGACGTAGACACCGGGCTCGACGGTCACCGTCATCAGCGCGCCGAGTGTACCCGCGGACGACGGACCGAGCGCCGGTGCCTCGTGGATCTCCAGCCCCACCCCGTGGCCAAGGCCGTGGCCGAACTCGGCCCCGTGCCCGGCCTGGTCGATGACCGAGCGAGCGGCGGCGTCGACGGCGCGGGTTGACGCGCCCGGGATGACGGCGGCGCATCCGGCACGGTGCGCCCGGGCGACCACGTCGTAGAGATCGCGCTGCCAGCCATCCAGCGTGCCGACGCCGACGGTGCGGGTCATGTCGGAGTGGTAGCCGCCGTGTTCCGCGCCGAAGTCGATGACCACCAGGTCACCGTCCGCGAGCGGCCGGTCGTCCGGGCGATGGTGTGGGCTGGCACCCGCCGGTCCGGCCGCGACGATCGTTTCGAAGGACACGGCGGCCGCGCCGAGCTCCAGCATCCGACGATCGAGGTCGAGTGCCACGGCGCGCTCGCTGCGGCCGGCGCGCAGCCCGCCATCGGCGAGCAGTCCGGCGAGGGCACGATCGGCGATGGCACAGGCCTTTCCTAGCGTCGCGATCTCCGCCTCGTCCTTCACGGCGCGCAGCCCTTCGACGGCGCGTTCCGCGCTGACCAGTTCGACATCGGGCGCGGCGGCGGCCAGATCGCGCAGCCCGTCGACCGTCACGTCATGCGACTCGTAGCCGACCCGGCGCATCCCCTGCCCGCTCGCACGTTTCAGCAGGGCCACCGCAGCGGCCCGCTCGATGACCGCCGGCAGGTCCGGCGCCCGCACCCCCACCTGGATGCGGTACCGCGAGTCCGTGGCGACGGCGTCGCCGGCTGCAGTGGCGCCGACCAGGACGGCGCCGTTCGACCCGGTGAATCCGGTGAGATACCGCACGTTGACCAGCGAGGTCACCAGGACGGCGTCGAACCCTCGGCCCGCGGCCTCGGCGCGCAGTCGATCGCGGCGGTGCGCCTGACGGGTCATCGTCTGCCGGCGAGGAACGCCAGCCCGAGCGCGTAACCCTCCACACCGAGCCCGCAGATCACGCCGGTCGCGACCGCTGAGGTCAGCGACCGGTGCCGGAACGCCTCCCGCGCGTAAATGTTCGACAGGTGGACCTCGACGAGCGGCGCCGTGAGCATCGCGCACGCGTCCCGCAGCACCACCGACGTGTGCGACCACCCGCCGGGGTTGAGCAGCACCGCCACCTTCTCATCGGCGGCCTCGTGCAGCCATTCGAGCAGTTCGCCCTCGGCATCGGTCTGCCGCACGTCGACGTCGACGCCGAGATCCTGCGCCGTTCGCCTGCACACCTCGACCAGGTCGTCGTAGGAGGCCGGGCCGTAGACGTCGGGTTCGCGAGTGCCGAGCCGGCCGATGTTCGCGCCGTTCAGCACCCAGATCGCCCGGCCGGACGAAGCACCGGTAGGACCCGCCGTGGCACTCATGTGCACACCTCCTGGTAAGCCGCCTCGAGCAGGCCGTCGTCGGGATCGTCGAGTATGCCCGGCCGTGCCAGCCCGTCGAGGACGACGAACCGCAGCCGGTGGCCACGCGCCTTCTTGTCCAGCCGCATCGAGTCGAGCAACGACGGCCAGGCGCCGGCGTCGTATCCGGTCGGCAGCCCGACCAACTGCAGGACGGCGCGGTGCCGTGCGGCCGTGGAGTCGTCCAACCGCCCGGACCTTCGCCCAAGGCTCGCGGCGAAGACCATGCCGACGGCGACCGCGTCGCCGTGCCGCCATCGGTACCGCTCGTGACGCTCGATCGCGTGGGCGAGTGTGTGGCCGTAGTTGAGCATCTCCCGGGGACCGGCTTCGCGCAGATCCTGGCTGACGGCGTCCGCCTTGACGCCCACCGCGCGCTTCACCAGCTCCGCCACCACCGTCGACCGCGGATCGGCGGCAGCGGCGGGCTCCCGCTCGATCAGGTCCAGGATCGCGGGATCGGCGATGAAGCCGGCCTTGACCACCTCAGCGAGCCCGGCGACGAAGTCGCGCGGCGGCAATGTGGCGAGCAGGTCCAGGTCACACAGCACGCCCGCCGGCGGGTGGAACGCACCGATCAGGTTCTTGCCCGCGGCGATATTCACGCCGGTCTTGCCGCCGATCGCGGCATCGACCATGCCGAGCAGCGTGGTCGGTACCTGCACAACGCGAACGCCGCGCAGCCAGCACGACGCGACCCAGCCGGCCAGGTCGGTGACCGCGCCGCCGCCCACGCCCACCACAGCATCGGTGCGGGTAAAACCCTCCGCTGCCAGGGCATTCCAGCAGCGGGCAGCGACCTTCACCTGCTTGGCAGCCTCGCCGTCGGGCACGGTGATCGGGAGGACATCGACGCCGGCGCCGCGGACGTTGTCGGCCACCCGGGCCGCGAGGTCGGGCTGTGTCTTCGAGGAGACCACGGCCACCCGGGCGACGCCGGCCAGCAGCGCGGGCAGTGCACTGAGCAACCCCCGTCCGACGACGACGTCGTAGGGCGCGGCGCCACCGACGTGGATCGTCGTCACGGCAGTCTCGCCAGCACGTCGGCGGCAACCTCGTCGGGCGAGCGCCCGCTCGTATCGACGGTGATGGTCGCGACGTCGTCGTAGAGCGGGCGGCGAGCCGCCAGCAGCGCCCGCAACTGCGCACGCGGGTTCGGCAGCAGCAGCGGCCGGTCGCGGTTGAGTCCCACTCTGCCTGCGGCGTCGGCGAATCCGACGGCGAGGTGCACCACAACGCATCCTCGCAGTGCCATCCGGGTCTGCTCGGATTCCACCGCTCCGCCGCCGAGTGCGAGCACGCCGTCGTGCTCCACCAGCGCCGTGCTCGCGGCTGCCCGCTCGAGTTCGCGGAAGCGCGGTTCGCCGTCGTCGACGAAGATGTCCGACACCGACTTGCCAGCGGCTGTTTCGACGTCGTCGTCAGTGTCCCGGAAACCGACGTCGAGGCGCGCGGCCAGGATCGTGCCGACCGTCGTCTTCCCCGCGCCGGGCGGTCCGACGACGACCAAGCGCGGCGACATCAGCGCACGACCAGGTTGTCGAGGTATCCGCGGGCATTACGACGCGTTTCGACGAGCGAGTCACCACCGAACTTCTCCAGCGCCGCGGCCGCCACGGTGAGTGCGACCATCGCCTCGGCGACCACACCCGCCGCCGGGACGGCGCAGACGTCGCTGCGCTGGTTGATCGCGACGGCCGCCTCGCCGGTCGCAGTGTCCACAGTGGACAGAGCGCGTGGGACGGTGGAGATGGGCTTCATCGCTGCGCGCACCCGCAGCATCTCGCCGGTGGACATCCCGCCCTCGACACCGCCGGAACGGCTGGTGCGCCGGGAGATCCGGCCCTCGCTGCGCTCGATCTCGTCGTGCGCCTGCGAGCCGCGACGCCGGGCTACGTCGAAGCCGTCCCCGAACTCCACGCCCTTGATCGCCTGGATGCTCATCAGCGCACCGGCGATGCGGCCGTCGAGCTTGCGGTCCCAGTGCACGTGGCTGCCCAGGCCGGGTGGCAGGCCGTGCACCACGATCTCCACGACGCCGCCGAGTGTGTCGGCGTCCTTGCGGGTCGCGTCGATCTCCGCCACCATCGCCGCGCTCGCTCCGGCGTCGTAGCAGCGGACCGGGCTCGCATCGACGCGGTCCCGTTCGCCGCGGCCGGGAACCGCACCCTCAGGTGCGGACACCGAGCCGATCGACACGACGTGGCTCAGCACCTCGACGTCGAGCGCCTGGCAGAGGAATGCCGATGCCACCGCGCCGAGCGCCACCCGCGCCGCCGTCTCGCGCGCGCTGGCCCGTTCGAGCACCGGCCGGGCGTCGCCGAAGCCGTACTTCTGCATCCCCACCAGGTCGGCGTGACCCGGACGTGGACGGGTCAGCGGCGCGGCTCGCGCGAGGCCCTCGAGCACCGCGGTGTCGACGGGGTCCGGCGACATGACGACGTCCCACTTCGGCCACTCGCTGTTGCCGATCCGGATCGCGATCGGACCCCCGAGTGTCTGGCCGTGCCGGACACCGGCGGTGAGCTCGACGGCGTCCTGCTCGAACGTCATCCGCGCGCCACGGCCGTGTCCGGCGCGGCGGCGGGCCAGCGCTGCCACGACGTCGTCAGTCGTCACGGCCACCCCGGCAGGCAGGCCCTCCATGACCGCGACCAGTGCCTGACCGTGTGACTCGCCGGCAGTCATCCATCGCAGCACGGTGATGAGTCTGTCATCGACGTCGAAGCGGAACACCCCGACCGACGTGTCAGCGCAGCGCGTCGGCGACGGCTGCGCGTGCGTCCACCGCGGACACGGCGCCGAGCGCCAGCTCGGCGAGCCGCACGCACTCGTCGTAGCCGACCGCCGCGAGCTGCCCGCGCACCACTGGGATGGCGGACGCGCTCATCGACAGGCTGCCGATGCCGAGCCCGACGAGCACGCAGGCCAGCATCGGATCGGCCGCCGCCTCACCGCAGACTCCGACCGGCTTGCGCTGGCGCGCGCCGGCATCGGCGGTCATCTGCACCAGCCGGAGCACCGCCGGCTGCCACGGATCCTGAAATCGACCCAGCGGCCCGGACAGCCGGTCCGCCGCGAGCGCGTACTGCGCGAGATCATTGGTCCCGAGGCTGGCGAAATCGGCCAGCTCGAGGATGGCACCCGCTTGTAGCGCCGCCGCCGGGATCTCCACCATCACGCCGACGACGTCGAGCGCGTGCCCCCGCGCGCGCTCGAGGAACCAGCGGGTGTCCTCGACGTCGGCCACCATCGGCGCCATCACCCAGGTGACCGCCGAGCAACTACGCGCCGCCGTGGCGATCGCGGCGAGCTGCCGGTCGAGCACGTCGGGCGGGTCCTGCATCGCCCGCAACCCCCGCCGGCCAAGCGCCGGATTCGCCTCGTCGGCAAGCGACAGGAACGGCAGAGGCTTGTCAGCGCCGGCGTCGAGCGTACGCACGACGACCCGACTCCCGGCGAAGGGGCCGAGCACATCGGCATACGCAGCCACCTGCTCGGCCACCGAGGGCTCCTCGTCCCGGCCCAGGAACAGGAACTCGGTGCGGAGCAGGCCGACCCCTTCGGCGTGCGCCGCAACGGCCGCGGCCGCGTCGGCCGGTCCGCCGACGTTGGCGAGCAGGGCCACGGCGTGCCCGTCGGCGGTGGCGCCCGGACGCCCGGTGTCGTGGTGCGGACGGTTCGGGTGCGAGCCCGCCGATGCGATCTGGGACTCCGACGGGTCGACGACGACGACGCCGGCGCCGGCATCGACGAGCAGCCGGGTACCGGCCGCGATCTCCATCGCACCGGCGCACCCCACGATGGCCGGGATCTGAAGCGACCTGGCGATGATTGCGGTGTGGCTCGTCGGGCCGCCCTCGGCGGTGACGAACCCGAGTACCCGCGCCGGATCGAGCGTCGCGGTGTCGGCGGGTGCCAGGTCACGGGCCACCAGCACGCCGGGCTCGTCCAGGTAGGGCACGCCGGGAGGCGGCAGCCCGAGCAGCCGGGCGATCGTGCGATCGCGCACGTCGTCCAGGTCGGTGACCCGCGCCGCGATGTAGTCCCCGGCCGAACCGAGCAGCTCGCGGTAACGGCCGAACGCCTCGAACACGGCCCGCGCGGCGGGCACACCGGCTCCCGTGCGCTCAGCGACGTCGGCCGCGAGCCCGGGATCGGCGGCGAAGAGCACCTGGGCATCGAGGATGTCCTTCGCCTCGCCGGTCGCCGTGGCAGCGAACTCACCGAGCCGTCCAGCCACCCACTGCAGCGCGACGGCAGCATCGGCCGCCTCGGCCGCGGGCTCGGCGCCGGCCGCACCCGGCGGCGGTTCGGGCATGGAGGAGCTGACGACGACGGCTGGTCCGACGACACGGCCGGTTCCGACGCCGAGTCCGCGCAGCCGCTCGCTCATGCCGCCTCGCCGGAAAGGAGTGGCTCGGCGGTGCTCATGC
>QHCD01000015.1 GCA_003244255.1 Pseudonocardiales bacterium | reverse complement strand
TGATGCAGCCGTGGCTGACGTTGTAGCGGCCCTGGTCGTAGACCGTGCTCTCGTTGACGTGCAAGAACTCGCCGTCACCGGAGATGCGCTGGGCATAGTAGGCGTGGAAGTTCGTGTACGCCGACGGACCGCTGCAGATGCCGTAGGAGCACGAGTTCATCAGGTACAGGTGGAACTTCTGGTAGATCACGTGCACGCCGCCGTGGGTCGGCGTCGAGGTCTTGCCGAAGCTCGCCGGGACGGTCCGGACGGCGGCGCCGTTGTGGTAGACGGTCAGCGTGTGGTTGGCGACGCTGCCGATGACCCGCCAGTCGTCGTGGATCTTGAAGCTGACGGTGCGGTCCTCCTGGCCGAAGACGCCGTTGCCCAGGTCCTTGCCGTAGACATCGGCGTTCAGCGTGACCTTGGTGGCGGGCCTCCAGTAGTCCTTCGGCCGCCACTGCACGTCCCGGTCGCTCATCCAGTGCCAGGCGCCGAGCTGCGGCGGCGACGTCGTCACGACGAGCGCCTTCTCCGCGGTCGCCTTGTCGGTGATCGATTCGTCGAACGTGACGTCGATCGGCTGGCCGACACCGACGTCGGTAATGCCGGGTCCGGGGAAGATCGACGGGTAGGTGAGGGTGCGGGGCTGCACGGTGGTGAACGACGAGTTTGCGCGGGCCGGCGCTCCGATCTTGCCGGTGGCGACGGCGACGACGTCGTAGGTCTTGCCGTAACCCAGGTCCTCGGTCGAGGTCCAGGTGCTGCGGTCGGCAGAGTATCTACCGGTGACCTGCTCGCCGGCGGGGTTGGTGACGGCGAGCGAGGAGAGCATGCCGTGACCGGCCGTGACGACTACTGGCGCGGTCGGGTCGACGCCGTTGGCTCCCTTGACGGGCCGCATCGACAGCGAGGCCGGCACCGGCACCGGTGTCGGTGGGGTGGCAGGGGCGGCCGTCGTGGGCGCCGTGGTCGTGGTCGGCCCCGTGGTCGTGGTCGTCGCTGGTGCGGCGCCGGTAGACGTTGCCGTCCTACCGGTCGGGGTCGTCTGCGCGCTCTGCGACGTGGCGGAGCAGCCGGCGATCAGCGCCGCCACGCTGACGGCGCCGACGACGCCGACCAGGAAGCGGGCGCGCGCGCCCGGCATCACCGTGATGCCCCGAAACCTCATCGACGATCCTCTCGGGCGGCCGCACGCTCGAGCAGCGACCGCGGCAGGTCCGACTGCTGCTCATTCTGACACCCTGTAGACGCGCGGCTGGACCAAACGGTGCGCGAGTGTGCGACGAGTCTGATAACGGTCGGGCAACGATGCCGGCTCAACTGGCGAGTGACTCCCGATCCCTGGCGAGTGGGTCCTCAGCGGAGTCGCCGACGCCGACGACCACGACGGACCGCTCGCCGGCCGGCGTGCGGTAGCGCACGGTCGAGCCCCGCGCGGTGCCGAGCAGCGCACGTCCCAGTGGCGACGTCGGCGTCACCGCGTTGACGTCCTCGTCCAGCTCGGCGAGCGAGCCGACCACGTACCGCTCGGCGTCGCCGTCGCCGAAGTCGAGCAGCACGACGGCTCCCTCGCGCACGGTGCCGTCGTTCTTGACGGCGGGGCGCGGCTTGCTGGCGGCACGGAGCCGGTCGCCGAGCCGGCGCATCCGCATGTCGACCTGATCGATGTCGAATTCGCGCAGCGCGCGCTCGGCCTGGTCCGCGGCGTCGCGGCCATCGGGAGCAGCCGCAAGCCACAGCAGCCGCGAGCGCTCCGCGGCGAGGGCACCGAGCTCGGCCTCGAGACGGGCGCGGGTCTGGTCGGATCGCACGTGCTTCCCCCTGAAACTAGGTGCCTGAAAATTAGGTGCCGAACTTAGATGCTGAAGGGCTGACGTTCGTCCCCTTCTGGCGTCCCCTTCTGGCGTCCCCTTCTAGCGTCCCCTTCTGGCGTCCCCTTCTGGGCGCCGACGGCAACCGGAAGTATTTCGACAACGTGACCTCGACGCGCAGTGTTCCCGGTGATGACGCGTTCCCGGTCATTGACGCGAAGTCTTCGGCGGTGATGCGGTGTTCGCAGCGGGCTCCAGCTCAGGCGGTCCGGGAGCCAAGTGTGGTGCAGGTCGCATGTATTCGCCGGCATACGCGCGAGAATCAAGGCATGTCTGCGCTGCGCCTCGCACTGGCCCAGATCGACACCACAGTCGGAGACATCGCGGGCAACAGCACGGCGGTGCTGGACGGCACTCGGGCGGCGGCTGCGCAGGGTGCTCATCTGGTGGCGTTCCCCGAACTCACCCTGACCGGCTATCCGCCCGAGGACCTGGTGCTGCGCGAGTCGTTCCAGCGCGCCAGCCGGGCGGCCGTGACCGACCTCGCACGCCGGCTCGGCAGCGAGGGTCTCGGGGACATCGCTGTCGTGATCGGGTATGTCGACGGTGTCGACGGTGTCGACGGTGTCGACGGTGTCGACAGTGTCGACAGTGTCGACAGTGGCGAGGGGGTCGGGGGGGTCGGCCGCAGCGCCCGCAACAGCGCGGCCCTGCTGCTCGGCGGTCGCGTCGTCGCGACGTATGACAAGCACTTTCTCCCCAACTACGGAGTGTTCGACGAGGCCCGGTACTTCCGCCGCGGTGATCGGTTCGTCGTGGTACGGCTGCACGGCATCGACATTGCGCTCACGATCTGCGAGGACCTGTGGCAGGACGGCGGTCCGATGGCCGTCGCGGGCCGGGCCGGCGTCGGCCTGGTGCTGACGATCAACGCATCGCCGTACGAGCGCACGAAGGACGACGCCCGGCTCGACCTGACCGCGCGGAGGGCCCGCGAGGCGCGAGCGGCCGTTGCCTACGTCAACGCCGTCGGCGGACAGGACGAGCTGGTCTACGACGGCGACTCGCTAGTGGTCGACGCCGCCGGCACCTTGATCGCACGAGCGCAGCAGTTCGAGGAGACGATGTTCGTCGTCGATCTCGACCTGCCAGCCGCGAGCAGCGAGGTGACAGGTGACCTGCTCGACATGCGGATCGAGCGGTACGAGACCGGAACCGCTCCGGTGCCGGCGTACCCGGCCGAACGGCCGTTCGTGTGCGAGCGGCTGTCGGACGAGGCCGAGATATACGCAGCGCTGGTCACCGGCACGCGCGACTACCTGCGCAAGTGCGGCGTGCGCGATGTCTACCTCGGGCTGTCCGGCGGCATCGACTCCGCGCTGACGGCCACCATCGCCGTCGATGCGCTCGGTCCGGAGCGGGTGCACGCCATCGCCCTGCCCTCGCGCTACTCCAGCGACCACTCGCTGACCGATGCCGAAGACCTCGCCCGCCGGCAGGGCATCGGTTATGACATCGTGCCGATCGCACCGCTCGTCGCCGCGTTCGACGACGCGCTCGCCCTCGACGGCCTGGCCGCCGAGAACCTGCAGGCGCGCGTCCGCGGGATCGTGCTGATGGGACTGTCGAACCAGCACCCGCAGTCGATCGTGCTGACCACGGGCAACAAGAGTGAGCTCGCCACCGGCTACTCCACGCTCTACGGCGATTCGGCTGGCGGCTTCGCGCCGATCAAGGATGTGGTCAAGACGATGGTGTGGCGGCTGGCGGCGTGGCGGAACTCCGAGGCGGACAAGCGCGGCGAGACACCGCCGATCCCACCGAACTCGATCAGCAAGCCGCCGAGCGCCGAACTGAGCTCTGGCCAGCTCGACAGCGACTCGCTGCCCGCCTACGCCGCACTCGACGCGGTCCTCATCGACTACGTCGACAACGACCTCGGATGGTCGGAACTGATGCAGCGCGGCCACGACCCCGCCGTCGTCGAGCGGGTGCTCCGGCTGGTGGATCGCGCCGAGTACAAGCGCCGGCAGTACCCGCCTGGCCCGAAGATCTCGGCCCGTGCATTCGGCCGCGACCGCCGGTTGCCGATCGCGAGTCGCTGGCAGGAGACGGCACCGCACCAGACGTGACACCATCGACGGGTAGCCCGGGGACCGCTGACGCGGCCTTGAGGAGGGATGTTCGATGACCGACCAGCAGCCCATGTTGTACGGCGGCCCGGCCACCCGCCGGGTGCGTGTCCACGAGCTCGCGGCCGCGAAGGCGCGAGCCGAACGATGGCCGATGCTGACCGCGTACGACCAGTACGCCGCGGAGATCTTCGACGAGGCCGGCATACCGGTGCTGCTGGTCGGCGACTCTGCCGGCAACAACGTCTTCGGCTATCCCACGACGCTACCGGTGCGGGTCGACGAGCTGCTGCCGCTCGCGGCGGCAGTCGTGCGCTCGACCAAGCGCGCACTCGTCGTCGCCGACCTGCCGTTCGGCAGCTACCAGGCCGGTCCGGCACAGGCGTTGGAGACCTCGGTGCGGTTCATGAAGGAGGCCGGCGCGCACGCGGTGAAGCTCGAGGGTGGCCGTCGTGTCGTGCCTCAGGTCGATGCGCTGGTGACTGCGGGAATCCCGGTGATGGCGCACATCGGGTTCACGCCGCAGAGCGAGCACCGTCTCGGCGGCTACCGCGTGCAGGGCCGGGGTGATGCGGCCGCCGAGGAGGTGGTGCGCGACGCGCTCGCGCTGCAGGAAGCCGGCGCCTTCGCGGTGGTGCTGGAGCTGATGACGGCGGCGGTCGCGAAGCGGGTGACGGCCGAACTCGTCATCCCCACCATCGGAATCGGCGCCGGCCCGCACTGCGATGCGCAGGTGCTGGTCTGGCAGGACATGGCCGGGCTGCGTACCGGCAAGCTGCCGCGGTTCGTCAAGCAGTACGCGGACCTGCGGACCGCGTTGCGCGACGCCGCACAGTCCTACGCCGACGACGTCCGATCGGGTACCTTCCCGAGCCCGGACCAGAGTTACTCCTAGCACTAGCGCGCCGCCGCGAGGGCTGCCGTCACTACGGCGGGCGCGTCGACGAGGGACGGGCCGTACCAGGTCAGGTGCCGGCCGGAAACCAGCGCGACCGCACGCCGCTGCACGTGGTCGGCGTAGACGTTGCGGACGCCGAGCCGGCGGAGCACATCGCCGGCGAACGTGTGGCGGCCAGCACCATCCAGGGTCGCCGCCAGATCGGGACAACCGCGCGCCGTCCGGCGGCGACATCGACGTCGACGTTGGCGTCGACATCGCCATGGCCCCATGCTTCGCCGGCGGCCGGGCCACGTCGAGGCCAGCGCCTCGGTCAGCGACGGAACCAGCGAGACGACCCGGCGAGGAGGCCCGGCGTAGGCACCCCCGAGGTCGTCAGACTCCGGTGATCCGGATGCCGGCATCGGTCCTGTATCGGCGGTTGATGGCGACGATGTTGGCGGTCAGGGTCTCGACCTGCCGGGCATTGCGCAGCCGGCCCGAGTAGATGCCGCGCATCCCGGGGATGCACGAAGCCAGATCCGCCACGGCGGTGGCCGCCGTCCGGTCCTCGCCGAGCACCATTACGTCACAGTCGACGGTGGACCGGGCCAGGTCGTTCAGCACCGCCGCGCTGACGTGATGGAAGGCGCCGATGACGGTGCTGTCGGGAAGAAGTGCCGCAGCCTGCTCGGCCGCGCTGCCCTCGGGAACCTCGACTGCGTAGCCACCGCGTCCGTCGAACCCGAGCGGGTTGACACAGTCGACGACGATCCGCCCGGCCGCGGATTCGCGTAGCGATTCGAGCAGGCTCGCGTGGCCCTCGTAGGGAACGGTGATGACGACGATGCGCCCGGCCCGAGCGGCGTCGGTGTTGGCGGCGCCGCGGATTGCCGGATCTGGTGCCGGCGACAGCGCCCGGTTCAGCTCGTCGGCGGCACGTTCGGCTCGCTCCGCGTCTCGCGAGCCGATGACGACCGGAACTCCTGCGAGGGCGAACCGCAGCGCGAGGCCACGACCCTGCGGCCCGGTGCCGCCGATGATGGCGACGGTGTGATCGGTATCGACATCCACACCGTCATCTTCTCAACGAGGACCTGCGCCCGCCGACTGCGGCTATCGTGCCGCCGCGCCGACGATGACCCGAAGGTCCGGCCGGGACGGCGGCACGACGTCTTAGCCCGCGGTCTTGCGTGCGCGCGTGGTCGCGGCCTTCTTCGCAGCGGTACTGCGCTTGGTCGCTGCCGACTTGCGCGTGGTCGCGGCCTTCTTCGCAGCGGTACTGCGCTTGGTCGCTGCCGACTTGCGCGTCGTCGCGGCCTTCTTCGCAGCGGTACTGCGCTTGGTCGCTACCGTCTTGCGCGTCGCCGCGGCCTTCTTCGCAGCGGTACTGCGCGTGGCCGCCGTCGACTTGCGGGTCGTCGCGGCCTTCTTCGCCGCTGTTGACTTCTTGGCCGTCGTCGTCTTGCGGGTCGTCGCGGCCTTGCGCGCTCGCGTCGTGGTTGCGTTCGTGGGCATGTCTGCCTCCCTGGCAAGAACTGGTCACACACACTGAAGAATGCTGCGGCAGCGTGGTCAACGCGCCACGCCGTGCGAAATATCCACCCGAACGCGCCGTTGCGCTAGTCCTGTGACGCATTTTCCTGCGGTCGGCGCCCGCCGTCGCTGCCATGACTAACCTGAAACCTATGTCTACCAAGCGTTCTCTCCTGGTCGTATCCAACCGGGGACCCGTCTCCATCGACACTGATGACAGCGGATCTGATGTTGCGCGCCGCGGAAGTGGTGGACTCGTCAGTGCCCTGCAGTCGGCGCTCACCGACGACGGCTTGTGGATCTGCAGCGCGATGGGCGACCGCGAACGTGCCATCGCACGTCGCTGCGGCACCGGAACGCTGCACGGCAGCGGCATCGACACCGGCGAACTCGCGGTGCGGATGCTCGCCGTCGACGCGCAGACCTTCAACCGTGCCTACAACGGCATCGCCAACTCGACGTTGTGGTTCGTCAACCACATGCTCTACGACATCCCACGCTCGCCGGTCTTCGACGGCGGGTGGCGGCGCCAGTGGGGGTCCTATGAGCGTTTCAACGCGCTGTTTGCCGACGCCGTAACGGAATCCGCCGCCGAGGGCGCCACCGTGATGGTCCAGGACTATCACCTGTTCCTGGTGCCACGTATGCTGCGCGAGCGTCGGCCCGACCTCTCGATCGGCCACTTCACGCACACCCCCTGGGCGAACCCCGACTACTTCGCGATGCTGCCCGACGACGTCGCGGCGTCGATCCTCACCGGCCTGCTCGGTGCGGATCACGTCGGCTTCCACGGTAGGCGCTGGGCCGACTCGTTCGTCGACTGCTGCGTGCGAGTTCTCGGTGCGGAGGTCGACGATGCGAGAACGACCGTGACCGCCGGCGGGTTGACGGCGCGGGTGGGCGTGCACCCACTCGGCTCGGATGCCGATGCGTTACGAGAACGCGCATCACGAGCCGACGTGGAACGCGAGTTGCACGACCTGCGCGAGGTGATCGGCGATCGTCTCGTCATCTCGCGGGTGGATCGCACCGAGCTGTCGAAGAACATCCTGCGTGGACTGCAGAGCTACCGCGAACTGCTGCGTACCAGGCCGAAGTGGCGCAACCGGGTTGTGCACGTCGCCTTCGCCTACCCGTCACGGCACGAGCTGCCCGAGTACCGGGAGTACACGGCGAGCATCGAGCGGCTCGGCCACGAGATCGACGACGAGTTCGGCACCGACGACTGGACGCCACTGGTGCTGGAGGTCGGACACAACTACGCGGGCTCGCTCGCCGCGTTGCGCGCCAGTGACGTGATGCTGATCAACCCGGTGCGCGACGGCATGAACCTGGTCGCGCAGGAGGGCTGCATCCTCTCTGAACACGGCTGCGCGCTCGTGCTCTCCCGTGAGGCGGGTGCGGCCGAACTGTTCGGCGACGACGCGCTGCTGGCGAATCCCTATGACGTCAGCGGAACCGCCACCGCCCTGGACGAGGCGCTGTCGATGAGTGCGGACGCCCGCCGGGATCGCTGCGGCCGGCTGGTGTCGGCGGCGACGGCGTCACCGCCTGCCGAGTGGTTCGCCGAGCAGCTCTCCGCCGTGCGTCGCGAGCACCAGCCGTAAGGCTCAGGGCAGCCCGATCGCGACCTTGTGCGTCGGCTGGTAGAGACCGAGCTCACCGCCGCCCGGCAGCCGGATCGATGTGAACAGGCCGACGGCGTCATCCGAGTACAGCAGGGCATGGAATCCGGTGATCATCGCGTCACCGCGTCCTCTCCTGACATTGCCGAACCGAGCGCCTCCAAGAAGTCGACCACACCGCGAGTACCGCCGACAACGACGTCGGCGCGCTCGGCGACGGCTGCCACCTCGGTCGACGCGCTGCACACGGTGACCCCCGCGGTGCCCCGCCCGCGCAGCTGCTCGACGACGTCGAAGGCCGGCAGGTCGCCGACGTCGTCACCGGCGAAGAGCACCGCTCGGGCGCGCAGCTCGCCCACGAGAGCGCGCAGCGCGCGGCCCTTGTCAATCCCCGGGGGCCGGATCTCGACGACATAGCGGCCGCTGTCCGCTTCCAGGCCGTTGGCATCGGCGAGCGCGGCGATGCGGGGCGCGAGGCGTCGTAGTGCTGCATCGGGATCGGTGCACGGGCGGGTGTGCACCACCAGGCTCAGCCGCTTGTCCTCCACCCACGCTCCATGCTCGGCGTCGGCCATGACCGTCGACAGGCCGGATCGCACGGCAGCCAGGCCGGGCAGTGGGTCCGGCGTCGTCAGCTCTCCGTCGTGCCACCGCTCGGCGCCGTACTGGCCGAGCACGACGATGCCGGGCACGGCCTGCAGTCCGCCGAGCCGGACGGCGACGACGGCCGCGCGCCCGGTGATCACGGCGACCCGCGCTCCGGACCGCCGGATTGCCGTCAGCGCCTCGATTCCTCCAGGCTGCACCCGGCTCGTCGCGGGATCGTCGACGATCGGCGCCAGCGTTCCGTCGAAATCGACCGCAACCAGGGCCCCGGACGGATCCGCTCGGATCGCGGCGAGCCCGGCGACCCCGGCGGCGGTGCGGGGCCTGGGCAGGTCCCGGCCGGTCGTCACGCTCGCCAGCCTATTCGGCCGCCACCAACCCTATCCCGCGATCGCGTTCACGGTGTCCACCAGCACGCCCGCGACCTTGGCGAGCGCCGCATAGTCCAACGTCGCCGGAAGGTCGGCCGGGGTGTGGTACGTCGCATTCCGCAGGTTCGCGGTGTCGGTGAGCAGGACCGCCGGAATGCCGCGGCGCCAGAAAGAGGCGTGGTCGCTGCGATCCAGGGTGGCGAGCGGCCGCGCGAACGCGGTGGCGAGGACGCCGGCGGGACCGTCCGGTCGCGGGTCGGGGACGACGACGCAGGCCAGGCCACGGTTCGCCGATGCGCGGGCGATGCCGGCCGCGAGCCGCCGTGAGGACCGCCGGCAGATCACCGTCAGGAAGTCACCTCGCGAGCGGTTCGCACGAATGACCCGAAACTGCTTGCGCAGCAGGAGCCGGAGGCCGGGCGGCAGGGCCTGGCTGTTCGGTTCGCTGCTGTAGTACCCGACTGCGTCGAGCCCGATCATCGCCGTCACCGCACGGTCGCGGGTGAGCTCGCGGACGAGCTGGCGCGATCCGATCCGGCCGGCCTCCTCCAGATCGACGACGGCGAGCATGACGTTGCGCGCGGCCCGATCCGATAGCTGGCGGGCGAGTTCGAGCAGCACCGCTACGCCGGAGGCGTTGTCATCCGCCCCGGGTGCTCCCAGCACGGAGTCCAGGTGCGCGGCGACGACGACGAACGGACCAGGCGCACCGTCGATCGTCGCGGTGAGGTTGCCGCCGTGCACGTTCCGCAGGATGCGCAGCGCCATCCGGCGGTCGGTCCGGCCGAGGTCGGACACGCCGAGCACCGCGCGCCGGTGGAACTCCCGACGTCGAACCGTCCAACCGGCGGCCCGCAGCTCAGCGCAGACGTACTCGCGGGCGCTGGCCAGTTGGGCGGCGTTTGCGGTCCGGTGGCGTGGTGTCGCCGCGAGCCGGTCTACGTCTCGGCGTAGGCGGGCTCGAGAGTCGTGTCGCGACCGTGCCTCGGCGTCGATCACGCGTCTGGCCTACCGAACACGAGCAGGCAGTCGGCGCTCATCCACGACGGCGGGTGATCCCATTCGACGCTGATCTGCTGGCGCAGCGCCAGATGGCGGGATGCGCGCTCGGCAATGTCTTGCGCCAGCGGCGTTTCGACGCCGTTCTCCTCGATGTTGGCGGCGCTGACGACGAGATGGCCACCGGGCCGCAGCAACGCCGCGACGTCGGCGAGGATCGCTCCCAGCTCATCGAGATAGCGGGCGTAGTCGCCGTCCAGAGTCCGGTACGCCGTCAGCGGATTCTGCGGATGGTCGACCGAGCTCATGTACGGCGGCGAGGTGACGCACAGGTCGACCGGCCCGGACACCAGCCTGGCAAGCTCTCGCGCATCGCCGTGCAGGATCCTCGCGCCGGGAGCAAGTCGGCGACGGATCAGCTCGACCTTGCTTTCGTCGAGCTCGACACCGACCACCTGCCGGTCCATCCGGGACGCGACGACCAGCGTCGTGCCATAACCCGCGAACGGATCGAGCACCAGGTCACCAACCGCGGTGAACTCCTCGACGGCATCGACGACGACCTGCTCGCACAGGTGCACGTCGTCGACGACGCCGTCCGGCCGCTGCGCGGCGAGCCCGGCGCTGGTGAACGAATATGCGGCTCGCACGCGTCCAGGCTGCGTGATCGCGGCCGGCGCACGCAACCGGGTCCCGTTCGCTGCGAGAAATTCGTGCGCGCTGTGGCGTAAGAACCGCTGGTCGGCGGACATTGCTAGGTGTGAGCGTGCCACGGATCGACACGGAGCGATTCGCGATGCTCTTCGAGCAGTACTCCGTCCCGGTGTTCGGTTACGCGCGACGGCACAGCGATGCCTCCGTCGCTGAGGACGTCGCGTCCGAGACGTTCCTGATCGCCTGGCGCCGTCGCGACGACATTCCCGGGGATCCCCTTCCGTGGCTGCTCGTCGTCGCCCGCAACGTGTTGGCCAATCGCCGCCGCGCTCTGAGCCCCGCACAGAGCCTGCGCGTCGACATGGTCGCCGCGGGGCTCATCGGTGCCGCGGCCACCGCACTGCTGGTGATCGGACTGGTGCTGCCGTCGGGCCTGCCCGGCGGGTCGCAGAACGCGGGCGCCGCCGTCGAACAGCTCGCCGTCGCAGCCGGAACGACACCGGCCGACACGGTGCGGCCCGGACAGTATCGCCACCTCATCGATCGAGAGAATCAAGGCGGCAGCATCACGGTGCTCGAGAGCTGGACGTCCTACGACGGGCACACCTGGCGCCACGACACAGAGCACGCAACGTCGCAGTACTACGCGTTCCCACCGGGCATCAGCAACCTCAACGACCCTTCCCCGAAATTCCTCGCCAGCCTGCCCACGGACACGACCGATCTTGATACCTACATGCGAGCCCACGTGACCGGGTCGACCTCCGTCGACGAAGCGGTCTTCGTCGCCGTCGGTGACATGCTGCGCGGTGGCTTCGCCCCACCGGCTCTGCGCGCCGCGGCGATTCGGGTACTCGGACGCACCGGCCACATCAGCGCCGAAACAACGCAGGACTCGCTGGGACGCGCCGCCGTGAAGATCACCTTTACCGACCGGGTCCGTCGGCCCGGCGGCGGCCAGTCACTGCTGTTCGACCCGAAGACCTCCGCCCTGCTGGAAGAACAAGAGGGTCCCGGCTTCACCGCCACCTACACCGACGAAGGCACGGTCAACAGCGTCCCCGCCGACGTCGTCGCCAACGCCAAGGCCGTCTTTGGCGGCCCAGGCGCAAGCGGCGCGGTGACGGCGGCGCCACCACCCGCGCCCACGACATAGCGTCGACGGCGATCCGCGGCGCGCCTAGGGCGGGCGAGTCGGCCGGTAAGCCGGGTTCTGTGTCCGGTGCGGCGCGAGCGTCGTACCGGACGGCGACCATCCATCTGGGCCTGCCGTCACCGGCAGGCTCGAGCGGTCTACCCGCAGGCTCGGACGGGCCGTCCTCGAGCGCCTGCGCTGGCCGGCGCCGTAACGTCGGCCGTCTTGACCTTGCTCCGGGTGGGGTTTACCGAGCCATCCCGGTCACCCGGGATGCTGGTGGTCTCTTACACCACCGTTTCACCCTTGCCCGGCCGCGAGCGGTCGGGCGGTCTGTTCTCTGTGGCACTGTCCCGCGGGTCACCCCGGGTTGCCGTTAGCAACCACCCTGCCCTTCGGAGCCCGGACTTTCCTCGGGCGGGGCCACACCGCTAGGGCGGGCCTCGCACGCGGTCGCCCGGCCGACTCGTCCGCGTCGCCATCCTACGGTCTGCTGCGGCGAGGGGCGAGCCCGCGACGGCGGTGCCGGCGCGCGCCCTAACCTGTCGACGGCGCCCACGCCGAGAGTCGCAGAGATCGGAGCCGTCGTGCCGCAGGCCGTCGCGGAATCGATCGCGATCGCCGCGCTGGTCATCGTGCTCGGCGTCGCGGTGGTGGCGCCGCCGCGGCTGCCCGAGGCGGTCGTCGCCGTGCCGCTCGGCGGACTGCTCGTCGCGCTGCGAATCGTCTCCCCCGACGACGCCGCGACGGAGATCGGCCGCCTCGGACCGACCGTCGGCTTCCTGGCCGCCATCCTCGCGCTGGCACATCTCGCCGACGCAGAAGGCGTGTTCGAGGCGGCCGGCGCCTTCGTGGCGCGCCGCGCTCGCGGCCAGCCGATCCGCCTGCTGGGCCTGGTGTTCCTCGTCGCTTCAGCGGTCACCGCGGCGTTGTCCCTGGACGCGACGGTCGTGCTGTTCACGCCGGTGGTGTTCGCGACAGCGGCGTCGATGCGGCTGCGAGCCCGGCCGCACGTCTACGCCTGCACGCATCTGGCCAACTCGGCGTCGCTGCTGCTGCCGATCTCGAACCTGACCAGCCTGCTCGCGTTCGGCTCGACCGGGCTGTCGTTCCTGCGGTTCGGAGCCCTGATGGCGCTGCCGTGGCTCGCGGTGATCGCTGTCGAGTACGCCGCGTTCCGGTTCTACTTCCGCGCCGACCTGCGGGCATCACACCAACCGGCTGACGACGCAGGCACGACGCGACAGCCGGTGTTCGCCGTGGTCGTCGTCGTGCTGTCGCTCGTCGGCTTTGCGGTCACGTCGGCGGCGGGCGTGCCGCCGGTATGGGCCGCGACGGCCGGGGCCGGCGTGATCGCGGTGCGCCGGTTCGCCAGCCGGGCGCTGACGCCGCGCCGGCTGCTCGAATCGACGAACCCAGCGTTCTGCGTCTTCGTGCTGGGGCTCGGCGTCGTCGTACTCGGCGTGAACGACCACGGCCTCGGCCGGCTGATGGCGCGCCTGCTGCCCGACTCGACGGCGCTGCCGGCGATGCTGCTCACGGCGGTGATCGCCGCCGTGCTGGCCAACCTGGTGAACAACCTGCCGGCGACGCTGGTCGTGCTCGCCGCCGGTCTCGGCCATCCCGCGCTGGTGCTCGCCGCGCTGATCGGCGTCAACGTCGGACCGAACCTGTCCTACGCGGGATCGCTGGCAACCTTGCTCTGGCGGCGGATCCTGCGCCGTCGCGGGGCCGAACCTGCCGTGGGTGACTTCCTGCGCCTCGGCCTGCTCACGGTTCCGGCAGCACTCGTGGTGGGTGTTCTGGCACTGTGGGTGGGACTTTCGACGATCGGAGCGTGACGCCGGTGCGCGTCGTGGTGTGGATCGCCGAGCAGACCTGGGAGGCGTGCATCGACGCCGTCGCGACATGGGCCGCGGACGACGCGACCGTGGTGTTGGTCCACGTGACGCCCTCGGACGTGCAGGGCGCGGCACACCACGCCTTCGCCGGCATGCTGGGCCGGCGCGGCACCGACGCGGACCCGGGCGACACGGTTGCCCACTCCGCCGCCGCTTCTGCCACCGGCCTGCTCGATGCGGCCGAAGCCCGGCTCGGCCGGGCGGCCGAGCGCGACATCAGGATCGGTCGGGTCGAGCGCGAGGTGGTCGACGCCGCCGACGGCGCCGACCTGCTGGTGGTCGCCCGTGACGGCGACGATGCCCGGCTGGGGCCGAAGAGCCTCGGTCCGCACCCGCGGTTCGTCGTCGACCATGCGCCGTGCCCGGTGCTGCTGGTCTGGCCAGGAGCGGCGCCTGCGGTCGGCTCGATCCCGCCGCCGCCGGACCGTCCGCCCGGAAAGCACCACGGGCCCGGACACCACGACCCGCACGACCGCGAGCACGGTCACCACGGCCGCCGCCGGCCTCCGGAGCCGCCGGCACCGCAGGGCTGATCGGGTCACTCCAGCGGACCGGGCCGTTGCCGATCGCGCTTCACCGCACCGCGGTGCCGCTTGGCCCCCAGCCGGGCTTCCCGCGCCGCGCGGGATGGCCTGCTCGGCCGCCTGGGGGCCCCCGCCGGCCGCAGCGACTCGGCAACGAGGACGCCAAGGCGGGCGCGCGCCGCCTGCCGGTTGCGCCACTGCGATCGGAACTCGCTCGCGACGACGGCGATCACGCCGTCTCGATGTCCCTCGCCGAGCCGTGCCACCAACCGCTCCCGCTGCGCGTCGGTGAGCGCGCGCGAGCTCGCGAAGTGCCAGAGCAGCTCCACCCGCGTGTCGGACGTGTTGACATGCTGGCCCCCGGGACCGGACGAGCGGCTGAACCGCTCGGCCAGCTCGTCATCGGGGATCGTGACCGGCCCGGCAGCGAGGCCGCCGGTCATCGTCCCGGCACGTTCACCGACCGAACGCAGGCTACGCCGTCGGCCGACCAGTCCACTGTGGACGACGAGCCGACGTCGATCTGCAGCCGGGTAGCCGATTCGGGAGAGGCCTCCAACGCCAGCACGATCGCCGTAGCAATCGGCCGGGCATGCGCGGCGACGATGACCCGCTCGCCGGAATGGCTGCGCAGCAGCCGATCCCGTGCTCGCCGCACCGTGACCGCAATCGACCGAAGGTCGTCGGTGGGATCGGCGTCGCCCCATCCGTCGTCGGTCCTGGCGGCTGGGCCACCGCACATGAGCACCAGCACCGTCGACAAGCTCTCCGGCCGATCGTCCACAGTGGACGCCGCAGGCTTCGACCCAGCGAAGAACGAGGGGTTGCCGTCCATGGCTTCGTTCGCCAGCTGGTCGGCGTGCCGGTTGAGCTCGCGCGGAACCCAGCCGAACGTCACCGCGGGCAGCTCTCGCACGATCGATACAGCCTCGCGCGCGAGCGCCTGCAGGTCGGGATGCTTGACCTTCCAGCGGCCCGACATCTGCTCGACCACCAGCTTGGAGTCCATCCGGACGTCGACGGCGGACGGCGTCAGCTCGGCGGCGGCCCGCAACCCGGCGATCAGGCCGCGGTATTCCGCGACGTTGTTCGTCGTCGTCCCGAGCGATTCCGCACGTTCGGCCAGCACCTCGCCGGTATCGGCGTCGCGGACGACGGTGCCGAACCCGGCCGGGCCGGGGTTGCCGCGCGAACCACCGTCCGCCTCGACGATCAGCCGTCGTCCGGTCACAAACCCGACTCCGCCGTGCGGACCAGGATCCGCCGGCACTCCTCGCAGCGCAGGACGAGGTCGGGTGCGGCGTTGCGCACCAGCGTCAGCTCGTTGCCGGACAACTCGATCCGGCAGCCCTCGCACCGACGCTGCCGCAGCGGCGCGGCGCCGGTGCCGGACTGGACGCGGATCTTCTCGTACAGGTTCAGCAGCGCTTCGGGCAGGCCGGCGGCGAGCTGCCGGCGATCGGCCTGCTCGGCGGCCACCTGCCGGTCGATCTCGGCGAACGCGGCGTCGCGGCGCTCCCGTAGCTGCGCGAGCTCGGCGTCGACCTTCTCGGCGTCGGCGCGCAACGCGTTGAGCCGTCCTTCGGCCTGCTCGCGGTTCTCCATGACCTCGAGCTCGGCGTCCTCGAGCACCGACTGGCGTCGGGCCAGGGTCTCGATCTCGTGCTGCAGGCTGGCCAGCTCCTTCGCCGGCCCGGCGCCCACCTGCATCCGCTGGCCGTCCCGCTCGGCCCGGGTGCGCACCTGTTCGACGTCGCGGTCGATGCGCTGTTGTTCCCGGACCAGATCGTCTACGTCGGTCTGCGCGCGGATGATGTCGTCGGCAAGCTCCTGGCTGCGCGCTTCCGCCGTCGCAATCGCCGACAGCTCAGGCAGATGCGACCTGCGGTGCGCGAGCTGGGCGAGCGTCGTGTCCTCGGCCTGCACGTCCAGCAATCGCAGCTGCGCGGCGGGTTCGGCGTTCACGTGCTCTCCTCTTGCGGGGTCGTGCGGGACGGCGGGTCACGCCGGGTGGTGCAGTGCCCGCAACGTCCAGGGGTCGGTGACGATCGTCGAGACCGTGAAGTCAACCGTATCGTCGTCGAGCTCGGTTGCCAGCCGGTCGGCCGCGGTCCGCAGCCACGGCCACTCGCTCGCCCAGTGCGCGACGTCGACCAGCGCCGGTCCGCCCGTCTCGGCGTGCTCGGAGGCGGGATGGTGCCGCAGGTCCGCGGTCACCAACGCATCGACGTCGGCCGCCGTCGCCGTGGTCAGCAGCGAATCACCGGCTCCCCCGCACACCGCGACCCGCCGGATCGGCAGCTCCGGGTCGCCGGTCGCGCGGACTCCGGCGACGGTCGCCGGCAGTGCCGCGGCGACGCGCTGGACGAAGGCCGACAGCGGCTCTGGCGCGGAGAGTTCCCCGATCCGCCCGAGCCCGCACCGCCCCGGCTCGGCGGCGAGCTCGACGACGTCATAGGCCGGCTCCTCGTAGGGATGCGCCGCGCGCAGCGCCGCAACCACGACGCCGCGCCGGGCCCGCGGCAGCTCCATCTCCAGCCGCAACTCGGGCACCTGCTCGATCACGCCCGGGCGGCCGATCGTCGGATGGGATGACGGTCCGGGCGTGAAGGTACCGGTTCCCGGGCCGAGGAACGCGCACCGCGCATAGTCACCGATCACGCCAGCGCCGGCGAGGGACAGCGCCTCGACCAGCCGGTCGGCGTCGGTCTCCGGCACGAACGTGATCAGCTTGTCGCGCGGCGGTCGGTCGGCGGCGTCGAGCGGCACGAGGTCGCGCAGTCCCAGCGCACCGGCCAGCGCGTCGGAGACACCGGGGTCGGCGCAGTCGGCGTTGGTGTGCGCGACGTGCAGCGCGATTCCGGCCCGGATCAGCCGGTGTACGACGCGGCCCTTCGGCGTCGTCGCAGCCACTGAGTGCACGCCATGTAACAGCAACGGATGATGCGTCACCAGCAGGTCGGCGTGCTCCCGCTCGGCCTCGTCGACAACCACCGCAACCGGATCGACGGCGAAGCGCACCCGCCGCACCCGGGCCGCGGGATCACCGCACACCAGGCCGACGGCATCCCAGGTCTGCGCGGTCACCGGATCGTAGAGCCGGTCAAGCGCTGCCACGACCTCGCCAAGATCGGCCATCCGCGCAATCTATCGAGGTCGCATCGACACGGCCGGGTCTCGTACCCGACAATCTGACCGGCTCAGAAGCGCTTGAGATGACGCCGGATCGCCGCGCGCGAGCTCTGGGCGCGGTCCCGCTCGCCGGCCCAGAGAATGCCGCAGCCGAAACCGCTCTCGCCGTCGGCGTATCCACGCAGGAACGCCGCGGCGACCACGCTGTCCTGATGCCGACCGAGCTCGGTCTGCACGGCCTTGGCGCGCTTCGCCAGCTTTCGCGCCGGCCGTCCGAGCGCCGGCTCGGCCAGCTCGGCGACGTACCGGGCGCGCTTGGCCGCCTTGCGCGCGCGATGCAGCAGCTCGTCGTCGCCGCCGCGGACGGCCCGCTCGAGCCGCTTACGCAGCCGGCGCCGAGCGTGATCGACGTCACCGGCGATCTCGACGGCGCAGCGGTCGGCTGCGTCGGTGTAGGGCGGAGCGGTGTTCCAAGCCCGAAGCTCGCCGAGCAGCTCGGCATAGCGCCGCCCGGCCATCGCCCGCCCCAGCTCACCGGTGGCGCGCTCCTGTTCGGCGCCTAGCCGCCGATCCAGCTCGGCGCCGACCGCCACTCCGGACGGCAGGACATGCAGCGCCCGGCACAGCCGACGCCGGAGCACCTGGCGGTCGCGCACCTCGCCGAGCAGGCCGGCGAGCCAGGCGAGCTCGGCATCCACCGCCGTCGCACGCTCGGTGACGAAGACCCTCACCTCGCGCAACACCGACCGGTACCGGCGGATCGCGACCCGGGTAACGTGCACCGCGCTATCGACGGCGATGGCCTCATCCGCGCGCAGCGACGCATCGCCCCGCATGATCGCGGCGTGCTGCTCCCGCAGGTAGCGACCGACGACCTCGCCGACCGTTGCAGGTGCGTCAGCCGCCCTAGCGGACCCGACCTCGGTGGCCATCGGGCGAATCTACCGGCGCTCGACGCACCTCCACGGGCGAGGTGGGCGCGGCTGGGATCGAACCAGCGACCGCCCGGTTGTAAGCCGGGTGCTCTCCCGCTGAGCTACGCGCCCGCACGTGGCACGCCGGATCACCGCGCGGCGAGCACGCCGAACGTCGAACTGTACCTGCCGGGAGCCATCCGGCGAGGTTCAGCGCCGGCCGCGGGCCGCCTTCGGCGCCACCAGGCGCGCGCCGGACCAGTCGTGCCCGACCGACAGGGTGCTCGTCTGAGACAGGCCGGCCGTCGGCGCGGCCTCGCTGATGTCCCACGGCTCCACATGGCCGTCGCGGCCCACCTTCGGCGTCAGCAGCCAGACCACCCCGCTGTCAGCGAGCGGGCCGATCGCGTCGACGAGGGTGTCCACCAGGTCACCGTCGCCGTCGCGCCACCACAGCAGGACGACGTCGACGACCTCCTCGGTTGCGTCGTCGACGAGGTCACTGCCGCTGCGGTCGACGATGGCGGACCGCAGGGTCTCGTCGCCGTCCTCGGGATCGAAGCCGAGCTCCTGCACGATCATGCCCTGGGTGATCCCCAGCCGATCGGCAACGGTCGAACCGCCGCCGGCGCCGCCGGCGTTGACGCTCACTGCAACGCTCCTCCAGACCTCTAGCGGGGTGTGCTGTAGCCAACACACCGGGCGCTCCGCGCGCAAGCCAAGCACGAATGGTGACGGCACCGCGGCGGAACATCAGCGCTGGGTGCACCTCAACGGCATGATCGGAAAATTCCCGCCGCATGCAGCGGCCAAACGGATGCCCAAGGCCAGTCTCGACAGGTTCTGTGTCGCAATCGCGCGCCGTCCGTCGAGGTACGGCGGACATCGGGTCCGCGGTTCGACGCAGCGGGGCGAGCGAGGATAGTAGCTACCGTGCGGTCGCCATCGCAGCCGTACACAGCACGCGGCACGCGCAGGCCGCAGACTGCGCGCGCTCGCCGCGCCGGAGCCGAAGGAGACCGCCCCGTGACCCCCGAGCGCTACAGCGTGATCACCGATGGGCTGCCCGGTCACGGCCCGGACGTCGATCCCGAGGAGACGCAGGAGTGGCTCGATTCGCTCGACGCGACCATCAACGTCGCCGGTCGCCGGCGGGCCCGGCTGATCATGCTCAAGCTGCTCGAGCGCGCCCGCGAGCGGCAGGTCGGCGTCCCGGCCCTGCGCAGCACCGACTACGTGAACACGATTCCGCCCGAGCGCGAGCCGTGGTTCCCCGGCGACGAGTACGTGGAGCGACGGATGCGCGCCTACATCCGTTGGAACGCGGCGATCATGGTGTCGCGCGCGAACAAGTGCCTCGGCGTCGGCGGGCACATCGCGACGTACGCGTCCAGCGCCAGCCTCTACGAGGTCGGCTTCAACCACTTNNTTCCGCGGCAAGGACCACGGCGAATCCGGCGATCAGGTCTACTTCCAGGGCCATGCCTCACCGGGCATCTACGCACGCGCGTTCTTGGAGGGTCGGCTCTCCGAGACGCAGCTCGACGGCTTCCGGCAGGAGTTCTCACATCCCGGCGGAGGCCTGCCGAGCTATCCGCACCCACGCCTGATGCCCGACTTCTGGGAGTTCCCGACGGTGTCGATGGGGCTCGGCCCGATCGACGCCATCTACCAGGCGCGCTTCAACCGCTACCTGCTCAACCGGGAGATGAAGGACACCAGCAGAAGCCACGTGTGGGCCTTCCTCGGCGACGGCGAGTGCGACGAACCCGAGGCGCTCGGCGCGATCGGTGTCGCGGCGCGGGAGGAGCTCGACAACCTCACCTTCGTGATCAACTGCAACCTGCAGCGGCTCGACGGACCGGTGCGGGGCAACGGCAAGATCATCCAGGA
>QHCD01000014.1 GCA_003244255.1 Pseudonocardiales bacterium | reverse complement strand
TCGCCGGAAACGAGTGGCTCGGCGGTGAATCTCATGTGTCGATCATGCCGAACGCGGGCCTCGCTGCCGAGACCGCCTGCCCCCACGGCCGTACCGCCGGGGCGGCGTGAGCACCGCCGAGCCACTCGTTTCCGGCGAGGCGGCATGAGCACACCTGACGACCTGGCCGCGGTGGTCGACTCGCGCTGCCGGATCAGCGGCACCTTCCTGCTGCGATCGGGGAAGACCAGCAGCGAGTACTTCGACAAGTACCTCTTCGAGTCCGATCCCGCGCTGCTGCGTCGGATCGCCGAGCGGATGGCAGCGGTGGTTCCCGACGACGTCGACGCACTCGGTGGCCTGGAGCTCGGCGGCGTGCCCCTTGCCGTCATGGTCGGGCAGCTCACCGGCCTGCCGACGCTGATGGTGCGCAAGGTGGCGAAGGAGTACGGCACCCGCAAGCTGGCCGAGGGCGGCGACGTCGACGGGCGGCACATCCTGCTGGTCGAGGACGTGGTGACCAGCGGTGGGGCCGTGATCGCCGCCGTCGGGGAGCTGCGCGCGCTCGGCGGGGTGGTCACCGACGCCGTCTGCGCGATCGACCGGGGCGAGGGCGGCGCGGCCGCACTCGCCGATCTCGGCGTGCGGCTGACGCCGGTCATCACCCGCGCCCAGCTCGACGCCGCCCGCAATGCCTGACCGGCTGCACGAGACGGGCGGTCGCCCGATGGATGTGGTGGCGTTCGGCGAGGCGATGGTGCTGCTGCTCGCCGATCCGGGCCGGTCGCTGCGCACGGCCGAGACGTTCCGGCGCTCGGTCGCGGGCGCCGAGGTCAACGTCGCCGTCGGGATGGCACGGCTCGGGCACGCCGTCGGCTGGGTCGGTGTGCTCGGCGAGGACGCCTTCGGCGACGTCGTGCTGCGCAGCCTGCGGGCCGAAGGCATCGACCTGTCCCGCGTGCGCCGTGACCCCGCGCCCACCGGCGTGCTGATCCGCGATTCGCACCCGGAGCGGCCGACCGAGGTGCTCTACTACCGGCGCCACTCGGCCGGCAGCAGGCTCGCCGCAGCCGACGTCGACGCCGAATACATCGGCGCCGCACGGATCCTGCACGTTTCGGGGGTGACGTCGGCGATTTCGGCGACCGCGCACCAGGCCGTGCTGCGAGTCGTGCAGGTGGCGCGCGACGCCGGGGTGACGGTGTGCTTCGACCCGAACGTGCGACGCCGGCTGTGGTCGGTGCAGCAGGCGGCGCAGACCCTGACCGAGGTGGCCGGCATGGCCGACATCGTGCTTGCCGGCGCCGACGAAGCCATGCTGCTCTCGGGCAGTGACGACACCGGGACCGCCGCCTCGTGGTTCCTCGAGTGCGGGGCGCACACGGTCGTCGTCAAGGACGGGGTGGCGGGGTCGTGGGGCACCGACGGGTCGGCGACCTGGCATCAGCCGGCGATGCCGACGACCACCGTCGACGCCGTCGGCGCCGGAGATGCCTATGCAGCAGGGTTTCTGTCGGCTCGGCTCCGCGGCCTGCCGCTGAACCGTTCGATGGCCGAGGCCGCGGTCGTGGCTGGCATGTCGGTGCAGGTGGCCACCGACATGGACGGCTTGCCGACTGCGGTCGAACGCGACGCGATGCTCAGCGAGACCAGGGAGGTACGACGGTGATGGGACAGCGATGAGCGCGCACGAGGCGGCTACGGCGATCCGCCAGCACAGGGTGATCGGCATCGTGCGCACGCAGGACGCGGCATCGGCGGCCACCGCCGTCGACGACCTGCTCGCGGCCGGGCTGCGTGTCGTCGAGGTCGCGCTGACGACGCCCGGTGCGCTGCCGGTGATCGAGCAGGCTGCGCGCGACGCCGGCGACGCGTGCATCGGTGCGGGCACGGTGCTGGACCCGCAATCGGCGCGGCTCGCCATCCTGGCCGGTGCGCGGTTCGTCGTCAGCCCGGTCTACCGGCCGGACGTGGTCGAGACGGCGCGGCGCTACGGCGCGCTCGCGATCCCCGGCACGATGACTCCAACCGAGGCGCTGGCGGCCTACGAGCACGGAGCCGAGCTGGTGAAGCTGTTCCCGGCGAGCATGTGGTCGCCCGGGTCGCTGCGCGACCTGCTCCATGCGCTGCCGCAACTGCCGCTGGTGCCGACGGGCGGCATCGATGCCGCAGCCGCACCGGAGTGGCTGCGCGCGGGCGCGGTCGCTGTCGGGCTTGGCAGCTCGCTCACTCGGGGCGGCGTCGGCAAGGCGCGGGAGCGAGTGCGGTCGCTGCTCGTCGCCATCGACGCATGACCGGCCTGCTCGACGGTGTCCTCACCGTTGTCACCGGTGGCGTGCAGGGCATCGGGTACGCGGTGGCCGAGGTCGCCGCGCGAGAAGGTGCACGGATTCGCATCATCGACATCGCCGACGGCGACGACGCCGTCGCGGCGCTGCGGGCGAGAGAAGCCGACGCGGGATACGTCCGCGGCGACATCGCGCGGGAGTCCGACGTCGCGACGGCGATCGAGCGCATCCTCGAACGCGACGGCGCGATCGGACTGCTGGTGAACAACGCCGGTCGAAACTCCTACGCCGATCCGGTGACGATGACGGAAGCCGAGTGGGACGACGTCTTCGCGGTCGACCTCAAGGGCGCCTGGCTGATGTGCAAGCACGCGCTGCCGTCGATGATCGGCGCGGGCACCGGCTCGATCGTCAACGTCGCGTCCGTGCACGCCCGCCTTACGAAGCCGGGCATGTTTCCTTATGCGGCAGCAAAATCCGGCATCGTCGGCCTCACCCGCAGTCTCGCCCTCGAGGTGGCCGGCCGCGGCATCCGGGTCAACGCCGTCAGCCCCGGCTACACCCGCACCGCGATCGTCGAGGACTACCTTGCCCGATCGGCCGATCCCGATCTGGAACGGCAGATCGTCAAGGCGCATCCGATGGGCCGGATCGCCACGCCGGCCGAGGTCGCCGAGGTGATCTGCTTCCTCGGTTCCGATCGCGCGTCGTATGTCACGGGCGCTGATTGGTCTGTCGACGGCGGCTTTGGAGTGCAATTCGGATGAGGGCCCCGATCCGCCTGGTAGGCAAGGACATCGAGGCCGCGGTCCGGCCCGAGCGCGGCGCGAAGATCGTGTCGCTGCGCCACGTTGCGAGCGAGCGGGAGTGGCTCGGCGAACCCGACGCCGACATGGGGCCGGCGCCGTCGTACGGGGACATCTTCACTGCGGCCGCGCGCACCGGTTGGGACGAGATGCTGCCGACCATCGACCCGTGTTCGGGGCTGCCGGATCACGGTGAGGTGTGGGCGCTGCCGTGGGATGTCGTCGATCGCTCCGATTCGGTGCTGACGACGGAGGTCACCGGCCGGGCGCTGCCCTATCGCTTCACCCGCCGGCTCGAGATCGGCGAGGCACGGCTGCGTGCGAGCTACCAGGTGGAGTGCCTTGCGGCGCAGCCGATCGACGTGCTGTGGGCGGCACATCCGCTGTTCCTCGTGCACGGGGAGACCAGGGTCGTGCTGCCGGCGCAGGTCACCGAAATGCTCGACGTGCTGAATGCGGAGGCCGTTGTGGCGTGGCCGGACGGTGCCGACCGGATCGACGACGTGCAGCCGAACAGCGGGCGCAAGCTCTATCTGCCGCCGGACCAACGGATCGATTGCGCGGCGCTGGTCGATCCAGGCGGCGACTGGTTGCAGATGCGGTGGGACACCCGCGAGCTCCGGTATCTCGGCCTCTGGTTCTCCAACGGGGCGCACGAGCCACCGCCGCCACGAATAGCGATCGAGCCGACCAACGCCTTCTACGATTCCCGCGACCTGGCCGCCGAATCCGGCCGCGTGCAACGGGTGGTGCCGGGAATGCCGGTGAACTGGACGGTAGAGATCGCGCTCGGTACCGGCGCGCTGCCGCGATGACGGGCCTGGTCGCCCGCCAGCGCGCCGATCTCGCGCCGGGCGCGGTGCACATCCCGGACTGGCTGGGCGCCGAGCGACAGGCCGAACTTGTGGCTGCGTGCCGCGAGTGGGCCCGGCCGCCTGCGGGCATGCGGCACACCCTGCTCCCGACCGGAGCGGTGATGTCGGTGCAGACCGTGTGCCTGGGCTGGCACTGGGTGCCGTACCGCTACGGCAAGACCGCCGACGACGGCGCGCCGGTGAAACCGCTCCCGGACTGGCTGGCCGCTCTCGGCCGGCAGGCCGTCGCCGATGCCTACGGCGTGGACGCCGCCGCCTTTCATGGCGCCGACTACCGCGCCGACGTCGCGCTGGTGAACTTCTATGACGACGTTGCGCGGATGGGCATGCACCAGGACCGGGAGGAACAGAGCACGGCGCCGGTGGTATCGATCTCGCTCGGTGCCGCCTGCATGTTCCGGCTCGGCAACACCGAGAACCGCAACCGACCGTGGATCGACGTGCGGCTGGAATCCGGTGACCTGCTCGTGTTCGGCGGTCCGGCCCGGCTCGCCTTCCACGGCGTCGCCAAGACGTTCGCCGGCAGCTGCCGCTCTGCGATCGGGCTGGCCACCGGCCGGCTGAACATCACCCTGCGCGAATCCGGCCTGTCAGCGCCGTCCTCCGATCAGAAGTAGGTGTCGGCGATCTCGACGATGCGGTCGGCGTCATCGACGATCGGGATGCGCCGCCATTTGTCGAAAGCCGTGCAGGGATGGGAGATCCCGAGGACGACGACGTCGCCGACCGCGAGTGGATCGTCGGCGTCGATGCGGCAGAATGCGTGCTGGTCGTTCAGTCGGGTCACGGTCGCACCGGTGATCGACCGCGTGCCCTGCGGCCCTCGCACGGCGAGCGGGACCGGCAGGCCGTCGTCGAACGGCAGGTCGCGTCGCCCTGCGTCGAGCAGCGCCAGATTCGGTTCGGGGCGGGAGACGACGTTGGCCCACACCTCGATCGCCGGTCTGAACGCCGGGCCATCGCCGCCTCTGGACCGTGGCGAGGTTCGTGCATAGACACCGTGGTCATGCGTCACGTAACAGCCGCTGCGCAGCACGACCTCGGGCGTGACGCCGATCGGCCAGCCGCGTCCGAGTTCGGCCGCGACGACGTCGAACCAGGAGCTACCGCCGGCGGATGCGATCGGCCGATCGGAGAGCAAACCGGCCGCATGCATCGCCGATCCGGCGCGCACGACCTCCCGGCAGAATGAGCGGACGGCGGCCGGCAGGTCGTCGTCCGACTGCTGTCGCAACGTGCCTTCGTAGCCGGCGATCCCCGCTAGCCGGAGGTGTTCGGACCGACCGACGGCGGCTGCCACTGCGACGGCGGCGTCGACGCTGCGGGCGCCGCCCCGGCCGCCCTGGAATCCCACTTCGACGAGCACCGGGAGCCGCCGGTCGCCCGCGGTGTGCAGTGCGGCGTCGAGCAGCGCGATGCCGGCAAGACTGTCGACGTAGCAGTAGAGCTCGAATGCCTCGCCTGCAAGCGTTTCCGCGATCCACCGCAGGCCGGTGCGGTCGGCGACCTCATTGGCGATCAGCACCCGACCGGCACCGAACGCCCGGGCCAGCCGCCCCTGCTGCGGGTTCGCCACGGTGAGGCCCCAGGCGCCGGCACGCAGTTGCCGGGCGGTGATCTGCGGCGACATCGTGGTCTTCGCGTGGGGGGATAGCAGCACGCCGCGAGCAGCGCAGTACGCCGCCATCGCCTCGACGTTGTGCTGCAGTGCGGAGTCCCGCAGCAGCATCATCGGCAGGGCGAGCGCACCGAGGTCCCGGCCGACGTCGTCGATCCCCTGCTCACCGATCTCAATGTCGGACCGCTCGTCTGGCGCCGAGGTTGTCATGGCCTCGATCCTTGCGTTCCCGTTGCCAAGCGCGCACGCCGCCGGGCACAGCGAAGGCGCGCCGTCGGGTGGATCAGGTCACGAGCACGATGCCGGACGCGACCACGAGCGCGCTGACCGCGGCTGCGAGCCCGACCACGAACGTGGTCGCCGCCACCGGATCGGACCGGGTCCGGCTGGTGAGCGTCCGGGCGCGGCCGCGCGCCACCAGCCCGACGGCGCCGGCGAGCAGCGCTGCGAGCACCGCGACGGTCGCCGCCGGGACGGGGTGTGCCGAGCGGTAGGCGTGCACCGCGAGCAGGCCGGCGTCGCCGATCAGCCCGAGCGCGGTCCGCGTCCAGGCCAGCTGCGTCCGCTCCGCCTGCAGGCCGAGTCCCCGATCGGGCGCCCCCGCCGCGGTCACCGGCGCAGGTCGCCGGTGAGGATGAGCACGCCGACGATGACGGCGACCACCGACAGTCCGGCGGCCAGCACCCAGGTCAGCCGGATGCGCGGCAGCGCCGCCCCCCGACGCACGGCCAGCTCGATCTGGCGCCAGCGCAGCACGCTGCCGGCCGACACCATCAGGCTGAGCGCGATCAACAGCAGCCCAAGCGCCTCGCGGCCACCCCGCACGGCTAGCTTCGGCGCCAGCTGCACGATGCCGACGCCACCCGCGAGCAGCCCCAGCGACGTGCGGATCCACGCCAAGAACGTGCGTTCATTAGCGAGAGTGAACCGGTAGTCCGGCTCCCGGTCCTCGTCCATGGCACCTCCTGCCGCTCAACCGTAGGGGCAAGCCGGACCGATTCCTCATACCGTTTCGAGCGCGGCTGCCGCCGTTGCCCGGTGGCGCCGGCGGTCCCTGGTTGCCGACCAGGATGCGCGAGCGGTCGGCGTGCGCGAGCAGCACGTTGTCGTATTCGGGCAGGAAACGCGGCGGCGCAGGCGTTGCCGGGTCCGGCCGCGGTACGTCCGGCAGGTCGAGCAGCTCGCGGCCGCGCTCGTCGCGGAAGGACCGAAGCCGCGAGCGCATCGTGGCGACGACGGGGAGCGAGACCGGCAAGGCCCGACCAGCTCTGCATGTCGGCGACGCTCGCGGGGCCGCCAGATACCGGCGCACCAGCACCGGCAGCGCGATCGGATTGGCGAGCGGCCGGCCGAGCCATTCGGTGAGGTCGACCAGCCGGACCGACCCGCCCCGCCGCCAGATCCCGCGCGGCGTGGCGTGTGCAAGTGGCAGCAGGTAGGTGATCGCGTAGGCGAGGTCGTTCGGATTCCTGTCCGGGAATCGATCGGCGAGCCGCGCTCGCAACTCGGCACGGGTGCGCGGCTCACGATGCACCTCGCGCCCGACCTCGAGCAGCTCGTTGACGTCGATGCCGGTCAGCTGGCGCCCGTACGGACTCGCGGTATGGAGCCGGTGCTCGATCATGGGCTGGAGGGCGGGGTGCAGGGCGAGACAGTCGCGAGCCGTCGCGAGATGGATCGTGACGCGCATCAGCGTCGTGCGTACGGCCGCGCGGCTGTGCACTAGGCGCGTCAGCTCGCTGGCTCGGAACCCCGCGAGCCGGGTCCACAGTCCGACGTACGGAGCGTCGGGAGCCTGTGCCTGCATTCCGACCAGGTGCTCGATCGCTTGTGCAGCAGGCATTGCAGATCCCCGTGACGCAGGCCCGCGCACAGCTGGCCGAGCTGGTGACCCGGGTTGCCTACGCCGGGGAACGGGTGACCCTGCAGCGGCACGGCCGGGCGCTGGCGGCGATCGTCTCCGTTGAGGACCTGCGCCGGCTCGAAGAGCTCCCCGTGCAGGCCGCACCCCCGCAGCAGGGTGACTTCGGCTTCGCTCGCCAGGAGCCGACCCCGCTGCGGCGGCGCGACGCCGCGGCGCGCGGGCCGGAAGCCGCCGGAGACCACGGCTACGGATCGTCGTCAGGTCTCGGCTTTAGCGCGGGCCCGACGCCGACCCGCTGACGGCGCCACGCGCCCAGCGGTGTAGGCCCGGGCCGCCCGGCGCCACCTTTCGCAATGTTGATCATGCGCTTTCGGTACGGCCAATCGGCGTGTCGCGTCCCAGAACCGCATGATCAACAAATCGCGATCGGCCGGCGAGAAAGTCAGCCAGCGCGGCGCGTTCGTCAGGGGTGAGGGGGCTGGTCGCGTGACGGAGCAGGGCCGGGTCGTCGAGCGGCTCGACGCCTGCGGCGAGCGTCAAGCTGTGGAGCTTGGCGGGGCGGAGCGTCACGATCTGCCGGGGCCGACGTCGAGTTGGGCGTCGCGACCGAGCAGGTCGGCCAAGTCAGCAGGTACGCGTAGCTCCCCGCCCTCGGTGGGTACGACGCGCACCTGACGGGCCGCAGCCGGTTCAACCATGACATCACAACTCTACGGGGGTCGCAGGCACTTCGACCTCAGCCATCTACCGGCAGACCGTTGACTCAGCCGCGGTCAGGTTTGAACATCGACGGTTGGGTGACCCAAATAGTGCCGCCCGGCAGTAGTGCACCCAACGGGACAGTCCTCAAACGGGTCTGCCCAGGGTCTGGTTGACACCTACCTGTGAGGCTGCGGCCTCGCTGGGAGGATGCCGACCATGCCGAAGCCGTATCCGAGAGAGTTCCGCGAGAACGTCGTCGCGGTGGCCCGTCAGGGCCAGGAAGGGATCGCACAGATCGCGAAGGACTTCGGCATTGCCGAGTCCTGTCTGCGCAACTGGTTGAACGCCGCCGACACCGAAGACGGCAAGCGGGGCGGGCCGAAGGCCCTGGAGTCCGAGCAGCTGCGTGAGCTCAAGCGCCGAAACCGGCTGCTCGAGCAGGAGAACGAGGTGCTGCGCCGCGCCGCGGCCTACCTGTCGCAGGGCATCAACCCAAAATGATGTACCCGCTGGTCCGTGACCTTGCCGCCCCGACCGCGCCGTTGCGCGTGCCGGTGACGGTGACCTGTCGGGTGCTGAAGTTCTCGACTCAGGCCTTCTACAAGTGGCTTGCCGACCCCGTCAGCCAGCGGGACTGGGACGACGCGCACCTGATCAACGCCGCCCTGGACCTCCACGGTGACGACCCGGAGTTCGGCTACCAGCTGCTGGCCGACGAACTCCGCCTCAAGGGCTTCCCCCGCGAGTGAGAACCGGGTCTGGCGGCTGTGCTCGCAGCAGCGGATCTTCAGCGTGCACAGCCGCAAGCGCGGCCGCAACCGCAAACCCGGCCCACCGGTCACGACGACCTGCTCGGCCGGGACTTCACCGCCGAGACGGTCAACAGCAAGTGGCTCACCGACATCACCGAACACCCCACCGGCGAAGGCAAGCTCTACCTGTGCCCGATCAAAGACTGCGCCAGCAACAAGATCGTCGGCTACTCCCTGGACGCCCGGATGACCTCCGAGCTGGCCCTGAACGCGCTGCGGAACGCCATCGCGCTACGCAGTCCCCAGGGCACTACTGTCCACTCGGACAGAGGCAGTCAATTTCGTTCCCGAAAGTACGCCCTCGCGCTCACCGAGGCCGGCCTGATCGGATCAATGGGCAGAGTCGCGGCCTGCGCCGACAACGCCGCGATGGAGTCGTTCTTCAGCCTGCTCCAAAACAACGTCCTCAACCGCAAGCGCTGGGACACCCGCCAGGAACTACGCCTCGCGATCGTGACCTGGATCGAGCGGACCTACCACCACCGCCGCCGCCAGGAAGGACTCGGCAGACTGACCCCCGTCGAGTTCGAGATGATCCACCACAGCACCACTCAGCCGGCGACCACCGCCTGAGCCCGAAGTGTCAACCGAACTCTGGGCAGACCCAACCTCACCCCGGCCGCGAAAGCCCTGCTGAGACGGTGGAAGAAGGAGTCTCTGCGGTGGCGCGAACTGGGCTCGGGGAGGCCGATAAGCGACTGTCGGGGCCGCAATGTGGCCGCACTTGAGAAGCCTCAAACCTCGATCACCTCGGCGCTGCGTGCCGAGCTGGCGGCCCGCTACGACGCCGGCGCAACGATCCGCGAGCTAGCAGCGTGGTCCGGCGCGCACCGCGAGACTGTCGTACGGCATCTCGTCCGTGCGGGGGTCGAACTGCGGCAGCTCGGTCTCACCGAGGACCGGGCCCAGGCGGCGGGCAGCCTCTATCTCGACGGGCTCACCCTGGCAGAGATTGGTCAACGGTTCGGGGTGGCGGCGAGCACCGTCGGTAGGTCTTTGCACGAGCATGCGGAACTGCTACGCCAGGCCGCTCGTCGCCGCGTTGTCTAATCCGACCTCCGATTCCGAGGCCTTTGGTCGGCATCATGACCGCCGAGGTCTAGGGCGCCTACGGGTTTCGGGCAGGTTCTCCGCCGGCCCGGCCAGGGCTCGATTCCCCGTGCGGCGGACCTCAACTTACCTCGCGTTGGTACTTCTTGACACGCTTGAGCCAGTTGTCGAGCCGGTCTAGCTCCTCCTCGAGGTCGTCCGGTTCGGGAGCGATGAAGTTCGTTTCGGGAGCTTGATCGTGGCGAAGGGCCCACTCAGACGCTCGGCTGTATCCCGCCTGAAAGTCCTTGTCGTCATCCGGGGTGATCGTGGCGAGCAGGCGGAACATCGTCGGGCGTACCTCGTTCGTGCCGCGATCGACAACCCGATTCACGATCTCGATGTTCACGGCACGCTCCCACGTCTGCGACAGTCGTCCACCAAAATCCTGCGCGCGCCGTGTGTATTCGTCTGAGTCAAGGCTCGACCTGTCCTTGCGAAGATCGGCCAACTCCTTACGCATGTCATTGATGCGCTCAGCGGTGTCGCGGACGTTCCAAGGGTGCTGCTCGGTCGTCTTTCCAGGCTCCTCGCCCTGGCGAATGATCGCCCGCTCGGTTACCTGCACGCTGAGGTCGCGCGCCCGCTTGTTGAGTGCAGTCACGAACGTCGCCTCATGGGTGAACACAATCACCTGGCGATCCTGAGCGAGCTGCGTCAGCCGCTTGGCGACGTGTGAGCGCCGCCCAGCATCGAGTGACGACACGGGATCATCGAAGACCACCGCCGACTTCGAGCCATCGAACTCGGTCTCGGTCAGAAAGCCCGCTAGCCCAAGGGCCGTCTGCTCGCCCTCGCTGAGCACGCTGTCGATCTCCGCTGGGACGGTCGCGCCGAGGAGCTTCGGCATGTGCTGCAGGGTGACCTTCTTTCGGCCACCCGTCGGGTCCAGGGTGACCTTGCGGAGGCGCAAATTCTCAGTCTCGCGGGTGAAACGGTCCCGCACGAGGCTGGTGACGTAGGCGGTGGTGAGATCGGTAGCTTTACGAGTAATGCCGGTCGTGTCGGCGTAGCGCTTGGTATCCTCAATCTTCACGCGGCGCTGGAGTCGCGCCACCTCTGTGATGAGTGCGCGCTTCGCCGCGGCTAGGGAAATGCGCGCCTGCAACTCGCGCACGTTGGTCGCCACAGCCTGCAGATTCGCGGCAAACGTCGAGTCATCAATCGCGGCGCTCTGGTCTGTTAGTTTTGTGGATCGGGCTTCGCCAGCTTCCGAGGGGCCCACGGTCAGCCCGATCGGACGGTCGCTATCGGGCGAGTCGAGCCATGCGACGACGGCCGTGGCCCGCGCGAATGCACCGGTGAGCCAGGTTTCGACGGTTGCAACGTCTTCGCCGCCGGCTCCCAACTGGGTCAGTGCCGTCGAGAGGGCGATGGGCTGCGTTTGGAGCTGAGCGACTGCAGCGCGCGCTTGGGCCAGCACCCGCTCCATTTCGTCGGCATCCCGAGCGGTCGTATCAGTCATGAAGTCGCGGAATCGGCGCAGCCGAGCGGATGCGTCAGGGCCGAGCGGCTGCTGGCACAGGACGCAGACCGCGCCGTCCCCGGTGTGCGGGAACTCGTGGTCGTGGTACGCCTCAGATTCGGAGTAGGCCCGAGCGGCTTCCCACAGCTCTCTCCAAGTATCGGACGCCACGCCGCTAAGCGGTTCGGCGTTGAAATCCTTCGCCGAAGTGATCTGTACGGCCTGGCGGAGGTCGACGGCCTTCTTGCGCTTGCCTTCGAGGTCAGCCAATGCGTCCGTGCTGAGTGCATCAGAAAGGCGCACGATGTGATCCCGTACGACCGTCCAGTGCTGGGCGAGCTGCTTGAGGCGTTGCTTCTCCTTGGAGGGGTCACTGCCCTTGAGGCGAGCTTCCTCGGCCAGTGACGCTGCGAGAACCTTCTGATGATCCGGCTCAAGCGCCACCGCTTGATCGATCTGTTCTGACGTCGACTTGGCCGACAACGAATTCAGGAAATTCCAGGCGCCAGTCTCAGGTGACAATAGCGGCAGGTCTGGGCGCTCGCCGCGGTTCGTATCAAGCCGGGCAGTGACCTCGCCCTGTAAGCGGTCGCAGTCGGCAGACAGCCGGTCGAGCAGGGTCAGGGCCGAGGGGCGGTAGTTGATCTCGGACGCCGTCGTGACGTAGGCGTCTCCGCACTCCTCATCGTAGAACCGAACAGCCGACAATTGCTGGCTTGCCACCTCGCCGAGGGTCCACTCGGCTGCGACGCCGCCAACCGCGAACTCGAAGACGGCCAGCTGGTCTGCGCGCTCATGGGCGAACACGTTGCCGAGCAGGTCACCCTTCACGCGTGCGGTAACTGCCTCGCGGATTAGACGGGCGTAGCCGGACTTGCCGCTGGCGTTGTCGCCATAGATCACGGTGAGGCCGGACTCGCCGAACGAGAGCCGCTGGCCGGAGAGCAGTGCGTTGATGCCCGCGACGTCTCGGATAGCAACGAGAGAGACGGGATCGCCGCTCGGGCTACTACCGGGAATGTCCTTGGCCGTGATTGGCGTGACCTTGGGGTACGGTCCGGCGATGAACTGATCCGCGATCGACTTGATGTCGTCGTCGCTCAGCGACTCATTGCGGCAATACCGGGCGATCGCGTCCTTCTGCCAATCGGGCCGGTAGGCCGCCCATTGGGCGAGATCATCTTGGAGTGTCATTGACTAGATGTGCACCGCCCTCTGGCTAACGTCGCTTCGAGCGGCCCGTACGTCGGTCACGCAGCTGCATGCACGCGCGGCGCAGCGCCGCGACTTCGTCCTCCGCGAAGCCAAGGGCCTCGACCAGCACTACCTGGTCCACGAGGTCCAGGGCGTCATTGAAGCGGCGCTCACGGACTAGCTCGTCGGTCTTCTGGTGCAGCGTGTCCGGCACCAGCGCAGGATCGACAACCGGCAGGTGTCCGCACTCGCTCGGCTCAAGTTCCAGGATACCGCCGCCGTAGCTGCGACCCAGGATCTCGGCGAGCGCGAATGTCGCTGAGTTGAACGCGCCTGCGGCCAGCCGTGCCATGTCCACGCCTGGCGCGACTCGTACTCGATGCACCGTGTCGGTACTGGTCGCGCTTGTCCCGTTCACGATGAGGCGCGGGTGGGTGCTGATCTGCCGGAGCATGAAGCCGTCTGGCACCCAGGTGGACGGCACTTCCCACCAATTGCGTCGGATGCGGCACTTGTAGCCGTCTGGAACGCCGTCCGCTTCGCCCTCGGCCAGATAGCTGTCGAGAGCGGCTCGGCGCCCGACGTTTGTACCAGCGGACAACGTGAGCAGTCGCGTTCGTGCGTCGGTCGCGTCCTGCTCAGCCAGATCGGTTTCAGTGAAGCTCAGTGCTGGAACCTGCATGCTCCGCGCTACGAGCGGGACCGTAAACGCGCCGAGCTTGCGGCGCTTGACGTCAGTCGCGGAGAGGCAGAAAAACGAGTTGCGACCCGTGACGACGCCGACGTCCACCTCGGCGAAGCGGTCCAGCGGCAGCAGCCGTCCGTCGGTGCGGACGGTGCGTAGCAGCGAGATGGCGTCGGTGTCGAGGTAGTACTTGGTCCACTTCTCTGACTCGTGGAGGTGGGCGCGTGCGGCCGGAGCCGTCGTCCTGTGGAAAGCATCGAGGTGCGAGGCATCGGGCACCTCAATGGTCCGAATTTCTGCGGGTCCCTCGCCGCGCTCGGCGAGCAGCAGGACGACCTCTTGCAAGATGCCAGGAAAGACCAGCCGCTGGAACGACACGATGGTCACGTGCGTGCAGTTGTCGATGAGGTACGACCGGAGCGCAGCGGCGTATCCGACCTGGAGAAGCTCAGCGGGGAGAACGAGCGCGATGCGACCGCCCGGGCGGACGGCAAGTACTGAAGCCACGACGAAGGGCACCCAAGCATTGGTGAGTTTGGTCGGGCGGAGGCCCTGGCTCCGCATAAGGGAGAGTGCGGGCTCGCGGGACGACTGATCCCATGATCCGAAGCGGATGTATGGAGGATTGCCAGCTACGGCGTCGAATGTGCCGTGCCGGTTCGGGCCGAACCACGACAAGAAGTCGACGACCTTTACCGGCACTCCGGCGCTCTTGGAGGCCTTGGCAGCCTCACCTTTGACGAGCTCGACGGCGGCTAGGTCGTCGTGGCCGACCGCCGCGACTAGCTCCCGCAGGATGGCACCATCACCGCAGGAGGGCTCAAGGATTCGGGTCCCGGCTTCACCCGCCCACTCGGCCACGAAGCGAGCGATGGGATCGGGCGTGTAGTACCCGCCTCGGAGCTTGTCGCCCTCGGGCGCTGCCTTCGCCGCAAACTTTGCCATGAGCTACATCTTGGCCGAAGGGGCCGACATGTGGTGCAACGTGGCCGAGCGGCGTGCCGATCGCGGGACTCTCGGTGGGCAGCCCTAGGGTCAGAGCGTGCCGTTCCGGCGTCTGTCCAAGCAAGAAGCTCGCCTGGCGATGCTGCTGTTCGTCGAGGACTACAGGCGGCACGCGGCAGACCTGGAGGCCTCGGGCTCGCCCTACACCGAGTTGGAGGCTCGCAGCGAGTACATCGATCGCTTCCTACGAATCCTCGGGTGGGATGTGAGCAACGAGGCCAGCCAGCCCCAGGTCCTCCGTGATGTCGTCCTGGAACGGGAGCTCAGTGAGAGTGATGAGGGTGGTCGCCCCGACTACCGGCTCAGGATGAACGGGCGGGACCGGCTGCCTGTCGAGGCGAAGAAGCCGTCTGTCAGGCTGTCGACGGCGGTAGGTCCGGCCCGGCAGGCGCGGTCCTACGGCTGGTCGCTGTCGTTGCCAGCGGCTGTCCTGACCAACGTGGCGCAGACGGTCGTCTTTGACACCACGGTGGCGCCCGAGGATGGCGATGGACCGGACGTCGCAGTGGTGCCCGGTGGGCGGTTCACGCTGGACGAGTACGTTAGCCGCTTTGATGACCTTTGGGAGCGCTTGTCGTACAATTCAGTCACGAGCCCCGCATACTACGACCTGTACTCCTACGCCGAGCCACCGCGCGGTACATCGCCGTTCGATCAGTCGTTCCTGGCGCAGTTTCGGAAGTGGGGCTTGGCGCTCGCCACTGACATCGGCCGGCAGAACAGCATGCTCTCGGCGGCCGAGGTCGGTCGACGCACGCAGCGGTTGCTTAACGCGCTGCTGTTCCTGCGTGTCTGCGAAGACCGCAACATTGGGCGGTACGAGGCGCTACTGAAGTCGGCAGAGGATGACAAGCTCCTGGACGCGTTCCGAGCTGCTGACAGGGCGTTCAACGCGGGTCTGTTCGACGTTCTGACCACCACCGCGTACACCGCGTCGGTCCTGCGGGCCGTCGTCCGCGAGATGTACTGGCCGCGAAGTCAGTTTGCCTTCGGTGTGCTCCGGCCGGACATCCTCGCGGAGGTCTACGAGCAGTACCTCGCCGAGCGCGTCGAAGTCGATGCCTCGCGCCGGGTCAGCCTCATGCCCAAGCCAGAGCTCACCCACGCGGGCGGCGTCGTTGCCACGCCCGGCTGGGTGGTCTCCGAGCTCGTGACGGGCGGCCTCGCCCCGCAGCTCCCCACCGGACAGTCGGTGCCGAGTGACTTCAGGGTCCTTGACCTCTCTATGGGCTCCGGGCCGTTTCTGATCGGGGCACTTGCGCGCTTGATCGAAGCCGAGGAGCGCGCCGGGCGGACGGTCGGGCTGGCCGAACGCGCAGCGTTGGTTAAGGACCACCTGTTCGGCGTCGACATCGACGGCGCGGCTGTCGAGGTTGCCAAGCTCAGCCTGCTCCTCGCTGTGTTGGGTGACGAGGTAGTTGATACCAGCCGTGCCCGCAACCTGTTGCCGGATCTGTCGAGCAACCTGTTGGTCGGGAACTCGCTGATCGAATCCAACTTTGACGCCGTCCTCCCGACTGCGGCTGCCATTCCTGAACGTCGGGCAGCCGTCGCGCCACTCGACCTCGCGGCCGTGTTTACGGGCATCGTGCAGGGTGGCGGATTCAACCTCATCGTGGGTAACCCGCCGTACGTGCGCATCCAGGTCTTGTCGGAGTTCATGCCTGACCAACTCGCGTACTTCCAGGACGGACGGGCCCACTACGAGTCGGCGCAATCGCACAACTTCGACGTCTACCAGTTGTTCGTAGAGAGGGCTTTCCAGTTCCTCGCAGCCGACGGGTACCTAGCGTACATCGTGCCCAACCGCTTCACGAATTTGCTGCCCGCGACGACCATGCGGCGTGTGCTCGGACCACGGCTGGCGCGGCTCGTGCACTTCGGTGAGCAGCAGGTGTTCGAGGGACGGCAAACCTATACCGCGCTCGTCATCGCGGGGCCGGCGTCAACCGACCCTGCCGAGTTTGAGATCGTGAGCGACCTCGACGCGTGGCGCGACACGAGTGCATCGTCGGTGGTTCAGGTCGAACGCAAGGACCTCACGGGCGAAAGCTGGCCGATCGCTGACGAGGCACGCACCAAGGTCTTCGAGAAGATGGAACAGGCTGGCATCGCCAAGCTCGGCGATGCGGGGTGGACCAACATCTTCGTGGGTGTACAGACCTCTGCAGACGGCATCTTCTTCATAAAGCCTGACCCGAATCGCTCCACGGACACCATCGCACGGTTCAAAGACAGGAACGGCGTCGATCGCGAAGTTGAGCGGGCCATCCTGCGCCCGGCAGTCCGAGACCGGACGTTTGAGCCCTACGGCCGCGAGCCGGTGCCGGACTGCTACGCGATCTTCCCGTACGACGTGCAGCCTCCGTCGCCGGGCCGCAAGCGAGGTACGGCCACCGTCCACGACGAAGCCACCATGAAGGCGCTGCACCCGAAGGCGCTCGACTACCTAACGGCACACAAGGCCGCCCTTCAGGGCCGCTCGGTCGAGCCAAACCCAGGCGACAACTTCTGGGCCTACGGGCGTTCACAGTCGCTGACCAAACTCGATGATCCCAAGCTCATCGTGAGAGTGCTTTCACTGGCGCCGCAGTACATGCTCGACATGGACGGCCTCGTCACGCCCGGCGGCGGCGACGGTGGTCCGTACTACCTTGTGCGGCCCGACGATGCCTGCCCCTACTCGATCAACGTGGTGCAGGCCATCTTCTCGCACCCCGCGGTGGATGCGTTCGTGGCCTCGCGGGGCCGACTGTACCGAGGCTCCTACGTCGTACACCGCAAGGCGTTCATGGAGGCGATCCCGGTGCCGGACCTGGATGCGCACGGGCAGCGGGAGATCGAGACGGCGGTCACCGAGATGCAGAACATCGTCGTGCAGCTCCGCACCAAACAAGACGCCGCGATCCGAACAACCTTGACGGGGCGGTTCCAGGTGCTCCGCACCAAGGTCAATGGAGTGATCTCTGCCGCATACAGGCTTACGCATGAGGACATGGCCGCCATCATCGGCGATTAGTGCGGCAAGAGGCAAAGCAACGGTAGGGCGACGCCCTACCGCCCCACCGAGTTCCGTCGACACCAAGCTCCCCGGCCATTGGCGGGCTGGCGGGTCGAGGTTTGAACACCGTCCCGCCGGGTGGACCTAATGATCGAAGTTCAAACCTCGTGCCCCCGGCAGGATTCGAACCTGCGACACCCGGTTTAGGAAACCGGTGCTCTATCCCCTGAGCTACGAGGGCGGCGCTTCGAGCTTATGGGGTGCTCAACGCCGAGAGCCGCGGCCATGGGGCCCCGGCGTACGACGCCAGGCGCGGGGCGGTCGGCGTTGTCGGCGGCGTCGCCCGAGCGGATTGTGCCGGTCGGTACGCAACGCCCGGCGCGGCATCCCTCACGTGGCCGGCCGCCACCGTCATCCGCGGGGCAGCCGCAGCGAGTACCCGACGCCACGGACTGTGCGCAGCAGGCGCGGCTCGGTGGTGTCGATCTTGCGCCGGAGGTAGGAGATGTAGGACTCGACGACGTTCGCCGCGCCGCCGAAGTCGTATTGCCAGACGTGGTCGAGGATCTGCGCCTTAGACAGCACCAGCCCGGAGTTCTGCATCAGGTAGCGCAGCAGGGTGAACTCGGTGGGGGATAGCGACACCGGTTCCCCGTTCTTCCTCACCTCGTGACGGTCCTCGTCGAGCTCTATGTCGCCGACGACGAGTCGGGCCTCCGGCGGCGCAGCCGCGGCGGTCGTGGTGGCGGGCGCCGGGCCGGTCTGTGCGGCGGCAGTCATGGCGGTCCTTCGGGCGCGGCGGTCGAGGGCAGTCAAGCGGCAGTCGATGGCGGTCGATCGCAATGCATGGTCAGAAGACACGATCCGCCAGCTCGCTGATACCCGCCTGAGCCGACCCTGTGAGTCAGCTGTGAACTTGTCGGCGGGCTGCCGCAGGCTGCACGGCACGGCGTGTCGGTATCCGGAGCGCACGGGTGTCGGGGACGCTTCGCGGGGAGGGAGGTGCGGTGTGGTCGGGCATACGACGGTCGTGACGTCGCTCGTCGGCGTGTCCGCGGGGATCGCCGGGCTGACGCTCGTGTTCCTTGGTCTGGTGGTCACCGGCGTGCGATCCATCCAACCCGGCACGTCGCGCGACGTGTTGCGACCGCTGCGGATCTCCGCCGGTCTGGTTGTCGCGTCGTTCGCCGGCGGCATCGTGGACACGGTGCTCGGCGTGAGCTGGCTGCTCGCCGGCGGCGATCCGCGGGTGCTGTACCTGCTCGTCGCCGTCGTCTTCTTCGTCCAGCTTGCGCTGCTGTGCCTAGCCGTGGGCCGGGTGCTGAGCCAGATCGTATGGGGTGACCGATGGCGTTGACGGCTGCGCACGAGCAGCGGCTGAAGGATGCCGGGCTGGTGAAGTTCTTCGAGGACAATCGGGCCGCGTACCGGGCCCTCGCCGTCAACGCCTTCGACTACACCCGTCGCTACGTCGAGGGCGAGGACCTGCCGGTGCGGGTGGACGACGTCGCCGCGGCACTGGAGCTCGCGCTAAGGGTGTCGAACCGGTTCGAGGCCTACCTCGCGAGCCACCGGCTCACCCAGCAGTACTGGTTCTCCTACTTCGCCGACCTGATCCTGGACCGGCTCTGGTCCGAGCTCGCCGCCGACCTGCCCCCGCGCAGATCTCGCCGTGGCGCTACTCGCTGAGGCTCACCTACTGCAACCGCAGGATGGCGTCAGAAGTCGCCGAACTTGATCACCTCGAACGCAACCGCGAAGCGGGTGCCGATGCGGGCTCCGGCCTGGCGGGCAAACGACTCGAGAAACTCCTCGAGGTCGAAGTCGCTGTTGCCGAGCCCGTCGAGATAGGCCTTGTGCTCGCGCAGCGAGGCGATGCCGCGGTCGAGCGAGTCGCTGACGTCGACGGCGTGCGTCGGCTCGGGCGAACCGCCGACCAGCACCGCCCGCACGCCGCCCCACGGCTCGAGGCCGTCGTCGCGCAGCTCGCGGAACACCCACCGGTTGGCGGCGTCGCGGACGCCGTCGATCACGGCCTTTCCGACCACGATGTGGTCGGCCTGGTTCAAGATGCCCGGCCCGAAGGTGTCGCGGAAGTTCATCGTGACGACGACCTCCGGCCGGTGTCGCCGGACGGCGGCGGCGACGGCGCGGCGCAGCGGCAGGCCGTATTCGATCATCCCGTCGGCGAAGCCGGCGAACTCGACCTGCGATACGCCGACCACGGCCGCTGACGCTCGCTCCTCGCCCTCACGCAGCGGCCCGCACTCCTTGGGGCTGACGCCGTCAATCCCCGCCTCGCCGCTGGTCATCAGCGTGTAGACGACGGTCTTGCCCTGCGCCGTCCAGCGCGCGATCGCCGACGCCGCGCCGTACTCCAGGTCGTCGGGGTGCGCGACGATCGCGAGCGCTCGATCCCAGTTCTCCGGGACCGGCTCCAGCGGGTTCGGTGCGGGTTCGGTCATCTGCGATCTCCTGTGCTGTTGGGTCGGCCTGGGCACTTACGACACAACTTCGGGTAGGGGTGGCGCCGTCAGGTGATGCCGAACCGCCAGGTGGTGGTCGTCTCGAATCGCTCGCCGGGATGCAGCACCGTCGACGGGAAGTCGGGATGGTTCGGCGAATCGGCCAAGTGCTGTGTCTCCAGCGCGACGGCGTCGAACTTCTGGTAGTACCGGCCGCTGGTGCCGCGCACCGTGCCGTCGAGCTTGTTCGAGGTGTAGAGCTGCACGCTCGGCTGGTCGGTGTGGCCAGTGAGGGTTCGCCCGGATGCCGGGTCGGTGAGCCGGAAGCCGCGCCGCGCACCGGCCGCGAACACCAGCCCGATGTCGTAGCCATCGCCGTTGGGCAGCTCCTGGTGGTCCGCGGCGATGCTGGCGCCGATTCGCGTCGCCGACCGGAAGTCCAGCGGCGTCCCGTCCACCCGGTCGATGCGCCCGAGCGGAATGCTCTGGGGGTCGACGGGCACGTAGCGGTCGGCGTCGACCTGCAGTACGTGATCGAGGACGGAGCCGGCGGCCTCGCCGGCGAGGTTGAAGTAGCTGTGGTTGGTCAGGTTGACGACGGTTGCGGCGTCGGTGGTCGCTGCGAAGTGGATCGTGACCAGTCGGGTGTCGTCGACCACATACGTCGCGACGACGTCGACGGCGCCGGGGAAGCCGTTGTCGCCGTCCCGGCTGTGCAGGGTGAACCGCACACCCACCCGCGAACCGTCGTCGATCGGCTCCGCCGCCCACACGCGATGACTAAAATTGGCATCGCCGCCGCCGTGCAGGGTATTGCCGTGATCGTTTACCGAGAGCTGGATCTGCTTACTCTCCAGGGTGAATCGGCCGCGCCCGATGCGGTTGGCGAACCGACCGACGGTGGCTCCGAAGTACGGGCTCTGCGATACGTAGCCCGCGAGATCGGGGCAGCCGAGCACGACGTTGTCGCGCCGCGCGTCGCGGTCGGGGACGACGAGCGTGTGCACGCACGCGCCGTAGGTGATCATCGAGAGCTCGACGCCGTCGCGGTCGCCGAACGTGTACCGCCAGACGTCGGTGCCGTCGTCGAGGACACCGAACAGGTCGGACGCGACCTCGAGCATCAGCCCTTGATCCCGGTCTGGGCAACGCCCTCGACGAGGTAGCGCTGCAGGAAGACGAACACGAAGAGCAGCGGCAACAGCGAGATGGCCGCGGCGATGAACAACTCCTGGAACTGCACGTTCTGCGCGGTGATGAACGACGACAGCGCCACCTGCACGGTCGTGCTGCCGTCCGAGCCGGACCCGATGACCAATGGCCAGAGGAACGCGTTCCAGCTCGCGACGAAGTCGATGACGGCGATGGCAGCGAAGAACCCGAGCGAGTTGGGCACCACGATTCGCAAGTAGGCGCCGAAGTAACCGAGCCCATCGACCCGGCCGGCCTCCTCCAGCTCCCGGGGGAAGTTCAGGAAGTACTGGCGGAACAGGAACGCCGAGAACCCGCTGAAGAGCACCGGCACGATGATGCCCTGCAGGGTGCTCGTCCAGTTCAGATAGGACACCAGGATGAAGCTCGGCAGGAAGGTCACCGCGCTGGGAATCATCAGGGTCGCGACGATGGCGTAGAAGACTGCATTGGAGAACCGGTAGGGAATGCGGGCCAGACCATATCCGGCCAGCGACGCGATGATCACCTGCCCCCGGTCTGCAGCACGGCGATGACGGCGGAGTTCGCGAGGCTGCGCGCGAACGGCACCGTGCCGTCGTTGAACAGGCCGCTGATGTTGCTCCAGTGCAGCACCTTCGGGAAGAAGGTCCACGACGACGACGTGATGTCCGTCTCCGACGACAGCGCGTTACGCAGCAGCAGGTAGAACGGCAGCAGGAACAGCACGACCGCGGCGGCAACGGCGATCCAGCGCGCGACGGCAGCGGTGCCCGACGCGCGGCCGCGCCGCCACACGGGCCGAGGCCGCGTCCGCCCAGCCGCCCTAGTGTCCTCGACCGTGGCCACTAGTCCGCCGCCCGGCCGAACCCGAAGATCTTTCCCTGGGTCAGTAGGCGTGATACCACTGCGCGATGCCCTTGTTGCTGCCCCCGCACGCGGCGGCTAGCGCGCCGACGGTTCCGAGGGCGCCGATGCTCGCGCCGGTGCGCAGGGCGGTACGGCGGCTGACGGTGACGGGTTCGGACATGGCGACTCCTGCGCGGCCGGGAGGACAGCGATCTGAGAATAGTGACTCCCGCCACCGTCAGCAGGTAGCACGGCCGGACGACCGGCTGCCGTTCCCGTCTCGCGGCGTCCGGACCCGAGGACCCAGGCCGCGGCGAAACCGATGACGACGGCCATCACCACGAGCAGCAGCCGGTAGTCGACGACGCCGATCAGTGCTGCCCCGACAGCGATCGACGCCGTCTGCGGAACGTCGGAGAGCACGTAGCTGGCGGAGCTGACCCGGCCCTGCAGGCGCGCCGGGGTGAACCGCTGGATCGCCGTGGCCGAGGCGATTGCGAAGAGCATCAGCGCCGCGCCGTCGAGGATCACCCCGAGGAAGACCAGCGGCAGCGCCTTCCCCAGCAGGACGGTGAATCCGGCCGCGAAGCAGGCGAGCCCGAGTGCGACGACCGTCTTCTCGCCGAATCTGCTGACCGCCTTGGCTGCCAGCAGGCCACCGGCGATCGACCCAACCGCCTGCACGGACATCAGCACACCCAGATACGACGGCGGCCGGTTCAGCGCATCGACGACGGCGAACACGATCGACTCGTAGAAGCCGAGCACCAACATCGTCACGGCGCCGGCGATCGTGATCGAGCGGAGCAGCGGCGTCCGCCAGAGGTGGGCAGAGCCGGCCGCGAGGCGCCGTCGTAGGGCAATCGCAGGTTCGTGCTCGACCGGTGACTCCTCGACCCGCACGGACCACACCGCGACGATGGCGGCCGCGAAGCTCACGGCGTCGAAGACGATCAGCGGTGCCGGTCCGGTGGCGGCGTACAGGCCGGCCCCGAACAGCGGCGAGACGACTCGGAGCCCCTGGAAGACGGTCTGGCGCAGTGCGTTGGCGCTGGCGAGATCGGCGTCAGCGAGCATGTCCTTGAACAGCCCGGCGCCGGCCGCGCCGACGACGTTGAACGCCAGACCATATGCCGCCGCTACGGCATAGATGATCCAGACGTCGTGACGGTCGTGGACGAACAGCAGACAGAGGACGACGAGAGCGGTCGACGCGTTGGTGGCCATGATCAGCCCGCGCCGGCTGACCCGGTCGACCAGGTGCCCCGAGAGCGGTGCGAGCAGCGACGGTAGCCCGAGCGCGAGGAACACGGCGCCGGCCGCGCCGTTGCTGCCGGTCAGGTCTTTCATCCAGATGCCGAGCGACAGGTAGAGCGCCGAATCGCCGAAGCTGGAGAATCCCTGCCCGGCGAGCAGCCGCCGGAACCGAGGATCCCGCAGGGCGCTCATTCGTGTTCCGGCAGGGGATAGAAGGCGGCGAGGATGCGCACCTGGCGGGCACCCCTGGGCCGGAGGCCGTCGTCGGAGATCCGATCCAGGTAGGGCTCCACGATGTCGGCGATCTGCTTGGTGATCTCGCGCAGCTCGGTTGCGGTCAGCCAGGTCTGCCGGCCCATGATGCCGCCCGCCCGTCGCCAGGCCCGCGGATACGACGACGACGTGCGCAGCCAGCGCAGCAGCTTCCAGCTCTCCCGTTCGGCGAAGATCCGGGAGAGCTCAGCTGCGGCGCGGGTGCGTGCCTCGTCCGGCTGCTCGTTCGACCACGACTGGTCCAGGGTGACCAGGCGCCAGGGTCGCTCCCGTTTGGATTCGGTCTGCGCCTCGACGACGAAGCCGTACTTCGCCAGCTGCCGAAGGTGGAACGAGCAACTGGCCTGGCTCTCGCCGGTGATCTCGGCGCAGCGGGTGGCCGTCGCGACCTGCTCGGTCGCCAGGGCGTCGATCAGCGCCCAGCGCAGCGGATGCGCGAGCGCCCGCATCGTCCTGGCATCGGTGAGTTCGCCCCGAAGGCGTCGTCGAGCTGGCATACGTCAAAGACTACTTTGACGTTTCGGAAAATGTCAAAGGAGTGTTTGACATCTGCCCGGCGCCATGGCCGGGCGACCGGTCTCGTACATGAGTGTTGCTGTCCCCTTCCGGGACGCCCGTCTTCGGGCTGACCGTGCGGTCGCGCCGGGGCACGACTCGTCAGGACACCGGCTCCGCTCCGGTCGGTCGCACCAGGAGCAGCACGAGCACCCCGGCCGCTACTAGGGCGACCGCGATGCTGAATGCAACGCCGGCATCGCGCAGCCCGAGGAGTCGCCCGGCGATCCCGACGCCGATCGCCGGCAGCGCGAGTGCGGCGTAGATGACGGCGAAGAAGGTCGACGCCGTTTCCCCCCGACGCGCCACCGGAGCGCGGTTATTGATCGCCGCGAGACCGGCACCGACAGAAAGGCCGGTGCCGATGCCGACGAGCAGCGCCCCTGCCAGCAGCGGTGCCAACAGCGTCGCACCGAGCGCGACGCCGAGCAGCACGGCGGACGCGACCAGCGCGGCGGCGCCGACGATCAGGGCCGGGGTCTCGCGGATCCGGCGCACCGCCAGCTGACCGGCCGCGACGGATCCCATCGCGAGAAACACCACGAAGCCCGCCAGCGCGTGGCTGGTGAGGCCGAGTGCGGTCGCGAGGAAGATCGAACTCACCGCCGTCAGCACCCCGATGACGGCGAATCCGGCACCGCCCGCGAGCACCGCCGGCAGGAAGACCGAGCGCACCTCGGGAGCGATTCCGAGTCGTTCAAACCGCAGCCGCAGCCGGCTGCGATCGGGCACGGTCTCGGGCACGGCGAGCAGCGCGACGACGCCCGCCGCCGCGAGACCGAGATCGATGACGTAGGGCAGTCGCAGCGGATCGGGCGCCCACTCGGCGAGCAGCCCGGCGAGCATCGTGCCGGCGGCGAGTCCGCCGAGGTTCACTCCGACCCCGATGGCCGTGGCGCGCGCTCGCCCGGACTCCTCGGTGAGGTCGAGCAGCGCCGCGGTACCGGAGCCGGTGAACAGTCCGGCCGAGATGCCCGAGAAGGCCCGGCCGACGAGCACCAGCGTGAGGCCGTGCGTGAGCAGGAAGCAGACGGCTGACGCCGCCGAGAACAGCATGGCCGCCACGAGTACCGGACGTCGGCCGATCTCGTCTGACAGCCGCCCGGCGAGCAGCAGGGTGGCGACGACGGCGACGGCATAGACCGCGAAGATCACCGTGACGACGAGCGGCGAGAAACCGAGCTGCCGCTGGTAGATCGAGTACAGCGGGGTCGGCAGCGTGGTGCCGAGCATCGTGACCAGAAATGCGTACCCGACCAGCGCGAAGCCGAGCCGGCGAGCGTGACGAGCCGGTGCGCTGGCCTGGAGCGTTCGTTCGGTCGGCACGCATCCTTCATCGCCGTGGCCGCCGGAGAATATTCCCCCGGGCGTCCGTACGCTGATGGGCATGGGAGATCGGCTCACGCACGTCGACGAGAGCGGGGCCGCCCGGATGGTCGACGTCAGCGCGAAGGACGTCAGCGTGCGCACCGCTGTCGCCACCGGCCGGCTGCGGACCAGCGCGCGGGTCGTCGAGCTGCTGCGAGAGGGAGGGCTGCCCAAGGGCGACGCGCTCGCGGTGTCCCGCATCGCCGGCATCATGGCGGCCAAGCACACCCCCGACCTGATCCCGCTCTGCCACCCGATCGCGCTGCACGGCGTCGAGGTCGAGCTCTCGGTCGACGACGACGGCGTCGCGATCACGGCCACCGTGCGCACCGCCGACCGCACCGGCGTGGAGATGGAGGCGTTGACCGCCGTCGCCGGCGCCGGGCTGACCCTCATCGACATGGTCAAGGCCGTCGACAAGGCAACGACCCTGACCGACATCGCCCTGCAGAGCAAGTCCGGTGGCCGGTCCGGTGAGTACCGCCGGGACGGGTCGGCGTGACCGCCGACGCGATCTGTCCCGCGGAGGCGGCATGAGCGACCGCATCCCGGCAGGCACCCGGGCGACCGTGATCACCTGTTCCAGTCGCAGCGCGGCCGGCGAGCGCGCCGACACGTCCGGTCGGATCCTCGCCGACGGCCTGGCGGAGCTCGGATTCCAGGTGGGCGACCCGATCGTCGTGGCCGACGACATCGCCGCGATCGGCGTGGCCATCTCGACGGCGGTTCGCAACAGCGCGCTGGTCGTGACCACGGGCGGCACCGGCGTGACACCTGCCGACGTCACGCCCGAAGCGACCAAACCCTTGCTGCAGCGGGAGATTCCGGGAATCGCGGAGGCATTGCGGCTCGAACCTCGAGCAGCGGTGCCGACGTCGGTGCTCTCCCGCGGGCTCGCGGGCATGGTCGGTCGCTCGCTCGTCGTCAACCTGCCCGGATCGCCCGGCGGCGTCCGCGACGGGCTGGCCGTGCTGGCACCGCTGGTCGCGCATGTGATCGCCCAGGCCGCGGGTGGGGACCACTCGTGATCGCCCGGATCAGCGACCAGCGGCTCTCGGTCGACGAGCACCGAACGGCAGTCGGCGGCGACGCCTCCGGCGCCTGCGTGCTCTTCACCGGCGTCGTCCGCGATCACGACCACGACCGCCCGGTACGCGAGCTCGAGTACGTCGCACACCCGAGTGCGGCGCAGGTGATCGCCGACGTCGCCGCTGGCATCGTCGCGATCGAGGAGGTCGACGACGTCGCGGTCAGCCATCGGGTCGGGGTGCTGGGCGTCGGCGACGTCGCTTTGGTGGCGGCGGTCAGCGCCGCGCACCGGCGGGCGGCGTTCGAGGCGTGCGCGCTCCTGGTCGACGAGGTGAAGACGCGGCTGCCGATCTGGAAGCGGCAGGTGTTCCACGACGGCAGCGACGAGTGGGTCAACTGCCCCTGAACCGCTCAGCTGCCGGTGGCGACCGCCTGCGTCTGCGCCACAGCAAGGATGACCGGAGCGCTCACCCGCTTGATCGCGGGCGTGCCTTCGAGCTGGCCGCCGGTGACGGTGATGCCCCAGTCGGTCGCGACGGTGAACGACGCCGCCGGCGTCACCTGGTGGAAGGTGATCGAACAATCGGTGCTGCCGCCGGCCGAGTACGGATGACCTCCGCCGGTGCACGCTGCGTTGACGGTCGCCGAGCCCGGCCCGCGGATGGAAAGGCTGTTCATCGTCGCTGTGACGACGACGGTCGTGACGCCGTCGGTCGCGGTCGCCTCGACTGCGTTGGTGTCACCCTGATCAAGCCACGCCCAGGTCGGGAGGTCGGTCAGCGTCTGTCCGACCGGAGCCGCGTGCGCGACCGGCTGCGGGATGTTTTTGGTGGCCGCCTGGTAGGCCAGGATCGAGAGCATGTCCGGCGGCTGCGCCGGCCGCGGCTCCTGACCCGGCTCGGCGAACCGCCAAAAGTCGGTGTTCCAGTGCGCGCGGATGTACGCACCGGTCGTATTGACCCACTGTTCCTGCAGCGACTCCGGCAGGCCGTCCGGTGACTGCGTGCAGCCGGCATAGAACCAGTGCCCTGTCCCGTCCTTCGCGTGCTTGGCGATCTCGGCCGGGCCGGGCACCGCGTTCTGGTAAGCGGTCCAACCACTCTTCTCGATCTGCTTCAGATACGCCTTCATCTGCGTGCCGGTATCGAATTCGAAGTAGCCGCAGCTGGGCGCGACCACGGTGCTGCCGCCGCCGGCGCCCCCCGATCCACCGTGACCGGTGCCGCCGGTGACAGTGACGGTGATGACCCGCGCGTAGATGGTGCCGTCCCCGCTGCCGCCACCACCGTTAACCGGGCACCGCATGCCGCTGCAAGCAGACACCGGCGCGCGGGTGTCTGCGGCCACCGAGGTGGGGACGGAGGCGGTGGCGGCCGCAGAGCCGGCGGAGGTGGTGGCGAACCCCGCCGCCAGCGCGCTGGCGGTGAGGGCCACGACGAATCGTGAAGCGCGATGCATGGGACGAGCCCTTCTCCTTCTCCTCGGCATCTGCGGGGCTGCCTACGAGCACGACGCCGTCGTCCTACCCGTCGAGGTGCCGGTTACCACCCATCTGCCATCGAGTTGTTGTAACTGGGTCGAATACGACGCCGTGGTCCCGGCGCCGGACTGCCGCTGTCCCCGAACGTAGTCGTGCTGCTGGCTCTCGTCCGTGCAGTCCACGACGGTGGCGGAGTTGCCACGCACAGTAACGACGGGGGCGATGGTGACCGGGCCGTAGGTCTGCCGGGCGGCGGCGACGTTCTGCCGCTCGCTGGTCACCAGTTGGTGCTGCAGCGCGCCGGTCGTGAGCTCCGCGATCCCCGCGTTGCCGGGGTCGGGGTGGATGCCGAGTGAGGCCAGCAGGGCGTTGAACCTGGCGTAGGCCAGGTAGACGGCTCGCCCGCCAGCATCAGCGGGCGGCTTGGTGGCGTAGCTGATCGGCGATTGCGCCGGCCCAGTAGGCAACGCCAGCGACGAGCCGCCGGCGGCCGACGTCGCCGAGTCGGTCGTAGGCGGGGAGGCCGTCGTCGGTGGGGTCGTTGACGGGGAGGTCGCCGCCGGCGTCGACGAGGCCGCGCCCGGCGTGGCCGCGCCGGGGATGGTGGACTGCGTCGACGACGAGGCGCTGGCCGATTCGCTGGCAGTGGAGGCTGGTCGGCCTAAGCCACTCGGTGCCTTCGTCGCCGAGCCCGAGCAGCCGGCGGCGGCGATCGCGGCCGCGACCGCGACGCCGGCCCACCGCGCGCTGCCGATCGTCGCTCCCCTTGGTTTCGTCGTGTGCTCTGCGCTGTGATGCTTCCGCGACCCGTTTCGTTCCCTCGCATTGCCGACTCCGGACCGGTCCGCCAGAACCCTGAACATACGACCGTCGATAGGGCACGCGGCCGCGACCGCCTTCGTCCCCGGATTCGGTGCGACCCTCGGTTACCGCATCCGCAGTCGAGGATCTAAGCTGCTTGGCATGCCGAAGTTCCGGATCAGCGAAGCAGCCGAGCTGCTGGGCGTCAGTGACGACACCGTGCGCCGCTGGGCCGACACCGGTCGACTCGCCGTCGGCCGCGACGACGCCGGCCGGCAGGTCGTCGACGGCGTCGCGCTCGCCGAGATCGCCGCGACGATCAGCCGGGCACCCGAGCCCGGCGGGATCCGGGACGAGTCGGCACGCAACCGCTTCCGCGGCATCGTCGTCCGGGTCGTGCGCGACACCGTGATGGCGCAGGTCGAGATGCAGGTCGGCCCGTTCCGGCTCGTCTCGCTGATGAGCAGGGAGGCTGCCGACGAACTCCGCCTCGAGCCAGGGGTCGCGGCGGTGGCGTCTGTCAAGGCGACGCACGTCGTCGTCGGAATCGCGGAGAAACCGTGACCGTATTGCGCCGGATGCCTGCCTTGGTGCTCGTCGGTGCGATCGGAATCGCTGCTGGCTGCGGGTCGTCGAACAATGCCGACACCGGATCTTCGACGACGCCGAGCGGCTCGGCGGCTGGAGCCTCGACGCCGCCGAGTGGCTCGGCGGCTGGGAGCAGCGCTGCGACGGCGACCGGCTCCGGTCCCGTCGACGTGCTCTACGCCGGCTCGCTCGTCGATGCGATGGAGAAGCAGGTCGGCCCGGCGTTCGACCGGACCACCGGCTATGAGTTCACCGGCTTCGGTGCCGGCTCGACGGCGCTCGCGACCCAGATCAAGGGCAAGGTGCACCCAGGAGACGTCTTCATCAGCGCCAGCCCGAAGGTCAATGCTTGGCTGGAAGGCTCGGCGAACGGCGGCTGGGTGTCGTGGTACGCCACGTTCGCGACGTCGTCGCTGGTCATCGGTTACAACCCGAAGAGCAAGTTCGCCGCGGCCCTGACGGCCAAGCCGTGGTACCAGGTGGTGACCCAGCCCGGTTTCAAGCTCGGCAGCACCGATCCCGCGACCGATCCGAAGGGCAAGCTCGCGGCAGCGGCGCTGAACAACGCGGCGACCAGTGAGCAGCTGCCGGCACTGGCGGCGCTTGCCAGGTCGACGGCGACCATCTATCCCGAGGAGACGCTGGTCGGGCGGCTGCAGGCGGGCCAGCTCGACGCGGGGTTCTTCTATGCCAGCGAGGCCAGGGCCGCCAACATCGCGACCGTCCCGCTGACCGGCCAGAAGCTCGCTGCGACCTACACGGTCACGGTGCTCAACCGGGCGCCGCATCCGGCCGCCGCGATCGCCTTCATCCGCTACCTGCTCGGCCCCGCCGGGCAGTCTGTGCTCCGGCGCGACGGTTTCACCCTGGTCGAGCCGCCGACGGCGTCCGGCTCGGGCGTTCCGCCCGGGCTGTCCGGCGTGATCCCGGCCCACTGACGAGGCACTCACCGAAATCGACGTCACCGCACCGGGCACGAGCCGCCGCCGGCCGTCATCGTGGGCGCCGTCGCTGCGGTGGCTCGGCGCGATGCTCGTCGGATACCTGCTGTTCCCGATCGTGGCGTTCGTCGTCCGGTTCGCCGGATCGACCGATCGCGGTTTCCACGCGGCGGGGCTGGGCGATGCGCTGCGGGTCTCGGCGGAGAGCGCCTGCATCTCGACCCTGATCATCGCGGCACTCGGCATTCCGCTTGCCTATGCACTGGCCAGGTCCACCGGCGCCGTCGGCGCGGTCGTCGGCGGGATCGTGCTGTTGCCGCTTGCGCTCCCGCCCGTGATGAGCGGCATCATGCTGATCTACGTCGTCGGTCCCTACACGACGATCGGCCGGTTCTTCGGCGGGCACCTCACCGACTCCCTCACCGGTGTCGTGCTGGCGCAGACCTTTGTCGCCGCGCCGTTCCTGATCATCGCTGCCCGCTCGGCGTTCGCGACGATCGACCCCGCACTCGACGACCTGGCGGCGACGCTCGGGCACCGGCCGCTGGCGCGGTTCTGGCGGGTCGCGCTCCCGATCGCCGTACCCGGCATCCGCGCCGGCCTGCTGCTGACTTTTCTGCGCGCCGTCGGCGAGTACGGCGCCACGGTACTGCTGGCCTACCATCCCTATTCGCTGCCGGTGTTCACCTACGTGCAGTTCTCCAGCACCGGGATCCCATCGACGCAGGCGCCGACGGCGCTGGCCCTCGGGCTCGCCGTCGTCGTCATCCTGCTGGGGCGCCTCCGGTTGCCCCCCGCCGTCCGGTCGGCGACGCTGCCGGAACCCCGGACGCCGGAAGCACACGAGCCGAGCCGGGTCTCCTTCGATCTCGACGTGACCGTCGGCACCTTCCACCTGCGGCTCGCACACACCTCGACCGCGCATCGCATCGCGATCCTCGGACCTTCGGGATCGGGCAAGTCGCTGACGCTGAAGTCACTCGCCGGCCTGCTCGGGCCCGGCGTCGGCGTCGTCCGGTATGACATGGAACTGATGGACAACGTGCCGACCGAGGCACGACGGATCGGGTACGTCCCGCAGGGTCTTAGCCTGTTCCCGAACCGGACCGTGTGGGCGCAGGTGCTGTTCGCGGTCGACGCCGATCCGGCGTTGGCGGCGTGGTGGCTCGACACGCTCGGTCTCACCGGCCTGGAAACGCGCCAGCCCCACCAGCTCTCCGGCGGTCAGCGGCAACGGGTGTGCCTCGCGCAGGCGCTGTGCCGCAGCCCCAGGCTGGTACTGCTCGACGAGCCGTTCTCCGGTCTGGACGCCCCGGTCCGATCACGCCTGCGGCAGCAGCTACGCCGGCTGCAGCATGACGCCGGGCTCTCGACCGTGCTGGTGACGCACGATCCAGAAGAAGCCGCTCTGCTCGCCGACGAGATCCTCGTCGTCGCCGACGGGCGGTTGTTGCAGGCGGGTCCGCGCCGCGAGGTGTACCGGCGCCCGGCGTCGCCGGAAGTCGCGCGGCTGCTCGGTATCGACAACCTGTCGGCCGGCGTCGTGGCGGCCGGCGGGGTCGACATCGGCGGCGTCGTGATCGACGCCGCCGTCGACGGCCTGCCCGCCGGCATCGACGTGCGGTGGTGCGTGCGGCCGGAGCAGGTCGTGGTGACCCCGCACGGACGTTATCCGGCGCAGGTCCTCGATGTCGCCGACGTCGGAGCCAGCACGATCCTGACGCTGCGGATCGGACGCGATACCGAGCTGCGGGCGCGGACGCCGGGCCTGGCAGGCGTCGAGCCAGGTGAGAGCTGCCGCGTCGATCTCGACCCGGCAGCGACCGCCGTCTGGCCGGCCGCCGATGGCCATGATCAAGACAGACTCTCGCCGGTCAGGGGCGGCCCTTGATCATGGTTCGGGTGGGTGGTCAGCCGCCCGCGAACGGTGGCAACACGTCCACGACGCTGCCGTCGGCGAGTTGTCGGTCGGGGTCGTGGGCGGGGGCGGCGGTGCCGTCGACCAGCAGGGTGCTTACGGCGAGCACTGGTGTCAGGGCGGCGCGTCCGTTCAGTGCCGCCAGCAGGTCGCCGATCGTCTCGGCGGCCAGCTCTTCCTCGGGCCCGCCGGCAGCGGCCCGCGCACCCGCCCAGAACCGCACGGTCACCATGTGTTTCAGCGTCTCACGACCGGTCGGCTGGCGTCGCGCGGCCGGATCGACCAGACCGCTGCCGACGTCGACGTAGAGTCGGCGGCATGACGTCGGATGAGTGGAGCCGGCTTCGACACGTCGTGCGCCCGCCGCGCGAGGACGGCCCGGTGCTGCCCGGCCTGCCGACGGACGAGACGGACGCCGGGTGCGGCGAGCCGCGAGACGCTGCCGCCGAGATCGAGCGGCTGCGCCGGGATCGCCCACCCCACCACGGCGGCTGACGCCGACCGCTGACCGCGTCGTTCGTCCGTTCGCCCCCCGGCCGCCGGTGGCCGGGACGGCGCCTTAGGCGCTGGGCGGTGGGGTCGGCGGTCCGGTCGAAATGGTCGGCGCGGCACCGGTGGCCTGCGCGCGCAGCAGGTCGCGGATCTCGCTGAGCAGCTCCTCGGAGGTCGGCACGGCGTCTGCCGGCAGCTCACCGCGCTTGCGACGCTCGGCGAACTTGTTCATCGGAACAACGATCACGAAGTAGATGACCGCCGCGACGATCGCGAAGTCGATCAGCGCATTGATCGTGCTGCCGATGATGATCTTGCTGCCGTTGGCCGTGATTCCGGCGGTGCCGAAGTCCGGCGTGCCACCGATCACGCCGATCAGTCCGCCGATGAAGTCCGTTGCGAACGCGCTCACCACCGCGCCGAACGCGATGCCGATGACGACGGCGATCGCGAGGTCGATGACGTTGCCACGCAGGATGAAGTCGCGGAACCCCTTGAGCATCGCTGGCCTCCCTGAGTCGACCCGCATCGCCGGTCTGGAGGCGGCCCCTGGCCGGCTCCCCGGGATGGAGGGCGTGCCGCGAGAACGTCACGGCGCACGAAGACTAACCATGATTGGCCGGCCGGTGGAAGCAGTGGCGACCAGTCGGGCAACGGCAATGGGCGCGGCAATGACGACGATCGCGCCGTCGGTGACCGACTCGTCTGGGTGCGGCGGCACTGCGATCACCGGCACGTCGATCGCCAGCGGCGTGCTCACTGCCGCGCCGGTGTCGGGCGCGGGACCGGCCAGTACGTCGATGCGATCGCCCGGCCGCAGCAGGGATACGACGTCCGCGTCGGTGACTCGCACCGGTACGGCGACAGCGCCGTGCCCCCCGGCGGCGGCGGCCAACGCGGGTCCGATCAGCCGCACGTCGGTGAGCACCTCGCCGCGGCGCATTGGAGCGCCGAGCACCCGCCCCGCCACCGCTCGCGACGACGCGTCGTCGGCGGACATCGCACCGGCTGGAATCTCGAGGGCCGGAAGGCGTTCGGTCTTGAGGTCCGCCCGCCGGACCGCCCGGCCGGCGGCCATATCGTGCGCTGCGACCAGCACGACGCGGCCGAGCGAGGCTCGCGCTGGCGCCGCCGACGGCGCGGGATGCATCGCCACGACTCCGGCCGCCGCCAGCAGGGCTAGGGCGAGCAGGCGACGTGGCCATCCGGAGAACCGGGCAAGGGCGAACCGCAGCCGGGTTGCGGTCCGGTAATGGAGCGGCACCGCGCCACGGTATGCAGCGGACCGGCGTGACAGGTGCCCGTTCGGCGCCGCTGTGGACGGCGTCGTCGGCGGTGGACGACGCGACGACCGAAGGGTCGCGGTGTGCTAGGAGGGCGCTGAACAATGCACTGCTCTGCTGCGCGGCGCCCGGATCGGCGACCGGCGGCGTTGTCCTCGTCGTCCATAGCGATGCTATGGCCTCCTC
>QHCD01000013.1 GCA_003244255.1 Pseudonocardiales bacterium | reverse complement strand
TTCGAATCCCGCCACCCCGACCCGCAGAACGGCGCCGCCGAACATCCTCACCGGCGTGGCGGAGGCGTTGCCAGCCGCACTGCGCGAGCCTGTTCCTGGATCAGCGGCACCAGGGCTTCGGGTTCGTCGATCAGCTCGTCGGCGATCGGGTCGTACATCCAGTGCCCATTACGCCATGACCGCAGGCAGAAGGCGCCGTCCCATGCTGCCGCTACCAGCACGCCATCGAGGTAGAAGCCGAACCCGCTGAACATCGACCGGACCAAAAGGCCGGGCATTTCGGCGAGTGACTCCGCCGCACGATCACGCAGCTCGCGTTCTGCCTCGCCGACGATATCCTCCCCCGCACTGGCCCAACATGTCAGTATCCGCGTGTGACTTCCGCTCAGCCAGGTTGTCGGCTCGCATTCGAACATGGGCGCTCGGTTATGAGTGGTGTTGACGTCGAGGCTGAACTCGGGTGGGTTGTCGGCCATGGGGCGACGACGTCGGGCTTGCCGTCGCCGGTGAAGTCGGCACCGGTGAGCGCCACGCTGTCGAACGGGGTGATGATCGACGTCGCCGGGTCGGGTGCGAACTGCGCGGTGCCGGGGTTGGTGAAGATCCCAACGTCGACGATGGTGGTGGTGGCCAGCTCGATGGTGCCGTCCCGGTTGTAGTCGGCCGCGGCCATCGCGCCGGGGGTCAGGGTGGTGCGGTCGATGATCGGTGCGCCGAGCCCGGTGCCGGTACCGGGCAGGACGAAGATGCCGGTGATGCCGGTGTGGGTGCCCCTGGCTCCGGTCAGCGCGAGGTCCGGTCGGCCGTCGCCGGTGAGGTCGGCAAGGATGCCGCCGCGGACGTTGGTCACCAGGGTGGTGGTGCCGACGGCGGTGAACTGCCCGCCGGCGTTGAGTTCGGTGACGACCTGGCTCCGCGCGTCGTCGGGGTGCCGGTCACTGCGGCGCCGACCGCGTCGAGGCGGCCGTCACTGTTGAGGTCAACTAGCCGAAGGACGCTCTGGTTGGCCTGGCGGAACCCGGACCGGGGTGGCGCGCCGAAGGTGCCGTTGCCGGTGCCCGGCAGGACCGAGAGCGCGCTGAAGGCGCGCTGGCGGCACTGGCGCTGCGCGTTCGATCACCGCAGGTCGGAATTCTGTTGCTGTCCCAGCACGTCGAGGCCCGGTACGCCCTACGCCTCATGCGTGAGCACCCGCGCGGCTTCGGCTACTTGCTCAAAGACCGCCTCCTCGAGGTCGAGGACCTCCTCGACGCGATCAACCGCGTAGCGCGCGGCGGCCTCGCCATCGACCCCGACATCGTTGCGCAGTTGCTGACCCGCGCGCATTCCCGCAATGTGCTGGACCGCCTTGCCCCCCGCGAATACGAGATCCTCGAGCTCGTCGCCCAGGGCCGGTCCAACAAGGCGATCAGTCAGCGACTGAGGCTGTCCGCCAAGACAGTCGAAAACCACGTCTCCAATCTCTTCGCCAAGCTAGACCTCATCGACGACGCCGACGACCACCGGCGCATCCGAGCCGTGCTGCTCTACCTTCAACGAGATCCGACAAGGTATGGTCCCTAGCTGGACCTGCCCATCGAGCACGATCCGGCATCGGAAGCCCGTCACATCTCGGCGGCCCATTACCCCTGCAACTAATTACCCGGGAAGGTAATGAGGACGCGCACGGGCACTGGCCCAATGCCGACCAGCCCGGCCGCTGACTTGGGGACCTTGGTCAGATGGTAAGCCTTGGGCCTTGGTCATCGGCCACCGTCGAGCTGACCCGCGAGAGCGGGTCAGGGCGTCGTAGCCCGTTCGCATCCGTCGCCGGACGCCGCCGGGTGTTGATTCCGCTCCTGCGGTGCGGGAGGGTGCCCGCATGAGGACGCATCGCAGGGCCGTCGCGGCCGTGGCGCTCGCCGCCACGGTGATCGGGATCACCGCCGCCGTTTCGCCGGCAGCCTCAGGCGGGGTGACGCCGCCGCAGCCGTATTCGTGTGGGGTCAACGGCAGCGGCACGATCTCCGGAACGTTCGGCGATGCCGGGCTGATCGGCTGGCAGGGCGACAAGGACGGCGTGGTGGCCTGCCTGGGCGGCAGTTTCTACGTCCGCGACGGCAAGGACGCGACGTACGGCTATGGCGTATACGACAACGCCCCGACGACGTGGGGCCTGTCCGGCGGTTACCTGCCCGCGGCGGTGACCGGGTTCCACCGGGCCGGCGCCGCCGTCACGATCACCAACTTCGGCGATGACGTCACCGTCGGCGCCCATGCCTACGTCGTCATCTACAGCCGGGTGCGCGTCAGCAATCCGACCGGCTCGGCGATAACCCTCGACCCCGCCGCGACGTCCGGGCTGGTGTCGCTTCGATCCGCACCGAGCCGGGTGCCCGCGCACGCCACCGTCGACCACGACTACGCCGTCGCCGCCGACCGATTCGGGCAGAAATATGCATGGCCGGCGGGCGGCGCGCTGCGGGCGGCCGGCGGCTTCGACCAGCACTTCGGGCACATGCGCTCGTTCTGGAATGCCCAGCTGGCACACATCGCCGGCATCGGCACTCTGCCCGACCGTCAGCTGGTCAACGCCTACAAGTCCGGCTACATCTACACCCAGATCATCCGGGACGGGAATCGGCTGAACACCGGGGAGAACGGCTACGACGAGGAGTTCAGCCACGACGTTATCGGCATCCTCGCGAACCTGTTCACCCAGGGCGATTTCACCAATGCGCATGCGCTGTTGCTCCGTGCGCGCTACGTCATCGGGTCGCAGCGGCAGTACGACGACGGTGTCTGGAAGTACAGCTGGCCGTGGGCGTTGTATCTGCTGAAGACCAACGACCTCGCGTTCGTCAAGGCCAACTTCGCGACCCGCGGCACGCAAGGAGCGATGACCCCGAGCATCAAGGAAGCCGCGCACCAGATCGCTGCCGACCGCACCGGCCCGGGCGGGATCATGAAATTGACCAACGACATCGACGCCGGTGGCTACTGGACGATCGATGACTACTCGGCGCTGTTTGGACTCGCCGCGTACAAATACCTCGCCCAGCGGGTCGGGGCGAAGTCGGAGGTGAGCTGGGCGAGCGGGCAGTACAACTCCCTGCTCGCCGCTACCAACAAGGCCCTTCGCAAGACGATCTCGACGTACCACCTGAACTATCTTCCGTGCTCGATGATCGAGCCGAACGACGACAACCGGTGCAGCAATCCCGAGGACGCCAACTGGGCGGCGCCGTTTCTGTTTGGTCGCTGGGCCTGGGACGGCTACCTGTTCGGCGCGCGGCAGACCGGCCCGGGCATCAACCTGATCGACGCAACCTACCGATACGGCTTCGGCCGGCTCGCCGGAAAGCTGCCGGCAAACACTTTCGGCGGCTACTCACCGGACTTCTACTCGACCGGCTACAACGCCGGCTACGGCAGCTGGGGTCTGGCGAGTGCGACCTTCCGATCGCAGGGTGTTGCCAGCTACGAGTTCATGGTCGATGAGTCCCAGAGCGGCCCGTTCTCCTGGTGGGAGAGCAGCGACTTCCCCAACACCGGCAGCCCGTGGCAGGGCGTGCATCCCGCCCAGGGCAACGGATCGGCGCCGCACGCCTGGGGCATCGCGAACGCCAACAAGGTGCTGCTGGACTCCATACTCGCCCAACGCTCCGATGGCACCCTGCTCGTTGGCCGCGGCGTGCCGGCGGCATGGCTGCGCACCAGCACCCCCATCGCCGTCAGCAACTTCCCGACGGTGGCCGGTCGGCGTTCGGGCATTGCCATCCGCACGGTCGGCCGGCGGGTGACGCTGCGGATCTCCGGTGACCGGCCGGGTGGGGCGATCCTCTTCGAGCTGCCGTCGTTCGTGCGCAACATCGTCTCGGCGAGCGCCGGGCACGTCGACAATTCGGCCGGGCAGGTCCGGCTGCCGCCGTCGGTCCGACAGGTCACCGTCGTGCTGCGGTCGGCGCCCTAGTCCGCCGCAATCTCGGCGCGGCGAGGAACCTGACCTTTCTGAGGAGGTAGCCGATGACCACGACATCGAAGGCCGGGCAGCCGCAGGGGGAGGGGGGTGCTCGCGGGCCTGGACTCCCAGCCTACGACGTCTTTCTATTGGTATCTCGCGGTGCTCTCGTGCATCGGCGGGTTCCTCTTCGGATATGACACGGCCGACATCGGCTCCGCTCTGGGCTTCATCCCCTATCACCTGTCCACCTTCGCGACCGGCTACCTGGTCGCGGGAGCATCCCTCGGGGCCGCCGTGGGAGCAATCGCGGCCGGGCCATTAACCGACCGCTTCGGACGAAAGTCCTTGCTCATCGCCGATGCCGCCATCTACGCGATCGGGGCGCTCCTCTCGGGAGTCGCCATGAACTCCGCCGTCCTGCTCATCGCACGCACGCTCATCGGCCTCGCGGTCGGAGCAGACTCCGCGATCGCCACCGCTTACATCGCAGAGTTTGCTCCGCGGGACCGGCGCGGATCGCTGATGATCATGCAGCAGTGGATGATCACGGTCGGAATCCTCGTCTCGTACATCGCCGCCGTGGTGATCTTCAAGATTGCCCCCGGTTCTGCCGGTGGACTGGACTGGCGACTCGTCCTCGGCCTGGGCGCCGTGCCGGCACTCCTCGCGTTGGCGTTGCGGACTCGGATGCCCGAGTCCCCCAGATGGCTGATGCTCAACGGGCGCTACGCCGACACTCAGAAGGCGCTGGGGCAATTGGGTATGGACGTATCCGAGGAGCAGGTTCGCGACACGGCTCAGCAGCTGGCCGAGAAGGAGCGCCAGCTGGAACGGAAGACGCAGTGGACGCCTGGGGTCAAACGAGCCTTGATCGTGGTCTGCGTCTTCTTTGTCTTCCAGCAAATCTCCGGCATCAACATCCCGTTCTACTACGGTCCGCAACTGCTGGGGAAGTATTTCGAAAGCTCGAAGTCGGCAGTGGACGCCGCCGTCGCCGGAGTCGAGGCAGCGGCCATCTTGGGCGCCGTCAACGTGGTCGCGACCTACTTCGCCTTCCGCTTCATCGACAAGCTGGGCCGGCGGAAACTGGCCATCGGCGGATACGCCGGCATGGCGCTGTTCATCCTGGTCGCGGCCTGGGGCGTGGCACACCTGACCGGGCTGCCACGGGTGTGGGTCATCATGATCGGTTTCTCGTTCTTCATCGCCTCGTTCGCCATCGGCGTCGGGGGGACGGCGTGGTTGATCCAGGGCGAAGTCTTCCCGACAGCAGTTCGTGGTCGCGCGGCGGCCACCGGCGCAAGCGTCGACTGGTTGGCCAACTTCGTGATCGTTCAGTGGTTCCCAACCTTGAACTCACGATTCGGGCTCGCTTGGGTGATCTTGTTCGCTGCTCTCTCCGTCATGGCGATCGTGTTTATCGCCCGGTTCCTGCCCGAGACGAAGGGCCTGCCGCTGGAGGACGTCACCGCCGTGTTCGAACGGCAGGCCAAGGCCGGCGCCGTCGGCGGCGCTTGAGATCTTGATCAGTGTCTGACGGTGGGCGGTTGACACCGGTGTCGGGAACGCCGCGATGGGCAGCGGTGGCCGCATGGTCGACTGCGGCGTGCGTTCTTCCATCGTCCGCGTGGAGAACAGCGGTAGGTCTGGGCGTGCCCTTGGGGTGGAGCAGGGCCCATCTGCGCCTCGAGCGCATTCCGGGCTACGGAACGTTCTACGTCATCTGGCTCAGCATCGCCTCGATTGCCGCGGCGAGCCTGACCCTGGGTCTGATCTACCGGTGGGGCGAGCAGATACCGTCCGGTGTCCCTGTCGTGGGCAGCCGCCGCTTCCCGATCTGGCTGGTCGCCGGTCTGGCGGTCGCCGGTGCTGCGATCGTCACCGTCCTGGTCTGGCTCAGCATCACTCACTGGTCACGCGTGAGCGGGTTCGCGGATCGTCCGACGTCGGGGTGGGCGGTGCTGATGGCTGCCTGTTACGCCCCCGCGGCACTGTGGCCACCACTCCTAATCGCGGTGACCCTCGCCTACGTCCGGCGACGCCGAACACGGGACCGCCACCAGAACCCGAACCACGGTCCTGCTGCTGCGAGTCAGTTGCAATAAGGGGGGTCCCGGTCTATCGTCGCTCGGGGTTCAACTCCGGGGCGCGAGCGCGTGTGCCGTGTCCACGGGCAGTCTGACCGGACATTTTCCGACACCGGCAAGCCGGGAGGACGACGATGAGCGATCCGGCCGCCGTCGCCGCTGGCTCGACCCTTGCCCGGTTTCGCCGCAGCCTCACCCGCGGGGACCGGGCGAGCATCGGCGGGATGTACGGATTCATCATCTTCCTGCATGCGGTGGGGTTCATCGTGCTGCTCGGGCTCGTCGTCCCCAACCACTACCACCTTGGCGGCGATCACCCGGTCTTCAACGTCGGAGTCGGAGTGCTTGCCTACACGTTCGGCCTGCGGCACGCATTCGACGCCGACCACATCGCCGCGGTCGACAACACGACCCGAAAGCTGCTCGCCGACAACACCGAGACGGGTAACACCCGCAAACCTCTCTCGGTCGGCTTTTGGTTCTCCCTCGGCCACTCCACGATCGTGTTCCTGCTCGCGTTCCTGCTCTCGGTCGGCGTCAAGGCCCTCGCCGGGCAGGTCGAGAACGACAACTCCGGCCTGCACTCGGCCACCGGCGTCATCGGCGCCTCGGTCTCCGGAGTCTTTCTGTGGATTCTCGGCATCCTGAACCTGGCCGTGCTCCTGGGCATCGTCCGGGTCTTCCGCAAGATGCGCGGCGGCGAGTACGACGAGCGGCAGCTCGAGGAGCAGCTGAACAAGCGCGGTTTCATGAACCGCTTCCTTGGCGGGCTTACCAAGTCGGTGACCAAGCCGTGGCACATCTACCCGATCGGCGTGCTGTTCGGGCTCGGCTTCGACACCGCCACCGAGGTCGGCCTGCTCGTCCTGGCCGGCGGCGCGGCGGCGTTCAACCTGCCCTTCTACTCGATCCTGATCCTGCCCATCCTGTTCGCGGCCGGGATGTGCCTGATGGACACCACCGACGGCGTGTTCATGAATGCCGCCTACGGTTGGGCGTTCATGAAGCCCGTACGCAAGGTGTTCTACAACATCACCATCACCGCGGTGTCCGTGGCCGTCGCCCTGATCATCGGCACCATCGAACTGATCGGCGTCCTCTCCGACCAGGCAAACATCACCTCTGGGCCGATCGGTGCGATCGCGAGCATCCCGCTGGATTACGCCGGCTACGGCATCGTCGGCCTGTTCGTCCTCGCCTGGATATCCGCGTTGACCATCTGGCGGTACGGCAGGATCGAGGAGAAGTGGAGCGCGAAGCTCCGCACCCCAGCAGCCGAGCCGGAGTAGCGAGGTAGGCGGCGTGCACTCGATACCGGAGTTCTTCGCGGCCGAGGTGCGCTGAGTGTCCCGGCTAGGGACACGCTAGCCCGTCACCAGAGCCGCTCGGAGGCGAGCCGCGCTCCCTCGGCCATCGACCGCAACTTGGCCCACGCTACCGACGCGACCACAACCTGCATTCCCGCAACCGTCCCGAACCCGCAGTCGGTGCCTGCCATCACGTTCTCGCGACCGACGACGTCCGCATATCGCACCAGCCGTTCCGCAACGACCTCCGGATGCTCGACGATGTTCGTAGTCGAATCGAGAACTCCGGGAATCAGGTACTTTCCGTCCGGGAGTTCCACGTCCTGGAATACCCTCCACTCATGCTCGTGGCGGCCGTTTGACGCCATGATCATGACCCCGTCCGGCTTTGCCTTGAGGATGAGATCGATGATGTCTTTGAGCTCGACGTCGCTCGTCCTCGGCATCTCTCCGTTGCCCCAGCACACGTGGATCCGCATCGCGTCGGCAGGAATGTTCACCACGGTGGTTCAGCGCCTCGACGGCGAGTTCTAATTTGGCGCGGAAATTCTCAAGCGAACCGGCGCCGGGCGCGATCATCGCGAAGTCCGGGCAATCGAGCTGCAGCACGAAACCGGCCTTGTGGATTGCCTCGTACTCCTCGCGCATCGCGTTGGCGATGGCCTCGAGGTATTTCCCGTCGGTCGGATAGTAGTGATTCGGCGAGAACACGGCGATGACGCCGGGCGACGCCGAGCTCATGAACGTGTCCTCGGGCGACAACCCTTCCAAGGCCGCCTTCAGGTTCGCGATGTCGGCCTGAACGGCATCCCTGCCTTCAAAGGAAACCGGCCCGTCACAGCTGGTCCATCTGATGTCCGCCGCCTGGCTCATGGTTGCGGCCATCTGCTCCGCGAAATCCGGGAAGTCGTTCAGGATTCCGACCTGGGACACGACCGACTGCGGCGAGCCTTCGCCGCCAAAGCCGGTCAGCCGGTCCTTGACGTAGGTTGCATAGCTAGGCTTGCTCACCTCGCCGTCGTTCAGCACGTCGACGCCGGCCTCCGCCTGCTTGCATACCGTCGCCTTTACGGCCGATCGCACCTCGGCGTCGAATGCCGCGGCATCGACCGGCTTCCCCGCCTCCAGCGGCAACAGCTCCGGCGGGCGCGGCAGCGCTCCGCCGGCCGATAGACGCAGCTGGCGGCATCATGTCCGGGCCAGCGCCGTGACCGCGTCGCCGGGGACGCTCAGCACGATCGTGTGGTAGGTCTCGATGCGAGAGAGCACATCGTTCCTCGGCCCGTCCCGCCAATCCGCGCCGCCGTAGAACCGCTCTTCCTGCTCGTCCCTGCTCTCCACCGAGTCGAAGGAGCGGATCAGGACGTACTCGTCGTGCCCGTCTTCGGCGCGCTCGGACGGCCCCCACCGCACGACGGTGATGCCGTATTGGCGCAGCAACGGCACGGTCGCCGTCACCACCCGGTGAAAGTCGTCGGCTGTTCCCGGCTTGAGCCGGTAGGTCCGGATCTCCAGGACGGTGCTGTCAGCGTCGATCACAGGGTCTCTCCTGAGACGTCTCGTGGCTTGACCTCGCCCATCTCCGACCAGCCCGTTCCGGGAGTCTCGACACTCACGATCTCCGGGGTACGGGCGACGTAGTCGGACATCCAGGAGATCGCCGTCTGGAAATGCTCGGACTGCACGTGCGCCGCGCCGGCGTCGCCGTCGGCGAAGGCCTCCACCAGCACGAACTGATTCTCCGCATCGACGCTGCGCGACCATTCGAAGAACAGGTTGCCCGGTTCGGATCGGGTGCTCTGCGTGAACTCGTCGGCGCGGGCGAGCCACTCCTCGCTGACCTCCGGTCTGATCGTCCACTTGACCACGATGAAGATCATCGCTGCCTCCTCGAGACCGGTTGCCGCGCGATGCCAGCCATGATCCCATCACAGCTCATGGACGTGTTCCTCGAGACCGAGCATCTGCTGCTGCGGCGGTTCACCAGCGAGGACGTCGACAACCTCGTCGAGCTCGACAGCGACCCCGAGGTCACGCACTACATCACCGGGGACCACGCGACGCCCCGCGACGACGTCGTCGAGGACCTGCTGCCGACCTACCTCGACTACTACCGGCGATATCCCGGCTTCGGCTTCTGGGCGGTGGTCGAGAAGTCGACGTCGGAGTTCATCGGCTGGTTCCACTTCCGTCCGGGCGAGGGCGACCCGGGGGACGAGGCGGAGCTGGGTTACCGGGTGCGTCGCTCGGCCTGGGGTAAGGGATACGCGACCGAGGGCTCGAAAGCCTTGATACACAAGGGTTTTGCCGAGTTCGGTGTACGCCGGGTGCGCGCCGAGACGATGGTAGTGAACAGCGCATCCCGCCGCGTCATGGAGAAGGCTGGCCTGCACTACGTGCGGACCTTCCACCAGGACTGGCCGTACTCGATCCCGGGCGACGAGCACGGCAACGTCGAGTACGCTCTCACCCGCGACGAGTGGAAGGTTCGCGAGTGAGTCTGGGCGGCCGATGCGGTTTGGCCTATGGACAGCTTGAGTACCCCGAAGCGTTCAGCGACGTCGCGACGCACTGACTCACGCCGGCCGCACCACGCCCGGCGCCGAACGCCGATTGCGCGAACCAGCCGGGCCGGGCTAGGAGGGCGCTGAACGATGTCGCTCGTCGCGAGCGGCGGGTCGGGCGGCGGTCCGGCAAGGCGGACGAGGAGGCCATAGCATCGCTATGGACGACGAGGACAACGCCGCCGGTCGCTGATCCGGGCGCCGCGCAGCAGAGCAGTGCATTGTTCAGCGCCCTCCTAGTTTCCCAGGAGGTCGTTCAGGTCGTCGGCATGCTCCTCTTCCTCGGCGAGGATCTTCTCCAGCATCCGCCGCGTCGTCATGTCCGAGTCGCCGATCCACCGGATGATCTCCTGGTAGGTGGTGATCACGATCCGCTCGGCGATCAGATTCTCTTTCAGCATCCGGGTAAGGTCGGACTCGTCGGTCTCGACGTACTCGGTGTGCGCCCTCGCCTTCAGCGTTGCCGGGTTGAAATCGGGCTTGCCGCCGAGCTGGCCGATCCGCTCCGCCGCCCACATCCCGTGCTGCATCTCCGCGGTTGCATGCTCGGTGAACTCGGCGGCCACCTGGGCGCGATCGATACCGGTCGCGGCAATCGAGTGCTGCGTGTAGCGCAGGTAGCAGACGATCTCGGTGGCAACCACCTCGTTGAGTATCTCGATCAAGCGCTCTCTGTCGGACGTCATGCCTTCGGTGACCGCGCCCTCATCCATGTGCTGCCGCGCGTCGTCGCGGATCCTCTTGACGTCGATCTCGAACTGGTTGGCCATGAGCCGCCCTCCTGGGGGAATTGAACTATCGAGGTCTTGCTTACCCGTCCGGCGATCCGCCGACGCGATCAGGGCCATCGATCACCCGCAGCGCATGCGGCTCACTGGATGTTGCCACCTCCGCCGCGACATCCCGCAACTTGCGGTTGAGGGTCTGGCTCGCCGCACGCAACTGGGCGAACGCCTGCTCCTCGGTCAGCTGGTCCCGGGTCATCAGTATCCCCATGGCCATGCCGATTTCTCGGCTCGCGGCCAGCGCCCGCTGCAGGTGCTCGACCTGACCGCCTCGTTTCTCGGCAACCAGGGCCAGCGAGCAGTACGCAGCGAGAATGGCGCCGACGGCCACCGCGTCGTCGTCGAATGCGTCGACCGCCGTCGCATAGAAGTTGAGTGCCGCGCGATGTCGAGGGCCGACGAACATGCGGTAGGACAGCATGCTGCGCACACCCGTCTCTCGTACGGCTGCAGGACCGAATCGCGGCCAGGTCGGGTCGATCAACAGGTCGCCTGTGTAGCAGACGTCATTGCACTCGATCGCCTGCAGACAAGGACCCTCACGCAGTCGGTACTGCAGCGCATCGACCCGCCGGGGCAGCTCGTCACTGCTTGCACCCGTCGTCGGCGGGCCTGACCCGTGGATCTCGGTCAGGGCGGCATGCTTGCCGCCGGGCAGGGCCCGCGCTGCAATCGCGACGATCCGATCCAGCGGCCGCTCGCCCGACGCCACGTCGACCGAACCGGCGAGATCGGCGAAGTATTCGGCGAGCGCTCGGATGTCGGCAGGTTGCGCTGCCTCCTGCGTCACGCCGCCATCCTCCGCCTCGCCCCGACATGTCTGACCCATCCGGCCCTTGCAGCGTACGAGGTCGTCCGGGGTGTTTCGCCGGCAGACCGGGTGGGCACTCCACGCGGAGCGGAGGGTGTCGATGCCGGGCGTGCCAGCTCCGCTGAGGCCTGACGGTCAAAGAGAGGAGCGGACATGGACGCGAGCAGCGACCGTGACGCAGCAATCCAGATCCGCTGCCCGGCAACCAACCACCACACACCGATCGTCCGGGCGGTCGCGGCAGCGATCGCGCTCGGCGCCGACTTCGACATCGACGCGCTGGCCGACACCAGGCTTGCCGTCGACGAGGCGTGCTCGACACTGATCCGCAGGGCGGCTCGTGAGGCGACGATGATCGCGACGTTCCGCCCCGACGGCGCGCGGGTGCGCGTGCGGATCGAGGTATGTCCAGAACGCGACCACCCGCTGGATCAGGAGACGTTCGGCTGGCAGGTTCTCTCCGCGCTCGTCCGCGACGTGACCACCGGCGTGGAGGATGCGGGCGCCGACCACGGCGCGTCGCCCGGTGCTGGCCGGACGATGTTCATCCAGTTCACCGCAGTCAGCGACCCGGCGGGCCAGAAGATACATGTCAAACCCGCGGTCTGACGCCGACGATCGCGCCTATGCCGACGTCAGCCCGCTCTTCGACGAACTCGCAAGCCTCCCGCCCGGCGACCCCCGACGTCCTGGCCTACGCGAGCGGCTGATCGAGGCGTACCTGCCACTCGCCCGGCACATTTCCAACCGGTTCCGCAACCGCGGTGAACGCGAGGAGGACCTGCTGCAGGTCGCCCGGCTCGGGTTGGTGCATGCTGTCGATCGATTCGATCCCGAGCGCCGGAGCAATTTCCTAAGCTTCGCGGTGCCGACCATCATGGGCGAGGTCCGCCGATACTTCCGCGACAGCGGCTGGGGCGTGCACGTCCCCCGCGGTCTGCAGGAGCGGAGCGCGCGAGTCAGCGCAGCGGGCACCGAACTGACCCATCGACAACGCCGGCCGCCGACGCCGTCGGAGATCGCCGCGCATCTCGGCATCTCGCTCGACGACGTCCACGAGGCGCTCGATGTCGCAGGCGCGTACGCCCCGATCTCGCTGGACCAGGCGATCTCCCCGGACGCGGACGCGACCTCGCTCGCCGACATGATCGCCGCCGAGGACACCGCGCTCGCGGGCGTCGTCGACCGGCAGACGGTGCGCCCGCTGTTGCGGGCGCTGCCGGAGCGATCGCGCCGAATCCTCTACCTGCGGTTCTTCCGTGAGCTCAGCCAGAGCCAGATCGGCGCGGAGGTGGGGCTGTCGCAGATGCAGGTCTCACGCATCCTCGCGGCAACGCTGGAGCAGCTCCGTGCTGGAATGCCCGCCGAGAACGCGGCCGGGCATGGTGCGGGCGACCCAGCTGGCCGCCAGTGACTCGGGCCGGCGTCATCCCGTAGCGTGAGCGCCGGTTGAACCCCCAGCCAGGCCCGGCCACGACGGCGGGCGGATCGGTGCCACCGCACCGACCACATCTGGGCGGAGGGAGTCGCCGTGGTCGCTTCGCCAGATGCTCCGGACGACAACGCCACCGCCCGCCTGGTGACGACCCTCGAGCGATTGCCCCGAGGTGCCGTCATTCTCCGGGCCGCAGGCGACCTGGACGCCGAGTCCGCGCCAGCCTTTGCCCACAGCGCCCAGCGGGGGGTGAGCCTCGCCGCAGCTGCGTTGGTTATCGATCTCGGCGGTATCGCGTTTATCGGCGTGGCGGGCCTGGTGGTCTTGCGGGAGGTCGCGGCCGCCGCCGATCGCGCCGGCCTGCGCTGCTGGCTCGCGTGCTGCTCACATCCGGTCAGCAGGGCACTTCAGGTGAGCGGCCTACGCGAGGAGTTCCGATGCAGCGCCAGCGTGCAGACTGCGCTGGACCGCAGCGAGACCGGCTAGCTTGCTGGCGGAAGATGGCAGCCATGACCGTTGCCGAACTCCTCACCGAAGCCTTCGAACGCATCCATGCCACCGTGCACCGCGTCCTCGACGGCGCCGGGGCAGCGGAGTTGACGACGCGGGCGGGCGGTACGGCGAATCCGATCGGCTGGCTGATCTGGCATCTGGCGCGCGTGCAGGACGATCACCTCGCCGGCGTGGCCGGCTGCGGGCAGGTGTGGACCGCCGACGGATGGCAGCAGCGGTTCGCGCTGCCCTACGCTGCCGACGCAACGGGTTACGCGCACACCAGTGCCGAGGTCGACGCGTTCGCCGTGCCATCGGGCGACCTGCTGATCGGCTACGTCGACGCCGTGCACGCGGTCACCCTGGAGTACGTCGGCGGACTCTGCGATGCCGACCTCGACCGGGTCGTCGACGAGGGCTGGGATCCGCCGGTGACGCTCGGCGCCCGGCTGGTCAGCGTGATCGCCGACGACCTACAGCACGTCGGCCAGGCCGCGTTCGCGCGCGGAGTTGTGGGCGGCTGACGCAGCGGCGTCGGCCGAAGCAGTTTCGTTCATCCCGGCCGCCGGCCAGCCCCGGAAAGCGTCTCGGCTGGCGCGCAGCCGGTGCCGGCCCAGTCGCCGGATGTTCACCGACCGGTCGTGTTCGCTCCCCCACGGCGACGTATCGGGCGAGCAACGTCTGAGCCACTGCGTTTCGCAGGGACCCGGTATCGGACCCGTCTCGCAGACCCGAGGAGCAGCTAGTGAAACGAGCGGTACTCTCCGCGGCCGCCGTCGTCGCGCTCGCGACCGGCGGCACCGTGGAAGTCAGCCAGAGCGGATCGGCTCATACGCCGAGCGCTTCGGCCAACTCCATCGCCGACCGCAGCGTGACCCACGCGACCACCACACCCATCACGCACGTCGTGGTGATCTTCGACGAGAACATCTCGTTCGACCACTACTTCGGCACCTATCCCAATGCGGTGAACGCGAGTGGCGAGCCGAAGTTCGCGCCCGCACAGCGAACGCCGACCGTCAACGGGCTGACCCCCGCGCTGCTGCACCACAACCCGAACCAGGCGCAACCCGAGCGGCTCACCCGGCGGCAGGCAGTCACCTGCGATCAGGACCACAGCTACCTGCCCGAGCAGCAGGCGGTCCACCACGGGCTGATGGACAAGTTCGTGCAGTACACCGACTCCGGCGACTGCAGCACCACCGATACCGGCGAGTACTACCGTCCCGGTCTGGTGATGGACTACTACGACGGCAATACGGTGACCGGCCTCTGGAACTACGCACAGCACTTCTCGATGTCGGACAACTCCTACAACACGACGTACGGCCCCTCGACCCCGGGCGCGCTCAACCTGATCTCCGGGCAGACGCACGGCGCGACGGTGTCCGGCGGTACGACGACGGTCGCCAACGGCACCGTGATCGGCGACCCGAACCCGACCGGCGACGGCTGCGGCTCGGGCACCACGGTAAGAATGAGCGGCCCGAACGTCGGCGACCTGCTCAATGCCAAGAACATGACCTGGGGCTGGTTCCAGGGCGGTTTCGCGCCGAGCAGCCGCGAGGCCGACGGCACGCCGGTCTGCGGCGCGACGCACGCAAACATCGCCGGTGGCGTCTCGGCCGACTACAGCCCTCACCACGAACCGTTCCAGTACTACGCCTCGACGGCGAACCCGAGGCACCTCGCGCCGTCGTCGACCGCGAAGATCGGAGAGACCGACCGGGCAAACCACCAGTACGGCCTCTACGCCTTCTGGACCGCGGCAGATTCCGGGCGGCTTCCCGAGGTGAGCTTCCTCAAAGCGGCCGAGTACCAGGACGGCCACGCCGGTTACTCCGACCCGCTGGACGAGCAGACGTGGCTGGTCTCCACGATCAACCACCTGCAGCTGCTACCGCAGTGGAAGAACACGGCCGTCGTCATCGCCTACGACGACTCCGATGGGTGGTACGACCACCAGCTCGGACCCGTGCTGAACCAGTCGAGTGACCCGGCCAACGACGCGCTCTCGGGCACCGGGGCGTGCGGGACGCTCAAGACCGGCGCATACAACGACCGCTGCGGGTACGGCCCGCGGCTGCCGCTGCTGGTGATCTCGCCGTACGCCCGTCACAACTATGTCGACAGCTCACTGACCGACCAGACCTCGATCCTGCGGTTCATCGAGACCAACTGGTCACTCGGCAGGATCGGCAACCAGTCCTTCGACCGGCTGGCCGGTTCGCTCTCCGGGATGTTCGACTGGAACCAGACGGTGTCGACCAAGCCACTGCTACTCGATCCCGGCACCGGCGAGGTCGTCAAGAACATCGCAGGGACGCAGCACTGATCGCACCTCCGGCTTCGACGGCGACGGGGGCACCGGGCGGCCAGTCCACCCCGCCGCCGTAAGGTCTCGGCATGACCCATCGCCCCGGACAGCACCCTTCCCGCGCTCCCGTTGGGTGCGCGGAGACGACGGCGCCCCCGTGACCACGACCGGCCCGACGATCGCCACCGAACCGGCGTGGGCGGACCGCTTTCGTGCTGCCCGGATCACCCTGCCCGAATGGCCGCTCGACGCACCGAACCGGTGTATCTACGTCTCCAACGCGAGTGGCGTCGTCGAGCTCTACGCCTGGAACCGGGACACCGGCGAGCAGCGCCAGGTCACCGACCGGCCGACCGGAACCTACGGCGGCGCTATCGACGCGGCCGGTGAATACATCTGGTGGTTCGACGACACCGATGGCGACGAGTTCGGCGTCTGGATGCGCCAACCGTTCGGCGGCGGTACCGACACGCTCGCCGTCGAGGGGCTCGAACCGTCCTACCCCGCGGGCCTCGCAATCGGCCACGAGCGCGTCGTCGTCGGCCGCGCGACCGACGACGGCACCAGCGTGCACGTCGTCGAGGACGGCCGACCGTCCACTGTGTACTCCGATCCGCGCGATGCCCATGTCGGCGGCCTTTCTCGGGACGAGATGCTGCTGTGCATCGCGCACTCCGAGCACGGCGACTCGCGACACATGGCGCTGCGGGTGATGCGACTCGACACCGGATCGACGATCGCGGAGCTCTGGGATGGTCCCGGCAAGCAGCTGGAGGCCGCCGGCTTCTCGCCGGTGGCCGGCGACCAGCGGCTGCTGGTGATCCATGAGCGGGACGGCCGGCCGGCGCCGCTGATCTGGGATCCGGTCGCTGGTACCGAGCGCCCGCTCGAGATCGGCCTGTCCGGCGAGATCAGCGTCGACTGGTACGTCGACGCGTCGGCGCTGCTGATCGCACACGATCACGAAGCCCGCAGCGAGCTCTACCGCTACGACCTCGGCACCGGATCACTGACCCGTCTCGACATTCCCCTCGGCACGCTCTCGGGGGCCTCGGCCCGGCCGGACGGTACGGTCGAATTCGCGTGGTCGTCCTCGGTCTCGCCACGAGTGATCCGCGACCTGTCCGGCGCGACCGTCCTCGCCGCTCCGGGACCGGCCGCTCCCGAATCGGTGCCGGTGCAGGACACGTGGGTCGACGGGCCCGGCGGACGGATCCACGCGCTGATCGCCCGGCCGGGTTCCGGTTCTGCGCCGTTCGCGACCGTCTTCGCGATCCACGGCGGACCCACGGATTACGACGTCGACGAGTTCGCGCCCCGGCGGGCGGCGTTCGTCGACGCCGGCTTCGCCGTCGTCCACGTCAACTACCGGGGATCGACCGGCTACGGCGCCGCGTGGCGGGACGCGCTGGAAGGCCGGCCGGGTCTGGTCGAGCTCGAGGACATCGCCGCGGTGCGGGACTGGGCGGTGAGGAAAGGCATCGCCGACGCCGACCGCTGCATACTCGAGGGCGGTTCGTGGGGCGGATTCCTCACCCTGCTCGGCCTCGGCACCCAGCCGGGGCTATGGGCCGCGGGCTGCGCGCTCGTCCCGGTGGCCGATTACGTCGCCGCGTACCAGGACGAGATGGAGCCGCTGCGCGCCTTCGACCGTTCGCTGTTCGGTGGTTCGCCCGACGACGTTCCCGAGGTGTACCACCGGTCGTCGCCGATAACCTACGTCGACGCCGTCCGCGCACCGGTACTCGTCCTCGCCGGCGCCAACGATCCGCGCTGCCCGATCCGGCAGATCGACAACTACCTCGCCCGGCTGGCCGAACTCGGCAAGACCCACGAGGTGTACCGCTTCGACGCCGGCCACGGCAGCCTGGTCGTGGAAGAGCAGATCGCCCAGATGGCAGCACAGCTCGACTTCTGCAGCCGCCACGTCCCGCCGGGCTGATGGCCGCGCTCGTCCGGCTGCGGTTATCCGGTCAGGGGCGATTCCGCCCGAGGAGCGGGCGGGTCGGAGTTAGCGCTGCGCAGGACCTTGGGCGTGATACCGGCGGCCACGAGCCGGGCGCACGCCTCGACCACGATCGCCTGCGCGATCAGCGTCCCGGCAACGGTGGAGGTCGGGCCCACCGCCTCCGGTACGCCGTCGATCGGCACGACGGCGTCGCCGGGCACGCCACAGTTGTCGATCACGATGTCGGCCACCTCGAACAGCCGCCGACCGGACGGCGCCCGCGAGGTCACCGACCGGGAATGCGCGAGCGACGTCACCGCGACGACGACCGCGCCTCGATCCCAGCACTGCTCGGCGAACTCGACGGGAACGGCGTTGCGGCCGGAGTTCGAGGCGATGACGACGACGTCGCCGGCGGCGAGGTCCCGGCCGGCCAGCAGGGCCGCTGCGACGCCGGTGAGGCGTTCGAGCGCCGTGCTCCTGTCGAGGCCGTCGCCGATCATCAGGCTGGACTCGAGCACGGCTCGCACGTCGGCGAGCCCGCCGGCCCGGCCGTAGAGCTCCTCGGCAACCAGCGCGGAGTGCCCGGTGCCGAATGCCCAGAGCCGGTGGCCCGCGGCCAGCGCGTCGGCCACCGCTGCGCCGGCTTGCTCGATCGCCGCACGCTGCGTCTCGGCCACGGCCCCGACCACCCCAGCCGCACGGCGCAGGTACTCCGCCGCGCTCACCACCGCCCCCCTTCGCCGAGTGTTGATATATGCAGAGTTTCGGGCGCGGAAAACGCTGCATATCTCACCACTCGGCGCGGGCGCTGGGGACCGAGCGGGCGGGCACGCGGCGTCATCGCTGGGCAGCGACCAGCTCGGCGATCTGCACGGCGTTCAGCGCGGCACCCTTTCGCAGGTTGTCGTTGCTGATGAAAAGGACCAGCCCACGGCCGCCGGGGACGCCGGGGTCGACCCGCAGCCGGCCGACGTAGCTCGGATCCGTACCGGCTGCCTGCAACGGAGTAGGTACGCCGGTGAGCACGACGCCCGGTGCGTCGCCGAGCAGCTCGGCCGCGCGCCGCACCGAGAGCGGGCGTTCGAACTCCGCGTTGATCGACAGCGAGTGACCGGTGAACACCGGCACCCGCACGCACGTCCCGGAAACGGCGAGCCCGGGGATGTCGAGGATCTTGCGGGTCTCGTTGCGCAGCTTCTGCTCCTCGTTCGTCTCGAACGAGCCGTCGTCGACGATCGTGCCAGCCAGCGGCAGCACGTTGAAGGCGATCGGCTGCGCGAACACTGCCGGCGGCGGGAACCGCACCGCAGAGCCGTCGTGGGTGAGCGCCGCAGCCATGTCGACCGCGGCGCGCACCTGGCCATCGAGCTCGTCCACGCCAGTGCGGCCGGTTCCGGACACCGCCTGATACGTGCTCACCACCAGCCGCACCAGACCGGCCTCGTCGTGCAGTGGCTTGAGCACCGGCATTGCGGCCATCGTCGTGCAGTTGGGGTTGGCGATGAT
>QHCD01000012.1 GCA_003244255.1 Pseudonocardiales bacterium | reverse complement strand
GCGGCTAGCGGACAGCCACCTCACGAGTCCTCACGTTATGCAACTGCGGACCACCTCCCTCCTCGTGTACCGATGACGTTACGACGCGAGGGGCCGGCCGGCAACGCAGAAACGCGGACCCGTCAGTCAGAGACCTGCGGCGCTCTGTACGCGAGGGGTCAGTCCGGCATCCCCGCGAACCTGGCCGTCGATCGCCGTGACGACGACGGCGCCACGCACGCTCGAGGTGAGCCACACGCCGTCCGCGGCATGCAGGTCGGCGACCCACGCTCGCCGGATGTCGGTGCTCAGCCCGTGCTCGGGCGCGCGGCGGAATAGCGCGCGGACCGCCGTACCGTCGAGGATCCCGGCCTCGACCGGCGGCGTGCACAGGGTCTTGCCCACCGCCCACACGACGGTCGCGGTGGGGGCCTCGAGCACCTGACCGTCGGTGGCGAGGAAGATCGCGTCGTCGGCGCCGATCGCGCGCGCGTGCCGCTGGGCCGCCATGTTCACCGCGTACGAGGTCGTCTTCGCTCCGACGAGCAGCCACGGCGCGTCGGCGTGATCGGCGGCGGCGAGACCGCGGGCGAGCGTCACGACCCGCACGCCGTCGCGCCGGTGCCGCAGCGTCGATTCCGGGACCGAGCTCATCATCGCCAGGCAGGTCGGCCGGCCGGAGTCCTCGACGCCGCGCGAGTAGACCAGCCGCAACATCCCCTCGCTGCGGGCGCCCCACGCGGCGGTGACCTGCCGGGCCAGCTCGGTCCACGCAGCACGGTCCGGCACTGGCAGCCCCATCGCGGCCGCGGAGCCCTCCAGCCGGTCCAGGTGAGCGGATTCGTTGTCGAGACGGCCGCCCGCGGCCCGGAGCGTCTCGAAGACTGCGTCGCCGCGGACGACCGCCCGATCATCGGCACGGATCAGCGGCCGGTCGGGCCGGGCGAACTCGACGCCGCCGTCGTCGGAGATCTGCGCCAACAGCTCGCCGGTCGGTCCAGGTGTCTCCGCAGCCGGCACGTGCCGATCGTAGGTGGCCGCGCGCGTGCACTGGATCACTCGACGGGGTGGCTGTATCTCATTGATGCTGTATCACATTGATGCTGTATCACATTGATGCTGTATCACATTGATACAGCGGCAAATGGCGAACGCTGAGAGCGTCGGCGCCGAATAGTGACCTCCGTCACAGTGCCCGGTCGGGGCTCGTGGGGTCACGAGGGAGGCACCGTGAGCACGGACGCCGAAGCCGCTCCCGCAGCGCCGTTCTGGTCGGGCGATCCCCTGTCCCTCGGACTCCCGGTCTTCATCGTCGGCACGGTGGCGCTCGCGCTGGTTCTGGTGGGCTACGTCCCGGCCGGCGCTGTCGGGGCGTCGATCCCGGTTATCGGCCTGGCCACCGGATTGGGATTGCTGATCGCGACCCTGTGGGCCGCAGCGATCGGTGCGAGCGCCGTCGCGAGCGTCTTCGGGATCTTCGCCGGTTTCTGGCTGAGCTACGCCACGCTCGTGCTGGGGCTGCTGCACAACTGGTTCGCGATCCCACCGACGGCGGTCGTGCACACGCAGGGTCTGTTCCTGATCAGCTGGCTGGTGGTCGTGGGCATGCTGTTCGTCGCCACGCTGCGGCTGCCGTTCGCTTTCACCCTGTAGTTCGGGCTCGTCGAACTGGCCCTGGTGTTCGTGCTGATCGGTACAGCGAACAGCTCGACCGGAACGCTGAAGGTCGGGGGCGTGATCGCGTTCGCGTTCGCCGCCGCGGGCATCTACATCTACTTCGGCGTCGCGTCCCAGGCCACCGGCGGAAGGGCGGTTCCGCTCGGGCGGTCCGTCATGAGGTAGCCGGCCGCGCAGCTGCCCGCCGCCGTCGGCGATACTCAACGGGTGACCTACCGATCGCCGCTGCTCGACCACCCCGGCGCGGTGCCCGCCGACGAGCCCGACGCCGCCGTGGCGTGGCATTACGGCGACCCGATGCGCGAGCAACGCGCGCTGGCGACGTCCGCGGGCTGGGTCGATCGCAGCCACCGCGGGGTGCTCACCGTGTCCGGCGACGACCGGCTGACCTGGCTGCACAGCCTGACCAGCCAGCACCTGGCGCAGCTGCCCGACGGCGCCGCCAGCGAGGCGCTGGTGCTCGACCCGCACGGACACGTCGAGCACCACGTGCAGCTCGCCGACGTCGGCGGCACGGTCACGCTCGACGTCGAGCCCGGCACCGTCACCGCGCTGGCCGCGTACCTGGACTCGATGCGGTTCTGGTCGAAGGTGGAAGTGACCGACGAGAGCGACCGAGTGGCGGTGCTCAGCATCGTGGGACCGGAAACCGCCGCGGCGATCGGAGCCGTCGGTGCGGTGCCGCCGTCAGCCGGTCGGGCGGTCGCCTTCGACGGCGGGCTGGTTCGCCGGATGAGCTGGCCCGGCGTCGACGCGGCCGACCTGCTGATCGAGCGCTCCCGGGTGGCAGGCGTCGTCGGTCGGCTGACCGATGCCGGCGTCGAGGCCGCGGGCAGCTGGGCGTTCGAGGCGCTGCGGGTGGCTGACCGCCGGCCCCGGTTGGGCTTCGAGACCGACCACCGGACGATCCCGCACGAGCTCGGGTGGATCGGTCCGGCCGTGCACCTGGACAAGGGCTGCTACCGGGGGCAGGAGACCGTCGCACGGGTGCAGAACCTCGGTCGCCCGCCCCGACGGATGGTCCTGGTGCACCTGGACGGCTCGGGCAACCGGCTGCCGAAGCACGGCGCGGCGGTGGAGGTCGGCGCCCGCGAGGTCGGGTTCGTCGGCACGGCGGTGTGGCATCACGAGCTCGGGCCCGTCGCGCTGGCCGTGATCAAGCGCAACGTCGCGGACGACGCGGTCATCGACATCGGGGGCATCCCCGCGGCGATCGACGCCTGAGTCGGCTGCGACGATCGGGCCCATGCCCGCGCCGGTGCCGCTCGTCGAGGTCGTCAGATCCGGGCTCGTCGAGTCGGTCCATCACGGCTCCCTGGTCGCACTCGACGCGTCGGGCCAATCGGTGATCGATCTCGGCGCGACCCGGATTCCGCTGTTCCCGCGCTCGGCAACCAAGCCGCTGCAGGCGGTCGGGATGCTGCGCGCCGGCCTCGACCTCGACCGTGATCTCGATGGAGCGGACCTCGCGATCGCCGCGGCGTCGCACAACGGCGAGCCGGCCCATGTTCGCCAGGTGCGTGCGCTGCTCGTCCGCGCCGGGCTGGATGCCGACGCGCTGGCCTGCCCGGCCGACCTGCCGCTCGGCGAGCCGGCCCGCGCCGACGTGCTACGCAACGGCGGCGGCCCGGACCGCGTCTACATGAACTGCTCGGGCAAGCACGCGGCCATGCTGCTGACCTGTGTACAGAAGGGCTGGCCGATCACGGCGTACGACGCCGTCGATCATCCGCTGCAGCAGGCGATCCGGGCCGCGGTCGAAGACCTCGCGGGCGAGACGGCGGCCGCCGTGGGCATCGACGGGTGCGGCGTGCCGATCTACGCGCTCAGCCTGATCGGCCTGGCGGCGGCGTACCGCCGGCTGGTTACTGCCGAGTCCGGATCGGCGGAGCGAAGCGTTGCCGATGCGATGCGCGCCCATCCGCACCTGGTCGCCGGCACCGGCCGGGAGGACTCGGTGCTGATGGCGACGGTGCCTGGTCTGCTGATGAAAGGCGGCGCCGAAGGCGTGCACGCCGCCGCGCTCGAGACCGGCGCCGTCGTCGCGTGCAAGGTCGACGACGGCGCGGCGAGGGCCCGATTGCCGGCGATGGTCTGGGCGTTGCACCGGCTGGGGGTCCCGGCCGATCGGCTCGCCGGGGCGCCGGTCGAGCCGGTCCTGGGCGGTGGGCGCCCGGTCGGGGAGGTGCGCGTTCGGGCGGATGTTATCCACGATCTGCTCGACACCCCCTGACGCGACGGCGCGCGGCGACTATCGTCGAAGGTGACCGGCAACCTCGCACCGACGCCCTGGATTCGGGCGCTTGGATTCGAGGGAGGTGAGCGACGTGAGAGACGAAGAGTCCGGCGTCTTCAATGTCCCGGAGTCGGGCCTGCTCCCCGTCGGCATCTGGATGGTCCATGACGGCAGCTGCGCGAGGCTCCGGTTCGCACAGCGCGCCGGCCGTGGCGCCGAGGTGGTGAGCCGCCGCGTCACCGGGCACGTCGAGGCCATGCGGCATCCGCACACGCCCATCGACGGCGCCCTGTGGATCGATCTGGGTGACGCCGAGTACCTGCACACCAGGGGCACCCGGCGGATGGTCGTCGCGGACCTGCTGGGCGGTGCCGAACTCGCGCTGCGGATCCGAGATGGCCGTGTCGACGGCGGGCGCTGGACCGGCACCGGCGTGCTCGACGTCGACGGCCTGGCCGATGCAGTGCGCCTGGTCGCCCCGCAGCCTCCCGGGATGCAGGCCGGCGGCGAGAGCTGCGCCTTCACCCTGGCGACGTGCATCGACCGGCGCGATTTCGCGCTCGGGGAGCGGTGTCGCGGGCTCAGCCATCGGTTGGTGCTGACCCTGCATCTGCGGCTGCGCCGGATCGGCTCCTGAACGACGCCGGTCAGGACCCGATCGCTGCGACGGCCAGTCCGGCTGCCGCAGCCAGCAGGCTGGCGGTCAGCGAGCCGACGATGTTCGCCGCCGCCGCGCGGATCGATGTGTCCCGGCCGACCTGCAGGGTCTCGAACGTGAAAGTCGAGAACGTCGTGTATGCCCCGCAGAATCCCGTCCCCAGCGCCAGTTTCGGCGTCTGCGGTAGTCCATGGAACAGCGCCAGTCCGATGACGACGCCGAGCGCGAACGATCCGCTCACGTTGATGACGAAGGTGCCCCACGCCTGCGTGCCGCCGTATCGCCGATGAATCCAGCGGTGTACGAGGTGCCGCAGCGGCGCACCGATCGCCGCGGGCAGCGCCACCGCGAGCAGGCCGATCATTCGTCGGGGTCCATAGGCTCGACGGCGTCGGGCCCCGGCGGCACGACCCGGCGGCCGGCCAGCCCGCCGAGCCACCCCGCCAGCAGGCCCGATGCGACGCTCGTTATGACGTAACTCGCGGCGAGCAGCCAGTGCCCCGCGCGGAACAGCAGATCGGATTCGACGGCGAACGTCGAGAACGTCGTGTAGGACCCGAGCACGCCAGTACCGAGGAACGGGCGGGCGTAGCGGTTGTGTGGCCATCGGTCGGCCAGGACGACGAGCAGTCCGGCAAGTACGAATGCACCGGATATGTTGGCCAGCCAGGTGCCCCAGGGAAACCCGGTTGTCTTGCTGGGCAGCGCGACAGACAGCTCGTAACGCCCGAGGGCGCCGAGCACGCCGCCGGCCGCAATGGCGAGCAGCGGGCGGGACTCGCGCGCCGATGCGCGTCGTGCTCCTGCCGACACGGATGACCTCTCCGTCGTGTTCGGTAGGAGCCATCAACCCGCCGCGGGTAGTGGTGCCAGCGAGCTCCATCGCCGACGCCGATGTTAGTGCCTGCACGGGCCGGCTTCGTCGGCGCAGTCGCTGAGGCTTCGTTGCGCGCTGTTCAGGCCTGCGCTGTGTTCAGGCGGCGCTGTGTTCAGGCGGCGCTGTATTCAGGCGGCGCTGTGTTCAGGCGGCGCTGTGTTCAGGCGGCGCTGTGTTCAGGCCGGCAGGGCCGGGCGGCGGACCTGCTCGGTGCGCCTCGACCACGCCGCAGCCACCACCGAGTCGACGAACGCCGTTTTGCCGGCGTTGTAGGCGAGCCGGTCGTCGCGGTGCCGGGCGGCGAGCTTGAGTTTGAGTTCGGCGTAACGCTCGGCCAGCCTGCCGTCGGCGCGCAGCTGATCGCGGAAGGTGAGTACCCGGTCCAGGTCCGCGCAGTCGGCCGGGCAGACGTAGAGGTGATGCGGCGGCGCTCCGGCCGGAGTTCGGAATGCCTCCCGGCCCGGCACGCCGAGCTGACCTTCGTGGTCGTACCCGAGTTCAGCCAGCCGGTCGATCGCCAACGGCACGTCGGATCGGTCGGCAACGACGACGTAGATGTCGATGATCGGCTTGCCGGGCAGGTCGGGTACCGACGTGCTCCCGATGTGCTCGATGTGCTGGGCGAGCGAACCGAACGCAGCGGCGAGGCGATCACGGATCTCCGCGAACAGCAACGGCCACAGCGTGTCGTACTCCACTACGATCACCGGCGCTGACATCAGGCCCTCCGTGGGGGACGAAGGCGTGCGTGGACTGCGGGTGACACCGGTACCTGAGCTGTGGTCACCCGGCCGCTAGCAGAGCGTTTGCAATAGCTAGCGGCCGGAGCTACCGTGGTGCACGTGCCCGGACTGTCTGTACCCGACATTGGCAGCTTCATCCGCGAACAGCGGCTCGCTGCGCGCGTGTCGCTTCGAAATCTCGCCAAGACGGCCGGAATCAGCAATCCGTACCTCAGCCAGGTCGAGCGCGGGTTGCGCAAGCCGTCGGCCGAGATCCTGCAACAGCTGGCGGCCGGACTGCGGCTCTCGGCCGAGACCCTCTATCAGCATGCGGGCCTGCTGGACGATCGGGCCGCGCACGCCGACACGGCGGCCGCCATCCTGGCCGACCCCGTGCTGACCGAGCGGCAGAAGAACGCGCTGCTCGAGATCTACGAGTCGCTGTGCCGTCAGCGCACTCACTCGCTCGGGGGATCCGACGCCCCGGCCACCGGCCCCTGGGCGACTGACGCCCGGGCCACGGACGCCCCCACGACCTAGGAGACATGACGATGCCACGCGCCGTTCCGCTGCCCGGCCAGCTCGCTGAATCACTGTCGGTGCTCCCGGCCGACGTCCGGGCGCTGGGCGAGACCGCGATCGCTCGCGGCCGGTCGTTGCTCGCCGCCGCCCCGGCCCCGGTGCACGCGTTGGTCGGAGCCGGCGACCTCGCCGCCGAGCGCGCCGTCGGCCAGGCCCGCCGGCTGGCGCGCGGCAGCATCGAAGTCTGCGACCGGCAGGCGACGCTTGCGCGGAACCGGTATGCCGACCGCTACGCCGACTGGGCTCGCCGAGGCGAGCGGCTGGTCGAGTCCTGGTCGACGCACACCACTGGCGGTCCGGCTGACCCCGCGGGTCGGAAGCAGGCGGCCGGCGCGCGAACGGCCGCGGCGCCTAAGGCGACGGCGAAGCGCAGCACTGCAACCCGCGCAGCGTCGAAGCGCACCACGGCGGCGCGCACGCGCAGCGGTCGCTGAGCCCGGGGGTCCACTAAGCAACGGAGCGAGTCTCATCCCTGGCGGCGGAGCCGTGCTCGGCGCTGCCTTCGTAGAGCGAGTTGTCGAAGAGCCGCGACACGACGCGACCCTAGCCGCGATCCACTGGTAGTTCGCCCGGACGCCGCTGCAGGTCGACCGAGCTGTGACGCACGCGAACGCGCCGGGCAACCGGATTCCGGACGTCAGGTTTCCGGAGTCGGCGTTACGGTGCGCAAGTGACTGAGCTACACGTCACCCAGATGCGCGGCCCTCAATGGAGCCGTGCTGCGGGGCGTCGAGCTCGTCGCGGTGCAGATCAGCGGAGAGATCCACTACAAAGTGATCATCAACGAGGTGGATGTCGTACCCCTGGTCGAAACGGAGCTCGATCGGTGTTACCCGGAGCGGAGCAAGATGTGCGCTGAAGTCGCACAGCTCGCAGAGCGCGTCCGCGCACGGGTCCGAAGACGGACGGTGATCGCGTGACCTTCGAGTTCAGCGGGGTCCTGTGGTACTGGCGAGGACCGGCGCCGTTCTATTTCGTCACCGTGCCGGAGGACGAGTGCCGCCAGCTGAAGGCCGTGTCGGCGGAGGTGAGCTACGGATGGGGCGTGATCCCCGCGACGATTCGCGTTGGCAACACCGAGTGGACGACCTCGCTGTTCCCGAAGGACGGGCGCTACCTCGTCCCGGTCAAGGACAGCGTGCGCGGTGCGGAAGACCTGGAGGACGGCGACGACGTCGCGGTGCGTCTCACCGTCGGTCCCTAGACCGCTCGACCCATCTCGCCCCCACGACCGCGACTTGATCGTCTACGACGCCGCACATGACGAACGTCAGCCTGACGAGTCGTCAGGAGCCATCCCACTGACGAGCCCGTCCCACGACCATTGCGGGATGCGCAGTCCGTCGGGGACGTCGTCTGCGGACTCGTGGTATCGGGACATCGTGGTGGTGGTCGCCCACGCGAAGTAGTTGTGCAGCACCTGTCGGAGCCGGTCGTCGCAGGCGATGCCGACGTCGTCCAGCGCCTGATCGAAGCAGGCGATCGCTCGACGGTCCATCTCCTCGTGCGGACCGTTGCCGCTGTGCATCCGCACCACTGAGGTCTCGTCACCGTAGGAGTCTGAATAGGTCGTCGGGCCACCGAGTGCCTCGGCCCAATAGGCGGCGAGCCGATGGCTGTGCTCGGGATGGAATCCGTGGCTGAACGCGTGGCTGACCACCTCGTCCGCCATCACCCTGGCATGCCATGCGCGCGCCAGGCGCAGCAAACCGTCGGCACTGCCCGCAGCCTGATACACCGTCTGCATGGTCCAAAGATGGCACGCCACGCGGCGCCGCGCTGATCGAGACGGTCGTCGACACGGCGGCCGGCCGAGAGCATTGCGTGTTGGCCGCTGCCGTCGCTACAGCTGAAGGTGGATGCGCAGTGCGTCATCGAGCTCGGCCATCACATCGGAGGGCACGCGGCCCAGCATCGGACCCAATCGTTGCACCGATACCGAACGGATCTGCTCCGCTTGAGCCTTCGAGTCGCGACGCAAACCGGTGGCCTCGGCGGCCAACAGCGTCTGAAACGGGAAGATTCGAGACACGTTGCTCGTCACCGGGACCACTGAGACCACGCCGCGACCGAGGCGATCCGCGGTCGCATTGGCGCGATCATTGCTCACGATCACGGCCGGTCGCCTCTTGTTGGCCTCGCTGTCACGGACCGGGTCGAGGTCGGCCAGGCGGATCTCACCGCGCAACATCGGTCAGCCCGTCGGCCGCCGTGGTGTCCCACGCCGCTTGCTCGCCGGAGGCTTCCCACTCCGACCACGCCGCGGCGTAATCGTCTTCCAGATCAGGCAAGCGCAGGAGGCGGATCGCGTGTTGGACCGCCGCCGACCTGGACGGCAGACCCGACGTGCGGGTGAACTCGTCGAGGATCGCCACGTCCTCGTCCCGCAGGCTCACGCTCAACTTCATACCAAAATGCTACCACGGTAGTACTTGCCCGGCGCCGAGTAGGCCGACCGCCGCGCCCAGCCGGTCGCAACGATCACGTCGTACCCTGATCGACATGGGAACTCCGACACACGCGCTGCTCGCCGTCGTGGGGTATGGCTGCCTCGGTCTGGAGCTCTGGGCCATCGTCGACTGCGTGGTCCGGCCGACGGCGGGATTCGTCGCCGCCGGCAAGCTGACCAAGCCGGCGTGGCTCGCCATCACCATCATCGCGGCCTTCGTCACGTACCTGTTCGGCGTGCTGGGGTTCGGGATCGCTGGCGTGATCGCGGCGATCGTCTACCTGGTGGACGTGCGGCCCGCGGTGCGCGAGGTGCAAGGCGGCGGCAACCGCTGGTAGCGGGTGTCCTCCTGTATTGACCGGCTGGCTGCCACCGCGGCGTGGATCAATAACCCAAACGGGGTGCGGTGATCAGATGCGGCTCCGCCTGATCCGCGGTGACCTCACCCGCGAGCGCGCGGACGCGATCGTCAACGCGGCAAACTCCTCGCTGCTCGGCGGCGGGGGTGTCGACGGCGCCATCCACCGAGCGGGCGGCCCGGCCATCCTCGCGGCGTGCCGGCAGCTGCGCCAGACGACCCACCCCGACGGGCTGCCGGCCGGCCGGGCGGCGGTGACCGAGGCGGGGGAGCTGCCGGCTCGATGGGTGATCCACACCGTCGGCCCGGTGTGGGACGGGACCGACCGCCGCGCGCCGTTGCTTCGCGCCTGCTACACCGAATCGCTGCGCGTCGCGGCCGGGGTCGGGGCCCGCACGATCGCCTTCCCCGCGATCTCGACCGGTGCCTACCGGTGGCCGATGGACTCCGCCGCGCGGCTCGGCGTCGAGGCCGTGCGTAGCGTCGAGCCGGCCCTTGAGGAAGCCGTCGACGAGGTGCGGTTCGTCGTCGTCAGTGACGCCGCGGAGGGCGCGTTCCGCGCCGCGCTCGACGGTTAGCCGGCCAAATTCTCCCGATCAGCGCATTTGCCCCAGGACAGTCTGCGTAGTACAAATGCCCTGAAACGCAAACCGGTGCGGAACGTCCCGACTCGCCGACAGACCGGCTGGCACCGCCGTCGACGCCGCGGCGCTCACGGTGGGCAAGGACGGGCGCGGCCACAGCGGCTCGGTCGGAGAACGGGGCCTGCACCGGGGGAGTACGGGTACCGACGTCGCGATCCTGCAGAAACGCCTGGCCGCGCCCGGTTTTCGGGTGCGGAAGTTCGGACGCACATTCGATCACGACACCGAGCACGAGCTGCGCGCCTTCCAGCACAAGCACGGGCTGCCGCGGACCGGCCACGTCGACGCGCGGACGGCCAAGGCGCTGCTGGATCCGGGCTCTCGGCGCAACGTCGACGACAGTGGGACGGTCGGTGACCACAGGGCGGACCACCAGCCGGTACAACCCGGCCACCACCTATCGGGCCTGTCCCGCAAGGAGATCGTCAAGCTCGCGCGCACCCAGATCGGTACAAGGAGCACGGCGACAACCTGACGAAGTACGGCTACTGGTACGACAAGCACGACCTGTCCGAGCCGTGGTGCGGCCGGTTCGTCTCCTGGGTGTTCGCCAAGGCGCACCATCCACTTCCCCGGATCCAGGACGCGCACGGCTACCAGTACTGCCCCGACGGCGTCAGCTACGCCAAGTCCCACCACATGTGGCATTCCGGTGTGACCGGCGCCCACGAGGGCGACGTCATCTTCTACGACTGGAACGGCGACGGCGTGTCCGACCACACCGGGATCGTCACCAGGAACAACGGAGACGGTTCGGTGAACACCATCGAAGGCAACTCCGGACCGGGCAGCACGGAGGTCGTGACGCACCGCCGCAGCGGCGGCACGATCATGGGCTACCTGCGGGTCTGATCCGGGGTCGATACCGTTGCGGCCGTGGGTCGTGGACGGGCGGGCACACTGGCCGCTCTCACGACCCTTCGCTTGGGCGGTCCGGCCGACCGGGTGGTCACCGCTCCCGACGACGACGCGGTCGTCAAGGCCGTGCGGTCGGCCGACGCCGACGGCACGCCGGTTCTGCTGGTCGGCGGCGGCAGCAACCTCGTCGTCGCCGACGACGGATGGCGCGGCACGGCCGTCCTCGTGCGCTCTCGCGGCGTGACTGTGACCGTGACGGGGGCGGACCGGGCCGCTCTCGACGTGGCGGCGGGTGAACCGTGGGACGAGCTGGTGGCACGCTGCGTTGACGACGGGCTCTCCGGAATCGAGTGCCTGGCAGGCATTCCTGGTCTCAGCGGTGCCACACCGGTGCAGAACGTCAGCGCCTACGGGCAGGAAGTGGCGAGCGTCATCGAGACGGTCCGCGTATGGGACCGCTCGGCGTCCGAGGTGCGGGACCTCGCCGCGCCGGAATGCGGATTCGGCTATCGCACAAGCATTTTCAAGCACACCGATCGCTACGTGGTGCTGCGGGTGCGGTTCTCGCTGGTTCGTGATCGAAGCGCTGCTCCCGTTGCCTACGCCGAGCTGGCGCGGGCGCTCGGCGTCGACGTCGGGGATCGCGTGTCGGTTGCCGAGGCGCGCGACGCCGTGCTGTCGTTGCGCCGCGCGAAGGGCATGGTGCTCGACGCCAGCGATCACGACACCTGGAGCGCGGGATCGTTCTTCACCAACCCGATCCTCGGCGCGGCCGACGTCGCGGCGTTCGAAAACAGGCTCGACGCCGACTCCAGCTATCCGCACTGGCCGGAGTCCGGCGGCCGCAAGCTCTCGGCGGCGTGGCTGATCGAGCGCGCCGGCTTTCACCGCGGCTACGCCCTCGGCGCTGCGGCCGTCTCGGGCAAGCACACGCTGGCGGTGACCAACAGAGGCGGCGCCAGCACGGCCGAGATCATCGGGCTGGCCCGGGTCGTCCGCGACGGCGTGATCGATCGATTCGGCGTCCAGTTGTATCCCGAGCCGCGACTGGTCGGAGTGACGCTGTGACGCGACCGCTCAGTGCAACAGCCCGCCGGAGGCGGTCCGCTCCGGGGCGGGCGGCCCGACTCGACGAGCGACACCGGGGTAGTCGCTGACGAACCCGTCGGTGCTGACGACGACGTCGGCGGCGAGCCCGCCAGCCAGGTGCGAGACCACCGCGCCGTAGGGCGTGGTCCGCCGGTGTTCGTAGGCCTGGTCGCTGCGGACGACGGCGAGCGAGGGCAGCAGTACCAGTGCCGTGCACACCGCGCGTGGCCCCAGGCCGAAGTCGTGGGTGAGGCGGTGGCGCAGCATCGGCATGGTGTTGGTGAGCGGCGAGAATCGCAGGTCGCAATCCAGCGCGTCGGCGAGCTCGTCGGCGCCGGCGAGCGGTGCGTCGTCGCCCGCCTCGGCGGTCCGGCGGATCGACCACTCGCCGTCGGCATCGCGGCGCAGCCGCAGGCTGCGTTCCCACGTCCGCCCCGATGCCTGCACCATCAGCCGCTTGGTGATGAAGCGCGGACCGGTGTCGAGCCGATAGTCCACGCGGTACGGGTCATCGCCGCCGACCAGCATCGTGCCCCGAGCCGAGAGCGTGCCCAGGTGCAGCAGCACCTCGGCCAGCTCGAATCGTGGCTCGTCCGACGCGGCCCAGGAGACGACATGATCACTCATCCGACCTGCAGGCGCGCGCGGGCAGGGCGCCGTGGCATACGCACCCAGAAGGGATGCCGTGGCCCATTCGTCCGTTCCGTTGGCCGGCGTCGGCGGCGCTGGTGACACCGATCTGGGTGCCGCGGGCAGGATTCCGGCCGCGGTGGTGTTGCCGCGACGTGGGTCGGCCCGGCCCGCGCGCGTGTGCATCCCGATCTGGGCTGGAGGTGTGCGTGTCGGCCGATCCCCCCGCGACGGTGCTGCCGGCCCGGTTGGGTGTGCTGTCGGTCCACACCTCGCCGCTCCACCAGCCCGGTGGCGGTAACGCCGGCGGTCTGAATGTCTACGTCGTCGAGACCGCGCGGCGGCTGGCCCGCCGCGGCATCGCGGTCGAGATCGTCACCTGCGTTCCCGACGGCTGGTCGAGGCTCACGCCGTTCGCGCCAGGGGTGCGGGTGCGGCACGTTCCGGTACCCGGACTTGCCGCTACGCCGGACGCGGACGTGGCGGCGCTGCTGGAGCCGGTCGCCGCCCGGCTCGCGGTGGAGGCCGATTACGACGTCGTGCACGCCCACTACTGGTCCTCCGGCCTGCTCGGGCGCCGGCTCTGCGAACTCGCCGGGGTACCGATGGTGTTCTCCGGGCACACTCTCGCCGCCGTGAAGAACGCCCGCCGGGCCGCCGACGAGCGGGCGGAGAGCGTCGCGCGCCTGAACGCCGAGCAGCGGATCGTGGCGACGGCCGAGCGACTGGTGGCAGCGACACACGCGGAGGCGGCCGAGCTCGTCGGTCGGTACGGCGCCGATCCGGCCGCTGTCGACGTCGTACCACCGGGCGTCGACCTGTCGACGTTCACCGCTGGGGACCCCGCCGCGGCGCGCGCGGTGCTGGAGGTCGCACCGGACGCCGCGCTGCTCGCGTTCGTCGGCCGGCTGCAGCCGCACAAGGGCCCCGACGTCGTCATCCGGGCGGCGGCCCTGCTGCACGGGCGGATCCCCGAGCTCGCCGTGCTGATCGTCGGCGGCCGCAGCGGCGCGTCGTATCCGCGCGGCGCGCTGCGCCGGCTCGCGGCCGATCTTGGGCTGGCCGACGTCGTGCGGTTCCTGCCCCCGATGCCGCCGGCCCAGCTCGCCGACGTCTACCGCGCCGCCGACGTGCTGGTGATGCCGAGCCGGAGCGAATCCTTCGGCCTGGCAGCGGTCGAGGCGCAGGCCTGCGGGACGCCGGTGGTCGGGACCGACGTCGACGGCCTCGCCAGCGCCGTGCGCGACGGGCGCTCCGGTCTGCTCGTCGCTCGCCCGGAGCCCAGTCTCGTCGCCGACGCCGTGCGGCGGCTGCTCACCGAGCCCGGGCTGCGGCCGTCGTTGCGTGCCGGCGCGCTGGCACACGCGGCCGGGTTCTCCTGGGAGTCCACTGTGGACGGTCTGCTCGCCAGCTATCGGCACGCGCGCTGCGGTTCGGCGGCCGCCTGATGACCGGGACCTTGACCCGTGCGGAGTTGGACGCGATCATCGCCGCGGCCTTGGATGACGGCGGGCTGGACTACAAGCGGCCGAGCGAGGGCGCGTTCCTGGTCACGCTGCCAGGAAGCCGAAAGCTCGCGACGATGTGCTGGCTGGTCGCGGGTGAGCATTCGCTGCTGGTCGAGGCGTTCGTCATGCGCCGTCCCGACGAGAATCGCGAGCGGCTCCATGACTTCCTGCTGCGCCGCAACGGGCGAATGTACGGCGTCGCGTGGAGCATCGACGCCGCGGGCGACGTGTTCCTCGTCGGCCGGGCGCCGCTGCATTCGGTCACGGCCGCCGAGATCGACCGGCTGCTCGGCTCGGTACTGACCTACGCCGACGACACCTTCAACACGCTGCTGGAGATCGGGTTCGCGTCGTCGATCCGCCGGGAATGGGCCTGGCGCATCGACCGCGGCGAGTCGGTGGCGAACCTGGCTGCGTTCGCTCGGTTCGCCGATCCCGCTGGGCAGTGACAGCGTCGTGACCGCGCTGCAGGCTGATCGCGCGCATCTGGAAGGCTGGCCGGATGCCGAGCACGCTGCTGTTGCTGCGCCACGGCGAGAGCGAATGGAACCGCGAGAACCTGTTCAGCGGCTGGGTCGACGTCGATCTCTCCGCCAGCGGCGAGGACGAGGCCCGCCGTGGCGGAACGCTGATCCGAGACGCCGGCCTGCAGCCAGACGTGGTGCACACCTCGGTGCTGCGCCGCGCGATCCGAACCGCGCAGCTTGCCCTGGACGAGATGGACCGGCTCTGGCTGCCGGTGCACCGCAGCTGGCGCCTCAACGAGCGGCACTACGGCGCGCTGCAGGGCAAGGACAAGGTTGCGATCCGCAAGGAGTACGGCGACGAGCAGTTCATGCGCTGGCGCCGCTCCTACGACGCGCCGCCGCCGCCGCTGCCCCCGGGGGCAGCGAACTCCCAGTACGGCCATCCCGCCTACGCCGATCTGCCGCCCGAGGCGCGCCCGCAGACCGAGTGCCTCGCCGACGTCGTCGCGCGGCTGCTGCCCTACTGGTACGACTCGATCGTGCCGCAGCTGCGGGTCGGCAAGACGGTGTTTGTGGTCGCGCACGGAAACTCGCTGCGCGCGTTGGTGAAGCACCTGGACGGGCTCGACGAGGACGCCGTCGTCGGGCTGAACATCCCGACCGGCATCCCGCTGCTGTACGAGCTCGACGCCGACATGCGGCCGGTTGCCCAGGGCGGGCGTTACCTCGATCCCGAAGCGGCGGCCGCGGCCATCGAGGCGGTCAAGAACCAGGGCCGCTGACCGTCGGCACGGCAGCGCATCAAGCGTTCGAAAGTTGTTGATCATGCGCTTTCGGGACGCGACACGCCGCAAGAGCGTCCCGAAAGCGCATGATCAACAACGCCGGGGGGCGTCGGGACGGCGTCGGGACCGACGGCGTCGAGGACCTGATCTGACACGGTGATGTCCCTGCCCTGCTCCAGCCAGGTGTACCAGGTGACGCCGACGCCGGCGACCTGCGCGACCTCCTCGCGGCGTAGCCCGGGCGTACGACGCCGACCGATCGCCGGCAGCCCGACGTCGGCCGGGGTGATCCGCTCCCGGCGGCTACGCAGGAACGCGCCGAGCTCGGCCCGCCGCAACGCCTCGGCGGTGCGCCGGCCGCCGGGTACGGCGCTGCCGGCCGGTGCGTCGGTACGCGCCAGTGCGCCCGTGCCGGCCGGTGCTTCGGTGCGCGCCGGTGTGTCGACCGTCGTCATGAGCTCATGATGCCCCGTGAGCCACCCGGGTGCCAGGTGGCCCTGATACCCGGATAACTACGCTCTGGTACCAGGCTACTTGTGCGCGCATCGTCGTTGGCATGACTACGCAGCTCCTCTCCGGTGGGCCAGCTGTCGACGGCGTGCCCCTCCTCGGCCCGGTCAGCCGAGGTCCCGCCGACGCGGTAGCCACCGGCATCAGCACGGTCGGGCTGATCACGGTGCTGATGGGCGCCTTCCTGTCCATGGCCGATTTCTTCATCGTCAACGTCGCTCTGCCCACGATCGACGCCGACCTGCACGCCTCGGCGGCCACGGTCGAGCTGGTCGTCGCTGCCTACGGCATCGCCTACGCGCTGTTGCTGGTGCTCGGCGGCCGGCTCGGTGATTCCTTCGGTCGCCGCCGGCTGTTCATCGCCGGCATGGCGGCCTTCACGGTGACGTCACTGCTCTGCGGCATCGCACCGACCGCCCTGACCCTGGTGATCATGCGCGCGGCCCAGGGCGCCGCGGCAGCGATGATGGTGCCGCAGGTGCTTGCCACCATCCAGGCGTCGACCACCGGCCAGGCCCGCTCCCGCGCGATCGGCCTCTACGGCGCGACCGCGGGCATCGCCAGTGCCATCGGACAGCTGGCCGGTGGCGTGCTGGTCTCGGCCGATATCGCCGGAGCCAGCTGGCGGCCGATCTTCCTGGTGAACGTGCCGATCGGCGTCGTCGGGATCGTGCTGGCCCTGCGGCACCTGCCCGCGACCAGGGCACACACGCCGGTGCCGGTCGACCTGCGCGGCACCGTGCTACTCGGCGTCACCCTGCTCTGCCTGCTGGTGCCGTTGATGGAGGGTCGCTCGCTTCGCTGGCCGGCCTGGACCTGGGCGATGCTCGTGGCGACGCCGGTCGCCGCCGCCATGCTCATCGGAGCCGAGCGGAGGCTGGAGCGTGCTGGCGGCGTGCCGCTGCTGCCGCCGTCGCTGATCGCGCTACCGAGCATGCGCAACGGGCTGATCGCCGGTGCGCCGTTCTTCGCCGGATTCGGCGGTTTCATGTTCGTCACCGCGGTCGGCCTGCAGGACGGCGCTCACCTCGGCCCGCTCGCCTCGGGCCTGACCCTGGTGCCGCTCGCCGTCGCGTTCTTCATCGCCTCCCTGCTCACGACCCGGCTGCTGGCCCGCTACGGCCGCAGCGTGCTGATGGCCGGTGCCGTGCTGCAGGCGGTCGGTCTCGCCGTGCTCGCCGCCACGGTCCTGCAGCGCTGGCCCGACGTCGGCCCGTGGTCGCTCGCGCCCGGCATGATCGTCGCCGGGTTCGGGCAGGGCCTGATCATGAGCCCGCTGTTCCGGGTCGTGCTCGGCGGCGTCCCGGCCGAGCGGGCCGGTATCGGCAGCGGCGTGCTGGTGACCACGCAGCAAGCCGCGCTGGCGCTCGGGGTCGCCACCTTGGGCACGCTGTTCCTCGCCGAGGCCGGTCCCGGCGGGATGGGCATGGCCCATGCGCTGGCGATGGTCCTCGGCGTACAAATCCTGGTGGCTGTGGTTTTCGTTTTCACCTCCCGGCTGCTGCCCGGCTGAGCTTCCCGACCGACGCCAAGAGAATCCGGGCGCCACCCGGGGCAGAACCTGATTCACTGCCATCGGATTCACTCGACCGCTCACCGCCGATCCGAGGTCGTCCCGTGTTATCGCCGTACCGCAGCGTGCTCTCCCGGCGCGGCGCGTTCGGATTCGTCACGGCCGGGTTGGTCGGCCGGTTCCCGCTGTCGATGCTCGGCCTCGGCGCGCTGCTGCTTGTCACGACGTCGGGCGGGTCCTACGCCGTCGGCGGCGCTCTTACGGCGACCATTGCCATCGCGACGTCGATCGGAGCACCGCCGACCGGGCGGCTGGCCGACCGGTTCGGCCAGCACCGGCTGCTGCCGCCGTCGCTGCTGCTCTTCGGCGCAGGTGTCGCGGGCACGGTGGTGGCCGTGCTGCACCACGCACCGACGTGGACGTTCTTCCCACCGGCGATCGTCGCGGGGCTGGCCGTGCCGCAGATCGGCTCCATGGTGCGGGCCCGCTGGGTGCGGTTGGTCGGCGGCACCCCGGAACTGAACACGGCGTTCGCGCTGGAGTCGGGGCTGGACGAGGTGGTGTTCGTCGTCGGCCCGGTGATCGCCACCGTGCTGGCGACCCAGGTCTGGCCGGCCGGCGGCGTCGTCACCGCCGCCGGGCTGGCGATGATCGGCGGCATGGCGCTCGCGCTGCAGCGGTCCACCGAGCCGCCGCCGTCACGGCACAGCACCGACGCGCATCCGGCCGCGATCCGCGTGCCCGGCCTCCGGGTGCTGGTGGCGACGTTCGTCGCCGTCGGCGGGATCTTCGGCACGATGGACGTCGCCGTCGTCGGCTTCGCCCAAGAGCACGGTCACCGCGGCCTCGCCGGCGTCGTGCTCGGCGTGTTCGCACTCGGCAGCCTGATCGCCAGCGTCGTGTACGGCTCCATGCACTGGCGGGCGCCGCTGCACCGGCGGTTCTCGATCGCCGTGGCCGGGCTCTTCCTCGGCACGGTGCCGATCATGCTGGCGCCGTCGATCCCGGTACTGGCCGGCACGGCGTTGGTCGCGGGCCTGGCGATCTCGCCCTCGATCATCGCCGGCATGGGGTTGGTCGAAGCGCTGGTTCCGCCGGGGGCGCTGACCGAGGGTTTCTCCTGGGTGATCACCGCCATCGGCGTCGGCGTCGCGATCGGTTCGTCGGTGAGCGGTGTGGTGGTCGATGCCGCGGGCGGCCACCGCGCCCTGCTCACGTCGGTGGCCTGCGGGCTGGTGGCGACGTCGGTGGCGTGGCTGTTCCGTTCCCGGCTGCACACCGACGTCGGCAGGGCGACGCCGGTCCGGGGGACCGCCAGCTGTTGATCATGCGCTTTCGGGACGCGACACGCCGGAAAAGCGTCCCGAAAGCGCATGATCAACAAGTCTGGAGCGGCTATCCGGCCGTCGTCATACCGGTCCCGGCAGATAGCGTGCCAACGCGAGGTGAGGTCAATGACGTCCTCGATCGAGGAGCTCATCGCCGGCTGGGACGGCGAGGGCGTGGTGTCGCACTACGACGCGGAGCACGGCGCCTGGATGTTCATCGGTGTGCACAGCACCCGGCTCGGCCCGGCCTGTGGCGGCACCCGGATGCGGGTCTACGACACACCGGCCGACGGGCTCTCCGACGCGATGCGGCTGGCGGCGGGGATGACCTTCAAGTGTGCGGTCGCGGGCCTGCCGACCGGCGGCGGGAAGGCGGTACTGGCGGTACCAGAGCTGCCCGTCGGCGCCGACCGGCAGGACTTGCTGCACCGCTACGGCGACCTGGTCGAGATGCTGCGGGGCACCTACCGCACCGGGCCGGACATGAACACCAACGGTCCGGACATGGACGTCATCGGCGAGCGAACCGCCTACGCGTTCGGCCGCAGCTCGGGCAACGGCGGCCGCGGCAGCAGCGGACCCGACACCGCGGTCGGCGTCTGGCACGGCATCCGCGCGGCGGTCGCACACGCCGCCGGATCGGCCGAGCTCACCGACCGGACCGTGCTGGTGCAGGGTGTCGGTGGGGTCGGCGGGGAGCTGGTCGAGCTGCTGGTCAAGGACGGCGCACGGGTGGCCGTCTCCGACCTCGACGGCGAGCGGGTCGCCGACCTCCAGCAGCGCTTCGGCGTCATGGCGGTGCCGGCCGGCGCCGTCGTCGACACCGACTGCGACGTCTACGCGCCCTGCGCGACGGGCGCCGTGCTCTGCGCCGAGACGATCCCGCAGCTGCGCTGCCGGATCGTCGCCGGCGCCGCGAACAACCAGCTCGCCACCCCGGCCGATGCCGCGCGGCTGCGGGCGGCCGGGATTCTCTACGCCCCCGATTTCGTGATCAACGCCGGCGGGGCGCTGCACCTGATCGGGCTCGAGCTGCTCGGCTGGAGCGACGCCACGCTGGCCGATCGGCTGGCCGGCATCGGCACCACGCTCACCGAGATCTTCACCCACGCCGACGCGCAAGGCACGACCACCGAGGAGGCGGCCGAAGCGGTCGCGCTGGTGAGGCTGGACGGCGGGCCGGCCGGATCACGACCTGCTGGTTGACGGTCGGGTCGATTACCGACGCCGAGGCTGACAACGGTCAGTTCCGTCGCAGGTCGGTGGGATACGTCGTCAGCATCGCCAGCGGCGGACCCTGACGGGCCAGCACGATCTGCCACAGGTCGGCGTTCGGCGCGGCGAAGACGTCGCCTGGCCGGCCCGGCACGACGAACCACGCGCCCGCCATCAGCTCGAGCGCCAGCTGTTCCGCCTCCCAGCCGGCGTAGCCGGCGAACACCCGAAGGCCCGTGATGTCGGGGGCAAGCACGACGGGGTCGGCATCGAGATCGACGATGCCGATGCCGTCCGTGACGGCCCGCCAGCCGGCCGGATTCGCGCCGTCGCGCGCCTGTGCGAGGCACAGCGCTGCCGTCGCCTCGACCGGCCCGCCGGAGAACAGCTGCCGGGATCCGGTCGCGTAGGCCGACCATGCGGGCAGCACGTCGTCCAGGTCGACGACGCCCTGCCGGTTGAGCACCACACCGGTCGTGCCGTCCGCGCTGTGCTCGATGACGTAGACGACCGTGCGGGCGAAATTCGGGTCGCGCAGGGTCGGCGAGGCGACGAGCAGCGCGCCGCGGGCGAGCTCGGGACCGGTACCGGGCGCCGGCAACGGCGGCGGCAGCGGCTCGGCGGGCTCGGCCGGCTCGGCCGGCTCGGCCGGCTCGGCCGGCTCGGCCGGCTCGGGGGGTCCGGGAGGTTCGGCGGCGCACATGGTGATGCGATCCTCCCGCATGCTCGCCCCGCTGCTAGCCGCGAGCGGCTCGCCCGGTCGTGGCGTCGTAACCTGGCGCGGTGAACTCGGCGGCCGACGACGCGTGCGCCGGACTCGGCCGGGTCGACCCGGCCGCGAGCGCGCGGTCTGACCGGCGGGCACACCTGCGGTCCATCCTGGTCCGGCGCGACTTCCGCCGGCTGTTCGCGACCCGGATCGCGAGCCAGTGCGCCGACGGCGTCTTTCAGGTGAGCCTCGCGGGCGCGGTGCTGTTCAACCCAGATCACGCCACCGACCCGACGGCGGTCGCGGCCGGGTTCGCCGTCCTGCTGCTCCCCTACTCCTTCGTCGGACCGTTCGCCGGCATCGTGCTCGACCGCTGGAGCCGGCGCCAGATCCTGACGTTCGCCAACGTGATCCGGTCCGTGCTGGTCGTGATCGTCGCGGGCGAGATCGCCGGCGGTCTGTCCGGGCCGGCGTTCTATGCGAGCGCGCTGGTGACGATCTCGGTCAACCGGTTCTTCCTGTCCGGGCTCTCCGCCGCACTGCCCCACGTCGTCCGCGACGACCAGCTGGTGACGGCGAACGCGTTCTCGACCACGTTCGGCACCGGGGCGACGACGATCGGTGCCGGCGTCGCCGTGCTGATCCGCACCGCCGTCGGATCCGGTGATCACAGCTATGCCGTGATCGCGGCGTCGGCGGCGATCGGCTACGGCGGCTCGGCGATCGCCGCCCGCGGGTTCCACCGCGGCCAGCTGGGGCCTGACGACACCGAACGGGTTCGCCGGGAGAGCGCTGGTGAGGTGCTGCGCGGTTTCGTCGCCGGAGCGCGGCACGTCGCCGGCCGCCGGCCGGCCGCGTACGCGCTGGCGGCGATCGGCGCGCACCGGCTGTGCTACGGCGTCCTCACGATCATGACCCTGCTGTTGTACCGCAACTACTTCCACGGCCACGGGGCGTTCCGCGCCGGTCTCGCCGGGGCTGGCCAGGCGGTGGTCGTCGGCGCCGTCGGCTCTCTGCTCGCGGCGCTCGTCACCCCGGCGATGAGCCGCCGGATCGGTAAGCCGGCCTGGATGGTCGTGCTGCTCGCCGGCGCCGGGATCGCGCAGCTCGCGTTCGGACTGCCGTTCACGATGCAGGCGCTGCTGCCGGGCGCGTTCCTGCTCGGCCTCGCCGCGCAGGGGGTGAAGATCTGCGTCGACACGACCGTGCAGGAACACGTCGACGACGGCTTCCGTGGTCGCGTGTTCTCCGTCTACGACACCCTGTTCAACGTCACGTTCGTCGCCGCCGCGTTGATCGCCGCGGCCGCCCTGCCCGACACCGGCCGATCCCCGGCGGTCGTGTTCGCGATGAGCACCGGCTACCTGCTGACCGCCGCGTGCTTCGGGGCCGTCACGACCCGTTCGCGCCGACCGGTCCGGGCGGAAGTGCCAGGCTGACCCGCACGGCCACGTGGTCAGACGGCCAGCCGTCGGCGCCGAGGTCGGCGCGGTGGTAGTCGCAGATCCCGGCGTCGAGCACCGACAGTGGTCCCCGCACCAGCACCCAATCGATGCGGCCGCCGTCAGCGGCAGGTGCGGCCCAGCCGCCGTACGTGCCGGTCACCGGCGGTGGCGCGCTCGAGACGTCCCACGCGTCGGCCAGGCCGGCGCGCTCGATCAGGATCCGATGCGGGTCGTCGGTCGGCGCGCAGTTGAAGTCGCCGGACACCACCAGCGGAACGGTGCGGTCGAACCGGCGCAGCCGCCGCGCGATCAGCATCGCCCCGCGTCTGCGCGCGACGCCGGAGTTGTTGTCCAGATGGGTGTTCAGCCACACCAGCGCGCCCCCGGTGGCCCGGACCCGGAATCGCACCCAGGTTGCGATCCGCACGTCACGGTTGCCCCACCACGGCGTTCGCGAACCCACCCACGCCGGTGTCGCCGAGAGCCAGAAGTGGTCGAAGGACTCGGGATCGAGCACCGCGCGGTCGTAGAGGATCGCGCAGTGCTCGCCCGCGCTGCCGCCGTCGCGGCCGAGCCCGACCCAGTCGTAACCGGTGTCTGCGGCGACGTCGCGCAGCTGCCCGTACAGGCCCTCCTGGGTGGCGACGACGTCGGCGCGCTGCTCACGCAGCAGCTCGGCCACCAGCCCGCGGCGCGCCGGCCAGGCGTGCGGCGGGTGGTCGCTCGCGTACTTCAGGTTGTAGGTCAGTGCGGTCAGCACCGGCTGGGTCATCGCGCCGGTCCGTCGCCGGTAGCCGCATCGCCTCGCTGCCGGCCTACGCCCTGCTCGGCGGCCCAGCGGCGCAGTTCGGCCACGACCTCGACATGGGGCAGCGGACCACGGTCCATCCGCACCGCCAGCAGATGCTTGTACGCCGCGCCGACGTCGGGGCCGGGCGCGATCGCGAGCAGCTCCATGATCTGGTTGCCGTCGAGATCGGGTCGGATCCGGTCCAGCTCCTCCCGCTCGCGCAGCACCGCGATGCGCCGCTCGAGCTCGGCGTAGTTCCGCCGCAGCTCCTCGGCGCGGGCACGGTTACGGGTGGTGCAGTCCGAGCGCACCAGCTTGTGCAACCGGGGCAGCAGGTCACCCGCGTCGGTCACGTACCGGCGCACGGCCGAGTCGGTCCACTCGCCGCGGCCGAACCCGTGGAACCGCAGGTGCAGTAAGACCAGCTGGGCGACGTCGTCGACCACCTCGCGCGGGTACCTCAGCTCGCGCAGCCGGCGGCGGGCCAGCTTCGCGCCCACCACCTCGTGGTGATGAAACGACACCCCACCGTCGGGCTCGTGCCGACGGGTCGCGGGCTTGCCGATGTCGTGCAGGATCGCGGCCAGCCGAAGCACCAGGTCCGGGCCGTCGGCCTCCAGGCTGATCGCCTGCTCGAGCACGATGAGGCTGTGCGCGTAGACGTCCTTGTGCTGGTGGTGCTCGTCGATCTCCATCCGCAACGCCGGCAACTCGGGCAGCACGTAATCGGCGAGCCCGGTCTCTACCAGCAACGCCAGCCCGGCCCGCGGCTGGTTGCCGAGCAGCAGCTTGCTCAGCTCGGCCTGTACCCGCTCGGCCGTGATGCGAGCGATCGAAACGGCCATCTCCCGAGTCGCCGCCAGGACGTCGGGCGCCGGCACGAAGCCCAGCGTCGAGACGAACCGTGCGGTGCGCAGCATCCGCAACGGGTCGTCGGCGAAGGAATCCGCCGCCGCGCCGGGAGTGCGCAGCCGGCGCTCGAGCAGGTCGGTCAGCCCGCCGTACGGATCGCTCCACCGGTGGTCCGGCACCGATATCGCCATCGCGTTGACGGCGAAGTCGCGGCGGCGCAGGTCATCGTCGAGCGAGCTGCCGTAGGTCACCGTCGGGTTGCGGCTGACCCGGTCGTAGCGGTCGGCGCGGTAGGTCGTGACCTCCAGCCGGAATCCGCGGCGTGCCATCCCGACCGTGCCGAAGTCGATGCCGGTGGTCCAGACCGACTCCGCCCAGCCGGCGGCGATCGCGAGGACGGCATCCGGTTTCGCGTCCGTGGCGAAGTCCAGATCCGCGCCCAGCCGACCGAGCAGGGCATCGCGGACCGAACCGCCGACCAGGTGCAGCTCGTGCCCGGCCCGGGCGAACCTGCGGCCGAGGTCGTCGGCGACCGGCGCCACCCGGAACAGCTCGGCGACCGCCCGCTGTTGCGCCGTCGACAGCTCGCTGGACACGACCGCAGAGCCTAATCGCGGTGTCGGAGTCGCGCTCAGCGACAGCCGCCTCCCGGACCGATGCAAGGACTTCGCGCGGGCGCCAGCAGACTGGCAGATCCCGACGCGGCGAGTCGCGACGAGGGTCCGGCACCGGAGCGGCGTTTACGATCGAGGGATGGCTGGCACCCGTGCGCGCCGACCACGGTTGCGCACCGTGGCGGAGACGTCCGCCGGCGGTCTGGTCGTCACCACCGTCGGCGGGTCAGCGCACGGCGTGCTGATCGGCCGGCACGATCGGCGTGGCCGGATGCTGTGGTCGCTGCCGAAGGGCCACATCGAGCCCGGCGAGACCGCCGAGCAGGCGGCGATCCGCGAGGTGCGCGAAGAGACCGGGATCACCGGATCGGTGCTCGAACCGCTCGGCGACATCGACTTCTGGTTCGTCGCGGGCGGCCAGCGAATCCACAAGACCGTGCACCACTTCCTGATGAGCGCGACCGGCGGCGAGCTCTCCGTCGACGACGTCGAGGTCGCCGCGGTCGCGTGGGTGCCGCTCGACGACATGACCGGCCGGCTCGCCTACGAGGACGAGCGGGAGCTCGCGTCGGAGGCACTGCGGCTGCTCGCCGACACCGCGTGAGCGCCCACCGAGCCACTCGTTCCCGGCGAGGCGGCATCAGCGCCCGCCGAGCCACTCGTTCCCGGCGAGGCGGCATGAACGCCCGCCGGCTCGCTAGCGGCCTCGGCGGTGCGGGAGTCATCGCGGTGCTGGTGGCGCTCCTGTCGCCGCCGCCAGCCGGCGCCGTCCCGGCGCTCACGCCCACGTCGGCGCAGGTGCGCATCGCCGTTACCGGGCTGAGCCCAACCGTGATCACGCGGAATACCACCGTCCGGATGTCCGGCCTGATCACAAACACAACGAACCAGACGCTCACCGAGCCGATCCTCCGGCTGCAGGCCGGCCAGCCACTGCGCAGCCGGGCGGCGCTCGCGCGCGCCGACGCAAGGCCGCCACTGGACTCGGTCGGCATCTGTGACTTCCACTCACTCGGGCCCGCCCTGGCGCCGCACCAGACGCGGCCGTTCTCCACCGCCTGCGGGGCGAAGCGCCTGGGCCTGTCCACCGCCGGCGTCTATCCGCTGCTGGTCAATATCAACGCCGTGCAGGCCGACGGTTCCTCCGCCCGGGTGGGCGAGATGCACACCTATCTGCCGTTCTTCCCGATCCGGCCAAGGGCGCCGGTACGGGTGAGCTGGATGTGGCCCGTCGTCGACCAGCCCCGGCAGCTGCTCTCCGGTGACTTCACCGACAACTCGCTGGCGACGTCGTTCGGGCCGACGGGTCGCCTCTACCGAGTGGTGCGCTCCGCGCTGGACGCGCCAGCGGATGTGCCGCTGCTGGTGCCGATCGACCCGAACCTGGTGGTGGCCGCCGCGACGATGGCCGCCCCCGACCACGCCTACCGGGTGCGGCGCCCGACCAGCCGCGCCGCCATCGCGGCCGGCCGGACCAACGCCTCCGCGTGGCTCGGGCTGTTACGGGCACTCATCGCCCGGCCGGGCGTGACGGTGCTGGCCCTGCCATACGGCAACCCCGACATCGTCGCGTTGCGGCGCGCCGGGCTGAGCGACGAGATCGGGCGGGCCTTCGCCCGTGGCGGTGCCGTGCTGGCAAGCAATCTCGGCGTCACCGATGCCGCCCGGATCGCCTGGCCGCCCGGCGGCGAGCTCGATGCCGCCACGCTCTATGCGCTGGCACCCGAACAGTTCGCGGGCATCATCCTCGCGCCGGACGCGCTGCGAGACGGCGCGCCGTCCCCGACGCCGGTCGCCGCGCTGCGGGGGCTGAACACGAACACCGAGGCGTTGATCACCGACGCCACCCTCGACACGCTGATCCGCCCGGTGTACACCGGCGGTTTCCGGTTGAACGAGCAGCGGTTCGCCGCCGAGCTCGCCGCGATCGCGGCATCGCCGGGGACCGCCTCGCAAACCGTGCTCGTCGCGCCCGCGCCGAGGTTCGATCCCGGGGATCGGCTGGCCGCGATGGTCCGGATCAGCGCCACGGTGCCGTGGGCCCAGACCGAACCGATCAACTCGTTGATCGACTCGCCGCCGGTGGACGCCGGCCCGCTGGTGTACCCGCGGTCGTCGGGATCGGCCGAACTGCCCTCGTCGGTCACCGAGGAGCTCGCGGCGGCCGCGCACGCCCTTACCGACTTCGCCGGTGCCCTGGACAACAACGCCGTCGAGGCCACACTCGCACCGGCCTATGACACGCTGCTGTCGGCGAGCTCGGCGAGCTGGCGTACGGACCCGGCGGGTGCCGACGCGTTCCGCTCCGAGGTGTCGAACCGGATCAGGGCGCTCACCGAGCAGGTCTTCATCGTCCAGCCCGCGCAGGGCACCTACAGCCTGGCGTCGTCGGGCAGCCCGCTCGTCGTGACGGTTGAGAACACCCTCGATTCCGCCATCACGGTGCGCATCAACATCACCGCACGAGGAACGGCTGGCTTCCGGGTGCATCCGGCGAGCAGCTATGTGATTCCGGCGCATGGCCGGCCCACGATCAAGGTGCCGGCGTCCGTGGAGCGCTCCGGCGTGTTCGGCGTCAGCGTGCGGCTCTCGACGCCCGGCGGAACGCAGCTCGGGCCCGTCGTCGACGTCCAGGTGCGGAGCACGGCCTACGGCCGGGTCGCACTCGGCATCACCTTCGGCGCGCTCACCCTGCTGTTCGTGCTGGTCATCCGCCGGCTCTACCGAAGGCTGCGGCCGCGCCCCAGCGCCCCCGCGACCTCGAGCGCACCTGCGACCTCGGGCGCCCCCGGGAGCCCACCGTCGTGACCGGCCGGCCTCCGGATGCGCCCCGCCCCCGGCATCTGCACGACGTCACGGCGACGTATCGGATCGTCGAGTCGCGAAGCAGCCCCCGGCACGCGGCACCCGCCGGATCGCCACCGGATATCGAGCCCAGCCTGCTGCACTCCAGCCGCATCGTCGCGATCGGAAGCGCCGCGTCGCGCATCACCGGCTTCATCCGCACCATCGCGATCACGGCAGCCATCGGACTCGGCGGGATCGGCGACGCCTATGCGACGGCGAACACGCTGCCGAACATCGTCTACGAGCTGCTGCTCGGCGCCCTGCTGACCTCGATCATCGTTCCGCTGCTCGTGCACGCCCAGCACAACGACAGCGACGGCGGCGAGGCCTACGCCCAACGGCTCATGTCCGTCTCGACCCTGCTGCTGCTCGTGGTCACCGCCGCCGCGGTTCTGCTGGCGCCGGCGCTCACCTCGCTCTACGGAGTGCTGCACGACCCGAACCAGATCCGGGTCGCGAACATCCTGGCGCGGCTGCTGCTGATCGAGATCGTGTTCTACGGAATCGGGGCGATGCTCGGCGCAATCCTGAACACCCGCGGCGTCTACGGCGCCCCGGCCTGGGCGCCGGTGCTGAACAACGGCGTCGTCGTCGCGACGGCGGTCGTGTTCTTCGTGATGCCCGGGCCGCACACATTGAACGTCGCGACGATCACGACCGCACAGATGCTGGTGCTCGGAATCGGCACCACCCTCGGCATCGTGGTGCAGGCCGCGGTGCTGATACCGGCCGCGCGCAGGGTCGGCTTTCGCTGGAAGTGGCGGCTCGACGTGCGCGGCACCGGCATGGGCGAGATCGGCACGCTCGGGCTGTGGGTGCTCGGCTACGTGCTCACTAGCGCGATCGGCTACCTGGTGATCACCCGGTTATCCCTTGCCGCCGGGCACCATTCCGGCATCGGCTACGCGGTCTACACCAACCAGAGCCTGCTCTTCCAGGTGCCGTACGGCATCGCGGGCGTGGCGCTGCTCACCACCCTGCTGCCGCGGATGAGCCGCGCCGCCGCGGCCGGCAATACCCGCGCCGTCGTCGCCGACCTATCCCTCGGCGCCCGGCTCACCGCGGTTGCACTGGTGCCGGTCACCGCCGCCTACATCGCGCTCGGCCCCGCCCTGACGACGGTGATCTTCGCGCACGGCCGGGCCGCGCCGGAGGCGGCATACGGGACCGGCATCGCGCTCGCGTGGGCGGCGTTCGGCCTGCTGCCATATGCGATCACGCTGCTCCAGCTGCGCGCGTTCTACGCCATCAAGGACGCCCGCACGCCCACGGTGATCAACGCGGTCATGGTCGTGGTGCGAATCGCGCTCTGCCTCGCCGTTCCGCACGTTGTCGCGCCCGATCACGTCGTCGCGGGGCTGGCATTCGTCAACAGCCTGTCGTTCGTGCCCGGTGTGCTGCTGGGGGAAGTGCTGCTGCGCGGCCGGTTCGGCGCCCTGCAGAGCGGCCGGGTGTTGCGCACGACGATCCGGCTGGTCCTCGCTTCGGCCGCGGGGGGCGGGGTCGCCTATGGCATCCGAGCCGTGGTCGAGCGTGCCTTCGGCGCCCAGTTCGAAGGCGCAGCTATCGCGCTCGTCCTCGGCAGCGTTCTCGGCGGCGCGGTCATGCTCTTCGTGGCGCTGCGGCTACGGGTCGCGGAGCTCCGCGACGTCGTCGGATCGCTGCGCCGCCGGCCCGCCGGCTGACGGTGCTGCCCGCCGCGACACGCCGGGCGACACGCCGAGATCGCCCCGCCCGGGCAACGCCACCCCGCCGACAGGCGTCATGCTCGGTACGGGACCGCGGCGAGAGCCCGGCGATGACACCGCACCGGCGATAACGGCGATATCGGGGAACGCGATGAGCACGGATACGGCGCGTGATGCGACCGCGCCCCCTGCGGTCCCAGCGTCCGACCGGCCCGGCGGGATGATCGGCGGCCGATACCGGCTAACCCGGATGCTCTCCGGGCTCCAGGATCGACAGGCGACGGCATGGGTCGCCGAGGACACCGTGCTGCAACGCCCGGTCCGACTCGACATCCACCGGCCTGGAGGCGACGCGGCGCGCGGCTTCCTGGACCGGTCGCTGGCCGCCGGTGCCGTCGGTCATCCCGCTCTAGCCCGGGTGCTCGACGTCGTCGAGGCGCCAGGCTGCTGCTACGCGGTCTCCGGCTGGCCCGACGGCCCGACCCTCGCCGAGGTGCTCCGCGACGGCGCACTGGATCCCGACATCGCCGCCGCCATTGTCCGCGAGCTCGCGGCCGGCGTCGCGGATGCCCACCATGCCGGCGCGGTCGTCGGGGGACTGCGGGCGGATCGCATCATGCTCACCCCCGGCGGCCCCGTGGCCGTGTTGCACCTGGGCGCCGCCGATCCCAGCGCACGGGCCGACATCCGCGGCCTCGGCGCGGTCCTCTACGCCGCGCTCAGCGGCCGGTGGCCACTCGGCGACGGTGCTGGCGGTCTGCCCGGCGCGCCCACCAGGAGCGGCCGGTTGTGCAGCCCGCGCCAACTGCTGGCCGGCGTACCCACCGACCTATCCACCCTGGCCATGCGCGCGATGCAGGGCGCTGGGCCGGGCGCGCTTCGCACCGTCGACACACTCGCCACCGTGCTCGCCGAGCGGTGCGGCTTGGTGGACCTGCTCCCGTTCGACGACAGCCAGCCGGTCGCGCCGTTGCCGGCCGGACCGCCGCCGCCGAGGCGCCACCGGGTCGCGACGCTCGGCGTGATCGCCCTCGGCGCGATCGCTGTGGTCGCCGTCGTTTTGCTGCTCTCCCGGATGTTGACGTCGATGGCGAGCTCGTCGGGCGGGCACGCCCGCACGTCGCTGGTGACGAACATCACCCCGGCGCAAACCCGGACCACGCCGTCGGCCAAGCAGAGGACCACGACGACGACGCCGCCGACCAGACCCGCGCCGAAGACGCCCAACCGCGCCGCCTCGGTTCCGCTGCGCATCGACGGTGCGACCGTCTTCGACCCCTACCACAGCCCGCCCGGCCACGAGAACCCGCCCGAGGTCGGTAACGCGTTCGACGGCAATCCGAACACCGCATGGCACACCCTGGAATATCGCGGTTTCGCCACGTTCGGCAACCTCAAGCCAGGCGCCGGCCTGCGGTTCGATCTCGCCATCGCAGCGCCCATCCGGGCGATCCACATCACCACTCCGACGCCGGGCATCACCGTGCAGGTGCTCACCTCGGACGTGGCGGCCGACGGGCTCGCCGGCTACACCGCGGTGACCCCCCCGACTCCGGTGTCCGGCTCGACGGTGCTCACCCTCGCCAAGCCGGTCACCGCCCGCTTCGTCGTGGTCTGGATCAGCGCCCTCGTACCGCAGCCGGACGGGCAGTTCCAGGCCGCGCTGTCCGAAGTCAGCTTCAGCGGCTGAGCACCGCCGGCCCGGCCGGCTCGGGCCCGCCGGGCAGCGGGTCGGACTATCGTGAACCGTCGTGAGCATCGGTGACGACGGCCACGAGCCGACCGACGCCGAACTCCTGCGAGCGCACGTCGCCGGCGACGCCTACGCCTTCGAGACCCTGGTAAAGCGGCACCGGGACCGACTGTGGGCGGTCGCCCTGCGCACCATGCGCGATCCAGACGACGCGGCCGATGCACTGCAGGACGCCCTGATCTCCGCGTTCCGTGCGGCCGGGTCGTTCCGGGCCGAATCGGCGGTGACCACTTGGCTGCACCGCATCGTCGTCAACGCCTGCCTGGACCGGATTCGTCGGCGCAGGGCGCGCCCGACCGTCGCCCTGGCCGACGAGGGTCCCGGTGAGCCCGCCGACGCGCGGGACGAGATGGGGGAGCGGGACACGGCGCTGGCGGTGACGGCCGCACTGGCCGAACTGCCCCCCGAGCAGCGCGCGGCCATCGTCCTGGTCGACATCCAGGGCTACTCCGTTGCCGAGAGCGCCGCGACCCTCGGCGTCGCCGAGGGCACCATCAAGAGCCGCTGCGCCCGCGGTCGGGCCCGGCTCGCGATTCTTCTCGGCCAGCTGCGGAACTCCGACGGCTCTACGGCCGTCGCACCGTAGATGGCACGGATTGGGGAGGCGCGATGACCCTCGACGACGGGTTCGACCCCGTCGTCGATGCCGGCGGACACCCGACCGTCGAGACGCTCGCGGCCCTCGACGCCGAACTCTACGCACCCCAGATCGCCGCCGCGATGCGCCGGCACACCGATTCCTGTGCCCGCTGCCAGCCCACGCTGCACGCCTACGCCGATCTGCGTCGCCGGCTGGCCGGCCTGCCCGCGCCGGACCTGCCCGACGCCGTCGCCGACCGGCTGACCGCGGCGCTTCGGGCGGAGAGCCAGGCCCGCGAGACCGAGTGGATCCAGATCGGGCGGATGCCGTCGAGCGGTGCTGCTCCGGTGGTGAGCCTCGACGACGCACGCCGGCGGCGGGCGCACCGATTTCGGGCCCTGTCCGCGGCTGCGGCAGCGGCCGTCATCGTCGCCGGCGGCGTGGTCGCCGGCATCGTCGCGTTGTCGGGTGGCAACGGCCCGAACCCGGTCGCGAAGCAGCCCGCCGCCCACCTGCCGGGGCTGACACTCCACTCGTCCAAGCCGCGAGGCACGCTGACCCCGCACACCGGCGTCGAGCTGCCGGCCGTGCGCGACTCGACCGCGCTGAAGCAGCTGCTCCCGAGCATCCTGTCCGGCAACCTGACGACGAACGGTGTCTCGCCCGGTATCGCGGCCTGCGCGAGCGGGCTGCTCGGTGCGGGCCACACCCCGATCGCGGTGCGCCGGATCACCTTCGGCAGCGGCCCGAACCCGGTGGCCGCCTACGTGATCGCGTTCCGGAGCGCGACGCCGGGCATGGTGGATGCCTATGTGGTGCCCGCCACCTGCTCCGAGGCGCCGAGCAGACCGCTGGCCCGGCTGACGGTTCGCGGCTCGTCCTGACCGTCCGCGCGCCGGAATGGGGGAACCGTAGGATCGGTTGTCCCCCCTGACAAGGCAACGGGTTGTCCCCCGGGCAGCCGGCAGGAAAGGTGAGGTACTGCGTGACCAGCGCGGAAGCAGGCCACGACGCGGCCGACGCGGTCCGTAACGTCATCATCGTCGGGTCCGGCCCGGCGGGATACACAGCTGCCCTCTACACGGCGCGGGCCGACCTCTCCCCGGTGATGATCGAAGGCACGCAGTACGGCGGCGCCCTGATGACCACCACCGAGGTGGAGAACTTCCCCGGCTTCGCCGCGGCGGTCATGGGCCCCGAGCTGATGGAACAGATGCGCACCCAGGCCGAACGATTCGGCGCCCAGATGGTCACCGCCGACGCGACCGAGATGGACCTGTCGGACGCGGTCAAGACCGTCGTCGCGGGAGGTCAGACCTACCGCGCCCGCACCGTCGTCGTCGCCACCGGATCCGCGTACCGCTACCTCGGCCTGCCCAACGAGGGCCGGCTGCTCGGGCACGGCGTGTCGGCCTGCGCGACCTGCGATGGCTTCTTCTTCCGCGACCGCGACATCGCCGTCATCGGCGGTGGCGACTCCGCGATGGAGGAGGCGACGTTCCTGACCCGATTTGCATCGTCGGTGACCGTCGTCCATCGCCGGGATGCCCTGCGGGCCAGCAAGATCATGCAAGAGCGCGCGTTCGCGAACGACAAGATCTCATTCGTATGGAACAGTGAGGTACTCGACGTCCTGGGTGCGGACTCGGTCACCGGCCTGCGGCTGCGCGACCTCGTCACCGGCGCGGAATCGACGCTTGACGTCGATGGCATGTTCGTGGCGATCGGACACGAGCCGCGCACCGAGCTGGTCCGCGGCCAGCTCGAGCTCGACGACGCTGGATACGTCCGCGTCGACTCGCCGTCGACCCGTACCAACATCGACGGTGTCTTCGCCAGTGGCGACGTCGTCGACCACACCTACCGTCAGGCGATCACCGCAGCCGGTTCCGGATGTGCGGCGGCGCTCGACGCCGAACGTTGGCTGGCCGCTCACGCGGCTGCCGACGAACCCGCCACCGCTGCGGCCGGCGGCTGATCGCCGTCACACCGCCACCGTCAGACACCGCCACCGTCAGACACCGCCACCGTCAGACACCGCCACCACCCGAAGGAGCACACATGGGCCAGCCCACCGCCAACGCCACCAAGATCGTCACCGACGACACGTTCGCCACGGACGTCCTGCAGAGTGACAAGCCCGTGATCGTGGACTTCTGGGCCGAATGGTGCACGCCGTGCAAGATGGTCGCCCCCGTGCTGGAGGAGATCGCCAGCGAGCACGCCGAGAAGCTGACCCTCGCCAAGCTCAACATCGACGAGAATCCCCAGGTCTCCCGTGACTATCAGGTGATGTCGATACCGACCATGGCGGTCTTCTCCGGCGGCAAGGTCGTCAAGTCGATCGTCGGCGCCAAGCCGAAGGCGGCGCTGCTGCAAGAACTGGCCGACTTCCTGTGACCCGACGGGCGACGCGCCCCGGCGCGAGAACCTCGCCCGTCCGCAACCACATCCGGACACCGCCCGCCAGCTGCCGGCATCGACCGCACAATCGCCATGCAGCCGTTCGGTCAGGGTGACGCCGGGCCCGCCGTTGCCGACGTCCGCGCCGCCCTGGTCGCGCTCGGACTGCTCCGCTACCCCAGCGACAGGGCCGATACCAGCAGCCCGGGCGACTGCTACGACGGCAGCTGCGAGCTCGCGGTGCGCACCTTCCAGCAGCAGCGTGGACTCACGGTCGACGGGCTGGTCGGACAGGAGACCTACCGGGCGCTGACCGCTGCGCGCTGGCAGCTCGGAGATCGGGTGCTCGGCTACTCCGCCGGCCACGCCGCGGTGGGCGACGACGTGGGCGCTCTGCAGACTCGGCTGCTCGAACTCGGCTACGACGCCGGCCGGGCCGACGGCGTGTTCGGCCGGCAGACCGAGCTGGCCCTGCGCGGCTTCCAGCGCGACTACGGCCTCGCCGACGACGGCACCTGTGGCCCGGCAACGATGCGTGCGCTGCGCCAGCTGGGCCGCAAGGTCACCGGCGGCCGGCCGCAGCTGCTGCGAGAGACCACAGCGCTTGCGACCGCGGGACCGCAGCTGCTGGGCAAGCGCGTCGTCGTCGACCCCGGCCACGGCGGCGGCGACACCGGCCACCGCGCCGAGTCGCTCATCGAGGCGGTGCTGACCTGGGATCTCGCCAACCGGCTGCAGGGCCGGCTCGCCGCGGCCGGCGTCACCGCCGAACTCACCCGCGGGCTGCACAACAATCCCGCCGACGGCGACCGCGCGCGGTTCGCCAACGCCATCGGTGCCGATCTGCTGATCTCCCTGCACGTCGATCACGCGCCCTCACCGCGAGCCGAGGGCGCGTCCACCTACCACTTCGGGACCGGAAACGGCGTCACGTCGACGGTCGGCGAGCAGCTCGCCGGGTTGGTACAGCGCGAGGTGGTCGCCCGCAGCGGGCTCACCGACGGCCGCACCCACGCGAAGACATGGGAGCTGCTCCGGCTGACGCGGATGCCCGCGATCCGGCTGGAGGCCGGCTATCTCTCCCACGACGGCGACCGCCGCCGGCTCGCCGACCCCGGCTTCCGCGACCTGCTGGCCGAGGCCGTGCTCGTGGCCGTGCAGCGGCTCTACCTGCCCGCCGACGTCGACCCACCCACCGGCACCTACCGGGTGATCTGCTAGTGGTCTGTCTGGGATATGCGGCGGCGGATGTGGTGATCCAGGGGGATGCATCGCAAGGCGGAGGAGGAGGTCATAGCCGTGGCTATGGCCGACGACGACAACGCGGCGAGGCGCCGCCTGGGCGCCACAGGCGCCACCAGGTCATATCCCAGACAGACCACTAGTCGCCGATGCCCGCCGTCACGCCGGGCGCAGCGCTACATCCGGCGTCATGCCGGCGAGCAGCCGCTCCAGCGCCGACTCCACGTCCTCCCGCCAGGACACCGTGTTCTTTAGCTCCAGGCGCAGTCGCGGAAACCGCTGGTGCGGGCGCACCGTCTTGAAGCCGACCGCGCGCAGGTAATCGGTCGGCAGCACGCAACTGGGCCCGGACCAGCGCGTGTCACCAAAGGCCTCGATCGCCCTGACGCCGCGCTCGATCAGGTCCTTCGCCACCGTCTGCACCAGCACCCGACCGAGCCCGCCGCCGGCGAACTCCGGCCGGATCAGCGCCGTCATCAGCAAGACCGCGTCCGGGCTGACCGGGCTGGACGGAAACGCGACCGACCGCGGGACGTACCCGGGCGGCGCGTAGAGCACGTAACCCGCGCCGACGCCGTCGACGTAAACGATCCGCCCGCAACTGCCCCATTCGAGCAGGACTGCGGAGATCCACGCCTCCTTGGCAACCGAAGCGTCGGCACCAACGGTCCGCTCCCGGCTCGCCGGCTCGAGCTCCCAGAACACACACCGGCGGCACCGGTGCGGCAGCTCGTCAAGGTTGTCCAGGGTGATGCTGGCCAGCCGCCGCGCCACACCACACCCCCTGCCCACCGCTGCCGCGGCCCATAGTTGGAATCGATGCTACGACGGCAATCGATGCCAGGCCGCCCGGCACGTTCCGCCCCGCCAGTTGCTGATGGGTAGACTTTCGCTGCGTGAGCGGCGACAGCCTCGACCCCTACGTCGATCTGTACGCCGGGCGCGCGCGGGGACTCATCGTCTCGGAGATCCGGGCTCTCTTCGCGGTCGCCAACCGACCCGAGGTCGTGTCGCTCGCCGGCGGCGCGCCGTACGTGTCCGCGCTGCCACTGGACGAGGTGGCCGCCATCGTGGGCGAACTCATCGCCGAGCACGGCGCGCAGGCACTGCAGTACGGCAGCGGCCAGGGCGACCCCGTCCTGCGCGAACGGATCTGCGACGTGATGGCGGTCGAGGGCGTCCGCGGCACGCCCGACGACGTGCTGGTGACCGTCGGCTCCCAGCAGGCACTGGACCTGCTGGCCCGGCTGTTCATCGATCCCGGCGACGTGGTCATCGCCGAGGGCCCGACGTACGTGGGAGCGCTGGGCGCCTTCGCGGCCGCCCAGGCCGACGTCGTACACGTGCCGCTCGACGACAACGGACTGCAGCCCGAGGCGCTGCGGGAGGCGCTCGGCCGGCTGGCCGCTTCCGGTCGCCGGGCGAAGCTGCTCTACACGGTGCCGAATTTCCACAACCCCGCCGGCGTGACACTGGCGGCGTCCCGGCGGCAAGAAGTCGTGGAACTTGCGCAGCGCTACGGCGTCCTCGTCGTCGAGGACAACCCGTACGGCCTGCTGGGATTCGACCACGAACCGCTGCCGGCGCTGCACTCCCTCGCGGGCGGACGGAACGTCGCCTACCTCGGCTCGTTCTCGAAGACGTTCGCCGCCGGCCTTCGGGTCGGCTGGGTGCTGGCGCCGCCGGCCGTCCGGGAGAAGCTGGTGCTGCTCACCGAGGCGCAGATCCTCTGCCCGCCGGCGCTGACCCAGCTCGCCGTCGTGCGCTATCTCGAGGCGATGGCCTGGCAGGAGCAGATCAAGGTGTTCCGCGAGGCCTACCGCGAGCGGCGCGACGCGATGCTCGACGCACTTGACGCGCTGATGCCGCGGGGCTGCCGGTGGACCCGGCCTGGCGGCGGCTTCTACGTCTGGCTCACCGCCCCCGACGGCGTCGATACGAAGCTCATGCAACCCCGGGCGATCGGGCAGCGGGTCGCCTACGTCCCCGGCACCGGGTTCTACGCCGACGGGTCCGGTCGCGATGCGATGCGGCTCGCCTACTGCTTCCCGCCGCCGGCGGAGATCCGGGAGGGTGTCCGCCGCCTCGCCGCCGTGCTCGAGGATGAGCGTGAGCTCGCCGCGACCTTCCACCGCGCCGGCACCGCACGGTCAGACGGCCGGCAGACCCACCGCGGCGAGGTGCCCGGGCCGGCCATACCGTGACGGCCACACCGTGACGGGGTACGCGGCGACCGGCGCGGAGGCCGCGGCCGGCCGGCCGGTGGTGGTGCTGGCCGGTGGCCTGTCCTACGAGCGGGACATCTCGCTGCGATCCGGCCGACGCATCGTCGCCGCCCTGCACGCGGCCGGCTGCGAGGCGACCCTGCTGGACCCCGACGACACTCTGTTGGCCCGGCTCGACGCCGACCGTCCAGCCGCCGTGCTCATCGCCCTGCACGGCGCGGCCGGCGAGGACGGCGCGCTACGCGGCGTGCTGGAACTCGCCGGCGTCCCCTATGTCGGCGCCAGCGCCGCCGCAAGCCGGATATCGTGGGACAAACCGACCGCGAAGGCGCTGTGCCGGGCCGCCGGGATCGGCACGGCCGACTGGGTTGCGCTGCCGGACACCACGTTCCGCGAGCTCGGCGCCGCGGCGGTGCTGGACCGCATCGTCGAGCGCATCGGCCTGCCGCTGATGCTCAAACCGGCCCAGGGCGGATCGGCGCTCGGCGCCATCAGGGTCGCCGACGCCGAGGACCTGCCGGCCGCCATGGTCGGCTGCTTCGCCTACGCGTCCACCGTTCTCATCGAGCGCTACATCGACGGCATCGAGGTCGCCGTTACGGTGATCGACGACGGCGACGGCCCACGTGCCCTGCCCGCCGTCGAGATCGCGCCAAACGACGGTGTCTTCGACTACGCGGCGCGGTACACGCAAGGCATGACCACGTATCACACGCCGGCTCGGCTGGACGCCACCACCACGGAGCGGCTGATGGCCGCCGCCGTGCGTGCCCACGAGACGCTGGCCCTGCGCGACCTGTCGCGCGTCGACATCATCGTGGCGCCGGACGGCACACCGGTGTTCCTCGAGGTGAACGTTTCGCCGGGCCTGACAGACACCAGCCTGATGCCGATGTCCGTGGCCGCCGCCAGCCTTGACCTCGGCGCCCTGACGGCACGAATGCTCCGCGATGCCGCCCGGCGTTCGCAGCAAGTGTCCACAGTGGACTAGAGCGCAGATCCCTTATCTGCCGTCGGATCTGCACCGTCCACAGTGGACACGTCCCCGCCACTGTCCACAGTGGACGAATGCAGGGAATGGGGCTCACCATCCACTATGGACAGTCCGGCTCCGCTCGCCTCGCGGGCACGGCCGGCGACGGCCGGCGACATCAGACCGATGATCCGCTCCAGATCGTCGATCGTGGCGAACTCGACCACCAGCTGGCCCTTGCGGCGGCCGAACTCCACCTTGACGCGCGTATCGAAGACGTCGGAGAGACTCTCGGCGAGGTGAGCCAGCGCGGGCGAGGTGAGCCGAGGACGGCGCGAGCGCCGGGCCGGCGGCTGTCCGGTGCCGGCACCGAGTGCAACCAGCTCCTCGGTGGCCCGCACGGAGAGCCCCTCGGCGACAATCCGCCCGGCCAGCTCGTCCTGGGCGTCGCTGTCCTCGAGGGAGAGCAGGGCCCGCGCGTGGCCAGCGGACAGGATCCCGGCGGCGACCCGTCGCTGCACGGCGGCCGGCAGGTTCATCAGCCGGATGGTGTTGGTGATCTGGGACCGGCTGCGTCCGATCCGCCCGGCCAGTTGCTCGTGCGTCGCGCCGAACTCTGCCAGCAATTGCTGGTAGGCCGCCGCTTCCTCCAGGGGGTTGAGCTGCTGGCGATGCAGGTTCTCCAGCAGGGCGTCCCGCAGCATCGCGTCGTCGCCGGTATCGCGCACGATCGCCGGGACGGTGGCCAGACCGGCCTGTCGGGCGGCTCGCCAGCGCCGTTCGCCCATCACCAGCTCGTAGCCGTCGCTGCGGGGCCGGACCACGATCGGCTGCAGCAGGCCGACGGCGCCGATCGACGCGGCCAGTTCGGCGAGCGAGTCCTCGTCGAACTGCTGGCGAGGCTGGCGAGCGTTCGGCCCGATCCGGTCCACGGCGATCTCTTCGAACGACGCCCCGGGGACCGGGTGTGCGCCCCGGCCGGCCGCGTCAGCGGAGGCGCGATCGCCCAGGATCGCATCGATGGCGACACCGGCCGGGTTCGACCCGCTGCTGGGGATGAGTGCGCCTAGACCCTTGCCGAGGCCGCCGCGCCGTACCGGTGCCATCGCGATCTCCCTCTGCCGGACGGCGCTGCTCGCCGTCGCCGTCGTGCGGTCGAGTGTCGAGCCGTCGAGTGTCCACGGGACACTAGTGGCGGCTTGCTGCCCCGCTGTCGGTCGCCGCGCTGTCGGTCGCCGCGCTGTCGGTCGCCGCGCTGTCGGTCGCCGCGCTGTCGGTCGCCGCGCTGTGGTCGACGCCGACGCCGGCCGGCGCTTGGTCACCAGTGTCGGTGCTGGTCGGGCCGAAACCGTGCGCGCCGCGCTCAGCGAGTTCTGCCGCCGCGGCCAGATAGCTACGCGCTCCGCGGGACGTCGGATCGTAAGTCACCACCGACTGCCCGAACCCTGGCGCCTCGGACACCCGCACGCTCCGCGGGACGACCGCCCGCAGTACCGTGTCCCCGAAATGCTCTCTGATCTCCCCGGCCACCTGGTCGGCGAGCCTGGTCCGGGCGTCGTACATCGTGAGCAGCACCGTCGTCACCCGCAGCGCTTCGTTCAGGTGGGCGGTGACCAGCTCGATGCTGCTCAGCAGCTGTCCGAGACCCTCCAGCGCGTAGTACTCGCACTGGATCGGGATCAGCACCTCCGCCGCTGCCACTAACGCGTTCACGGTCAGCAGGCCCAGCGAGGGCGGGCAGTCGATCAGCACGTAGTCGACCGGGCTGTCATACGCGGCGACGGCCTTCCGCAGCCGCGACTCGCGCGCCACCACCGACACCAGCTCGATCTCGGCCCCGGCGAGGTCAATGGTGGCTGGGGTGCAGCGCAGGTTCGGCGAAGCGGCCGAGGTGACGGCGACCTCGACGATGCTCTGGCCGTTGATCAGGACGTCGTAGATCGACGGCACGCCGGCGTGATGGTCGACGCCGAGTCCGGTGCTGGCATTGCCCTGGGGATCAAGGTCGATGACCAGCACCTTCAGGCCGTGCCGAGCCAGGGCGACCGACAGGTTGACGGCAGTCGTCGTCTTTCCGACGCCGCCCTTCTGGTTCGCGATGCACATCACCCGCCTCGAGGGCGGCGGCGGGTAGTCCGGTTCGGTCGCCGGGCCGGTTTCACGTGAAACAGCGGCGCCTGGCGGTTCGGCGGGTGGCGCCCATGTTTCACGTGAAACGCCGACGACTCCATGCACCATTGGAGAGCCGCTCCGCTGGTAGGTGGCCGTCGGGGCAGCCAGCCGGCCTCCGGACCCCACGGCGGCGGCCGGCGGCCGTGGCGTCGCAACTGTCTTCGCGGCATCATCCGCCGGCGCATGCGCGACCGGGCCGCCAACGGACGTTTCACGTGAAACACCGACACGAACTGGAGACGGAGCGGGCCAGCCCAGCGCGGCGTCGGGCCGGCCGGCAGCCGTCCGCCGGCCGGCGAGCGGCGTCGGAGCGGTCTCCGCCACCCAGCCCAGCGCTGACGCCGTCCGGTCGCTCGTCATCCGCTACTCCCAATCTGGACGGGACGCGACGATCTCGATCACCGTCGTCGGCGGGTTCAGCCTGCCACGACCACACGACAGAATCGACCATCCCTGCGCACCGAGTTCACGCAGCGTCGCCCGGGCCGTCGCTAGTTCACCCGACGCACCCGCGCCCTTGATCGCCAGCAGCCGCCCGCCCGCGGCGACGGTGGGGAGCGCCAGCCGCACTAGCCGCTCGAGCGGCGCGACGGCCCGCGCCGTCACCACCGCGGCCGGAGCCAGGCCCGGATCTACCAATACCTCCGGGACTCGTCCGCGGATGACGTCGACCCGGTCCGGGCAGCCGAGTTCGTTCACCGCCGCGGAAAGAAAGTCAGCCCGACGCGCCATCGGCTCCACCAGCGCCACTCGCAGCGTCGGGTCTATCAGCGCAAGTACCAACCCGGGCAGCCCTGCGCCGCTGCCTACATCGATCAGCACCGAGCCGGCGGGGATGAGTTCGGTCAGCACGGCGCAGTTGAGCAGATGGCGGTCCCAGATCGTCGAGGCTTCCCGTGGACCGAGCAGACCGCCGGGAATCGCCCGGTCCACCAGGAGGTCGGCAAACCGCTGCAGCACCGGCAGCTGCGGCCCCGCTATCGGACCGGCCGCCGGCGGCGCCGGAACGCCCAGCTCAGTGCTCCGCCGAGATGACGACGCGGCGGTCGGGATCGACGCCCTCCGACTCGCTGGTCACGCCGGCCATGTCGTTGACGACGTCGTGAACGACCTTGCGTTCGAACGCGTTCATCGGCGCCAGCCGCGCAGCCGCGCCGTCGGCGAGGACAGCCTGCGCGGTCCGCCGGGCCAGCGCGGCGAGCTCGGCACGGCGCCCCTGCCGGTGGCCCGCGATGTCGAGCATCAGCCGGCTCCGCACTCCGGTCTGCTGCTGAACCGCGAGCCGGGTCAGCTCCTGTAGTGCGTCCAGGGTGGCGCCGTTTGGCCCGACCAGCGCCTTGAGCTCATCGACGCCGCCCACGATCGCCACCACGGCACGTTCGTTCTCGACATCAAGGTCGATGTCACCGTCGAAGTCGGCGATATCGAGCAGCCGCTCGAGGTAGTCGCCGGCGATGTCGCCCTCCCGGACAAGCAGCCCCTGGCCGCGGCCCTCGGGTCTGCCGTCGGGCCCATCGGGCGCACTGCCCGTGGCAGCAGGCTGCTCGCCCGGCACAGCACCGGCGGTGACGTCGCCGGCGACAGCACCGCCGGTGACGTCGCCGGCACCCGCACCGATCGTTGCGGCGGATTCGCTCGAATGGCTAGTCGGGTCAGACACTGGGGCTCCACTGGCTCTGCGGTCTCATCGACGCTTCTTCTTGCGCTTAGCCGCGGGGCGAGAGCGCTGTTTCCCGGTGGCTACAGCCGGCCGGGTGCCGGGCGGCGGCTTGTTCGCTGGCCTGGATCCGTCGCCCGACGGCGTTGCGGGTGGCGGTGGCGAGGCCGGCGGCTCCGGCGCCGCCCCCGGGTCAGGCGTCTGGTTACGGCCGGTATCTGGCGTTTTGTCGCGCCCAGTGCGCGCTGTCCTCGGTCCCCACCTGGGCGGTGGGCGGCTGTCTGGCGCATCACCGGTGGGTGTCGCGAGCGATGGCCGCGTGCTCACGATCCGGCCGCGGTTGTCGCGGACCGGGCGGGCACCGGGTTTAGGCGCCGGCGGTGCCGCCGGCGGGGGCGTCGCCGCCGCGGCCGCGTCCAGCTTCGCGGTGACCCGGGTGAGCATGTAGAACTGCTGGCCCATCGTCCAAAGGTTGTTCGTCAACCAGTACAGCAGCACACCGAGCGGCAGGCCGAAGACCAGCCCCGAGAACGCGAGACCGATCGGGATGACCACCAACATCAACCGCTGGATCATCGCCTGCTGGCCGTCCAGGTTGTCCTTGTTGCGTGAGTAGTTCTGCCACTGCGTCGCAAAGGTGGCGACGCAGGAGACCAGGAGCAGGATCGCGATGACGAATCGGGTCGAGCCAGGGCTCGCATGCAGTGCGCGCAAGAAGGCGTCCGTACTGCGGAACGACGCCGGGATAGGTGCACCGAAGAACTTCGCGTCGATGGCGCTCTTGGTCTGCCCGTCGCTCCAGCCGTACAGAGCGGATGCGCCGGGACGCAGTCGCCGCAGCACGTGGTAAAGCGAAATGAAGACCGGGGCCTGGACGACCAGTGGCAGGCAGCCGCCGAGTGGGTTAACGCCGGCCTCCTTCTGCAGCGCCATCATCGCCTGAGCCTGTGCCTGCCGGTCGTTCGCGTGCTTCTTCTTAAGGGCAGCGACTTGGGGCTGCAGGGTCTGCATCGCCCGCATCGAGTGGTACTGCTTGACGAACAGCGGGAACAGGATGACGCGAATCGTGATCACCAGAAAGCCGATCGCGAGCGCCCACGACCAGCCGCCGTTCGCGTCCAGGAACTGCGAGAACAGCCAATGCCAGAACAGCAGGACCTTGGAGATCAGGTAGTACAGCCAGTTCAGCGGGTGCGGCATGGCTGACCTCCGGTGATCGACGCGCCGACAGCGACCGGGGCGGCCGCGATCCGCCGGCGCGCCGGCGTCCGGCGGCGCCAGCGAGCGAACCTGTTACGACCGTGCCGACCCCGTCGACCGTCTCGACCCTGCCGACCCTGCCGACCGGGCAGATCAGGTACCGGATCGTCGCCGCCGCGGTGATAGGGATGGCAGCGCAACAGCCGGCGCGCCGCCAGCCAGGATCCATGCAGCGCGCCGAACCGCGACACCGCCGTCATGGCGTATTCGCTGCACGACGGCGTGAACCGGCAGGACGGTGGCAGCATCGGCGCTATCCACCGGCGGTAGAACCGCAACCCGGCCAACAGCAGGGATCGCATCAGGACCCACCGGGCTCGACGCCGGTGCTGACCTGACCGGCCGGGCGGCGCGGCGCCCGGCCGGCGGAGGATCGGGCGATGCGAGCCCCGGCGCGATTCAGTGCGGCGTCCAGATCGCGGCCGAGCGTGCCGGTCGACGCGGCCGCGGCCAGCGGGAGCGCCCGCACGACGACTCCGGCTCCGGCCGGCAGGTCCGCCCAGCGCGCTCGCATCAGGTGACGCAGCCGTCGGGCCACCCGGTGTCGCTGCACCGACCCGCCGACGTCGCGGCCGACGACAAAACCGACCTGGGTGCCTGCGCCACCGGGGCCGCTCCGGGCCACCGGCGGCCCGGGCCGCACCTCGGTCGCCGCCAGCGCGTGCACGACGAGAGTCGGCCGGCCGGCTCGATGGCCGGTCCGGACAATCCGGTCGAAATCATCGCTCTTTCGCAAACGAACGGAGGCGGGCAGCATTCGGGCGCGAGCTCGATCAGGCGGAGATGACGCCGCGGCGCTTGTGCCGCCTGCGGGCGAGCACGGCGCGGCCAGCACGCGTGCGCATGCGGAGCCGAAAGCCGTGGGTGCGGGCTCGCCGACGATTGTTGGGTTGGTACGTGCGCTTGCTCACGGTGGGATCTCCATGTCGCGGGCCCAGGTGGGTGAACCGGTCGGGGAAACAGCACGAGCTGCGAGTCACGACGCCGTTAGGCAAATCACCGCCCGCCCCCAAGGATACGACCCGGGTGTCTGACCAGTGTAGGCGCCGGACGGTGCGGCTGGACGCTGCGACGCCGGGGTCGAGACGATGCACGGACCCGGGCCGGCCGCCCGCTGTCGTGGCCCGGATCTCCACAGCCAGCAAGCTAACCGTAGCGGTTGAACCGCCCCCGGGGGGCGCCCACAACGCCAAAGCCACACCCGCTCCGGCCGACACCCCCGCGTTCCGCGCGCAACCCCCTGCGGGCGGTTGTGGACAACGCGAGAACGCTGTTAGCGTTCGGGACCGGTACAGCTGGTTGGGACGGCCCCCGCCGTCGCGATCCGCTCGGGATGCGGCACCACAGAGCCGTTCCTGCGTTCACAGGTTGTGGACACTGCTGTGGACGGACGCGGTCGACATCCGGCCCGGCAGGCTGAGGAGGCTGCGTGGCAGAGGACGCAGCCCAGCCCAATGCCGGTCAGCCCAGCCCCGGCCAGCCCAGCCCGGCAGGTCAGCCCAGCCCCGGCCAGCCCAATGCCGGTCAGCCCAGCCCGGCAGGTCAGCCCAGCCCAGCGGGTCAGCTGGCTGACCGGACCTCCGGCGAAGCGACGGAGACCGACCTCGACGCTATCTGGGCGCACGCCATCGACGGCCTCGGCGGCGCCGAACTCAGCCAGCAGGACCGCGCCTGGCTCCGATTGACCCGGCCGCTCGGCCTGGTGGGGGACACCGTCCTGCTCGCCGCACCGACGAGCTTCGTCAAGTCCGTGCTCGAAACCCGGCTGCACGGCCCCATCGCCACCTCGCTGGCCGACGGCCTACGGCGCACGGTCGGTGTCGCCGTCACGGTGGAGCCCAACCGAGACGACAGCGTCGCGGCAAACACCACACCCGGCGCGAGTAAACCGGACCTGTCGATGGCCGCAGATCGTGACCCGCCGCCGATCGACCTGCGGCCCGGCGCGAGCAGAACGGGCGACCGCTGGGCCATGGCCGCGCCCGACCCCACCGGACGCACCAGCTCCGGTTCGGCACCCGGTCACCGCCCCGGCACCAGCCAGGCATCCACCAACGGTCCGGCCCGCAACGACGGCCCGATCTCCGGTCACAGCTCGGCTGCCACCGGCCGGGAGAGCGCACGCCTCAACCCGAAGTACCAGTTCGACACCTTTGTCATCGGCAGCAGCAACCGGTTTGCGCACGCTGCAGCCTTCGCCGTCGCCGAGGCTCCAGCCAACGCCTACAACCCGCTGTTTATCTACGGCGACTCCGGACTGGGCAAGACTCACCTCTTGCACGCCATCGGCCACTACGCACGCAGCCTCTACCCGACAACGCGGGTGCGCTACGTCTCCTCCGAGGAATTCACCAACGACTTCATCAACTCACTGCGCGATGACAAGATGCAGGCATTTCAGCGTCGCTACCGCGACAACGACATCCTGCTGATCGACGACATCCAATTCCTGGAACGCGCCGAACGCACCCAGGAAGAGTTCTTTCACACCTTCAACACCCTGCATAACACCAATAAGCAGATCGCGATCTCCTCCGACCGTCCACCCAAGCAGCTCGTCACGCTGGAGGACCGGCTGCGCACCCGCTTCGAATGGGGCCTGATCACCGATGTCCGGACTCCGGACCTGGAGACCCGGATCGCGATCCTCGGCAAGAAGGCCGCACAGGAACGGCTCGACGTCCCGCCGGATGTCCTGGAGTTCATCGCCAGCAAAATCCAGAGCAACATTCGCGAGCTAGAAGGCGCGCTGATTCGGGTGGCCGCGTTCGCGAGCCTGAACCGAAGCATGGTCGAGCTCGCCCTGGCTGAGCTGGTGTTAAAGGACCTGCTCCCCGAGTCCGAGCAGCCACAGATCAACGCGGCGACGATCATGCTGGCCACTGCCGACTACTTCGGTGTGACCGTGGACGAGCTATGCGGAGCCTCGCGCAGCCGGGTGCTGGTCACGGCACGGCAGATTGCGATGTACCTGTGTCGTGAGCTGACCGACCTCTCGCTGCCCAAGATCGGCCAGACTTTCGGCGGTCGCGACCACACCACCGTGATGCACGCCGATCGCAAGATCCGGGCCCTGATGAGCGACCGACGTTCGATCTTCAACCAGGTCTCCGAACTGAGTATCCGGATCAAGCAGCGAGCCAGGCAGTGACGATCCGGCGAGGCGACCTCGGTGGCGGTGGCCGGGCTCAAGTCGGCTTCGGCCGGGCCGCGGTCGCGTTCACGCTCCGCAACCAGTCGGCCGTGCACAGCTTGGGGACAAACCTGTGGACAGCTGTCGACGACACCTTGTGGTTACCATCCGCTCATGCATGCTCCACATCAGCACACCCGTTCGGGCTAGTGATGCCCCCAACCTGTCCACATCGCGCCGCGCCGCCGGACCTGCATAAACGCCGGTTCTCCACGATATCCACAGCACCGACGACGACAACGGAAGTTCTCCCTGCAATGACTCGGCAGTACTCATCACCAACGCCCCGGCCTGGGGATGACCCGGCCCGGCTACGGGTCGGCTGGCAGCCGGTCCCATCCCGCGAGGTGCTCCGATGAAATTCAGGGTCGAGCGGGACCTGCTCGCCGACGCCGTGGCCTGGACCGCTCGGGCGCTACCGAACAGGCCGCCGATGCCGGTGCTGGGCGGCCTGCTGCTGACCGTCGAGGACAGCTCACTCTCGGTCGCGGGCTTCGACTACGAGGTGTCGGCGCAGGTCACGCTGGCTGTGCACGCGGTCAGTTCCGGGCGGAGCCTGGTCAGCGGCCGACTGCTCGCTGACATCACCCGCTCGTTGCCTCCGCACCCGGTGGAGATCGCCGTCGACGGCCCACAACTGTCCCTGCGCTGTGGCAACGCGACCTTCACCCTGCCGACAATGCCCGTGGAGGACTATCCAAGCCTGCCGGACATGCCGACGACGGCGGGCACGGTACGTGCTGACGCGTTCGCGACCGCGGTTGGCCAGGTGGCCGTTGCTGCCGGCCGGGACGACACACTGCCCATGCTCACCGGCGTCCGGATGGAGATCGACGGCGAGCGCATCACGCTGGCTGCGACCGACCGGTACCGGCTCGCCGTGCGCACGTTGACCTGGAAGCCCGAGGGCCCGGGCAGCAGCGCCGCCGTGCTGGTTCCGGCACGCACCCTGCAGGAGGCCGCAAAGACTCTGGTGGGCGGCGCCGACGACGTCACGATCGCGCTGTCCGGTAGCGGTGCCGGTGAGGGGCTGATCGGTTTCGCCGCCGTCGACCGCCGTCTGACCACCCGACTGCTCGATGCTCAGTTCCCGTCTTACCAGTCGCTGTGGCCGGTGGAGTTCACCGGCACCGGGGAGCTACCGGTCGGCGCGTTCGTGGAAGCCGCCAAGCGGGTGTCCCTGCTCGCCGACCGGGGAACGCCGGTGCGGCTGCAGTTCGAAACCGGCGGCGTCACCCTCACGGCCGGCGGCGATGATAGTGGCCGCGCAGAGGAACGCGTCGAAGTGGTCTACGACGGCGAGCCCATGACGATCGCGTTCAACCCCACGTTCCTGCTCGACGGCGTCACATCGATAACCGGTGACACCGCGCGGATCGCCTTGACGACACCGCTGAAGCCGGCGGTCCTGTCAGCCGGCGGGGGTACAGCCGGCGCCGACGATGCTGCGGGCGGCGTGCCGGACTACCGGTATCTGGTCCAGCCGGTCCGGATGCCAGGCTGAGCGGGCACACCTATCGAGCTAGCGGAAGAACGCACCGCGGAACCGCTGCCGCGGTGCTATGACTGGGCGGAGGCAACGTGAAGCTTGGACTGATCGGCTTGGGCAAGATGGGCGCCAACATGGCCGAGCGGCTCCGCCAGGGCGGTCACGTCGTCGTCGGCTATGACCGGGCCGAGGACTCAATGCGCGACGTCGCGAGCCTTACCGAACTCGTCGAGGCGCTGGCCGCGCCGCGGGTGGTGTGGGTCATGGTTCCCGCCGGTGAACCGACGAGCCAGACGGTCGCGAGGCTCGGTGAGCTGCTCGACTCCGGTGATGTGATCGTCGACGGCGGCAACAGCAAGTACACCGACGACCAGACGCACGCCGACGAGCTTGCGAAGAAGGGGATCGGGTTCGTCGACTGCGGCGTCTCCGGCGGCGTGTGGGGCCGGACCGAGGGCTATGCACTGATGTGCGGCGGCGCTGATGCACATGTGGCGCTCGTGCAGCCGGCGTTCGACACCCTCAAACCCGAGGGCGACGCCGGTTTCGTGCACGCCGGGCCGGTCGGTGCCGGGCACTTCGTGAAAATGGTGCACAACGGCATCGAGTACGGCCTCATGCAGGCCTACGGAGAAGGCTACGAGCTGCTCGCGGCGTCACCGCTCGTGCACAACGTTCCGGATGCCATCAGGAGCTGGACGCAGGGAACCGTGATCCGCTCGTGGCTGCTCGACCTGCTGGTCCGCGCCCTGGACGCCGACCCGGATCTGTCCCAGCTGCGCGGGTACGCGCAGGACTCGGGCGAGGGCCGGTGGACGGTCGAGGCAGCGATCGACAACGCCGTGCCGCTGCCGGTGATCAGCTCGGCGCTGTTCGCCCGGTTCAACTCCCGGCAGCAGGACTCGCCGGCGATGCGGGTCGTCGCGGCCCTGCGCAACCAGTTCGGCGGCCACCCGGTGGGCCGGGCCGGCGCCGGCGCCGACATCCCGATCGCCTGATCCTCGCCAGGTCCGACGGATCGTTGCGACGGCGTGTACGTCCGGGCGCTGTCGCTGGCCGACTTCCGCAACTACCCGGCCGCCGAGGTGGCGCTGGAACCGGGCGCGACCGTCTTCGTCGGCGCCAACGGACAGGGAAAGACCAACCTGCTCGAGGCGCTGTTCTACGTCGCGACCCTCGGCAGTCACCGGGTCGCGTCGACCGCACCGCTGATCCGCCACGGCGCGGAGCGGGCGGTCATCCGGGCCGCGCTCGGTCACGACGGCCGGGAACTGCTGGTGGAACTGGAGATCACGGCCGGGCGCGCGAATCGAGCCCGGCTGAACCGGGTGCCGGTGGCCAAGGTGCGTGATGTGCTCGGCGCGTTGCGGGCGGTGCTGTTCGCGCCGGAGGATCTGGCGATCGTGCGCGGGGACCCGAGTGAGCGCCGCCGGTTCATCGACGAGGTCCTGGTGGCGCGGGCGCCTCGCTACGCCGGCGTCAAGGCCGACTACGACCGGGTGCTCCGGCAGCGCAACGCCCTGCTGAGGTCGGCCGGCACCCGACGCGGGGCGGACCTGTCCACGCTCGACGTTTGGGACGGGCACCTGGTGCAGTACGGCGCCGAGCTCGTGGCGGGGCGGCTGGCGCTCACCGACGCGCTGGCGCCCTACGTTCGGGCGGCCTACGACCGGGTGTCAGGGCAGGATGGCCCGGCGCGGGTCGCGTACGAGACCGCGCTGGAACTCACCGGCGTGGATCCGGCGCACGCGCTCGCCGGTGCGCTGGCTGCCGCGCGGGCGCGCGAACTCGAGCGCGGCGTGACGCTGGTCGGCCCGCACCGAGACGATCTGGCGCTCTCGATCGGCGATCTGCCGTCCCGCGGGTATGCGAGCCACGGCGAGTCGTGGTCGATGGCCCTCGCGCTACGGCTCGCCTCCTACGACCTGCTGCGCAGCGACGGCGTCGAACCGGTGTTGATGCTCGACGACGTGTTCGCCGAGCTCGACACCGCCCGGCGCGACCGGCTCGCGGAGCTGGCCGCGGCGGCGACGCAGACCTTGGTGACGGCCGCCGTGAGCGACGACGTGCCGGCGCTGCTGCGGGGCGTCCGATTCGAAGTCGCCGCCGGGAAAGTGGATCGTGTCGGCTGACGAACCCGGCGAACCCGGCGAACCCGGCGAACCTGGCGGAACTGGCGAACCGAGCGAACCGGGCGGACCGGGCAACTCCCCGCGCGGCGGCACCGCTCGGGCCCGGCCGGTGGACCCGGCGCGCGCAGCCCTGGCGGCGGCCCGAGCGTCGGCGCGGCGATCCGGGGGCTGGAGCGGCCGGATCGCCGGCCGGTCGTCGAGGCGTGCCGCCGGGCCTGCTGCTGGTGGTTACTCGGGCGCGCACCCGGACGGGTTGGATCCCAAGCCCGTCGGCAGCCTGGTCCGGGCATTGATCGCCGACCGCGGGTGGACCGACGTCGCGGCCGCCGCCGGGGTGGTGGGCCGGTGGGCGGAGGTCGTCGGCCCCGAGATCGCCAACCACGCCCGACCGGAGAGCCTGCGGGCCGGCGAGCTGGTTCTCGTCGCCGAATCGACCGCCTGGGCCACCCAGCTACGGCTGCTCGCCGGGCGGATCAAGGACCGGATCGCGGTCGAGGTCGGGCCCGGCGTCGTCACCAGCGTCCGGGTGCACGGACCGGCGGCACCGAGCTGGAAGAAGGGCCTGCGCAGGGTCGCCGGCCGGGGGCCGAGGGATACCTACGGCTGAGCCTGCGGCGGGCAGGCGCCGGACCGGCCGCGTGGGTATCGGCGGTGCGCTGGCCCGCCGCACGGCGGAGCCGGACCTTCGCCGCGGATGGGGGACCACGACAGCGGACCGTTCGTGACCGAGGAGGGCAATCAGGGCTGTGCAATACGGTATTCAGGTGCGTTCGACCGGTAAGATGGGAGTCGACAATCGCGATTACCCGGCCCAGCGTGCCGACTGCCTTGCCGTGCCCTGTCACCGAGGTGGCGTATCGGTCCGGCTGGCCGGCCCGGACCGCGTCCGTCGAGGCCCGCCCTGCGGCGGGAGAGAGTTGCGTCGTGGCGTCTAAGAACGAGCCTACCGACCCGTCCGGGCACTCCAGCTACGACGCACGCAACATCACCGTGCTCGAAGGGCTTGACGCGGTCCGCAAACGGCCCGGCATGTACATCGGCTCGACCGGGGAGCGCGGTCTGCACCACCTGGTGACCGAGATCGTCAACAACGCCGTCGACGAGGCCCTGGCCGGCTACTGCGACCGCATCGAGGTGACGCTGCTCCCCGACGGCGCCGTCCGCGTGGTCGACAACGGCCGCGGTATACCGGTGAAGAACCATCCGGTCCAGAAGCGGCCGACCGTCGAGCTAGTGCTCACCACCCTGCACGCCGGCGGCAAGTTCGACGGCAAGTCCTACGCTGTGTCCGGTGGCCTGCACGGCGTCGGCCTGTCGGTCGTCAACGCACTCTCCGGCCGGCTCGAGGTGGACATCCGCCGCGACGGGCACGCATGGACCCAGGTCTACGTCGGCGGCGCTCCGGTTGCCCCGCTGCGCCGCGGCGAGGCGACGGCGGCAACCGGCACGACCATCACCTTCTGGGCTGATGAGAAGATCTTCGAGACCACGGCGTATTCGAACGAGACCCTCTCCCGGCGGCTACAGGAGATGGCGTTCCTAAACCGCGGCCTGTCGATCGTGCTGCGCGACGAGCGCGAGGACCGGACCGAACAGCCGGCCGAGCAGACGTGGCATTACAAGGGTGGCATCGAGGACTTCGTTCGGCACCTCAATGCCTCCAAGACCGCCGTACACCCGTCGGTGATCAGCTTCGAGGAGGAGGGCACCGGCATCGCCGTCGAGGTGGCAATGCAGTGGAACGAGTCATTCTCGGAATCGGTGTACACCTTCGCCAACACCATCAACACGATCGAGGGCGGCACCCACGAGGAAGGATTCCGCACCGCCGTGACGTCGGTCGTGAACCGGTACGCGTTGGACAAGAAGCTGGTCAAGGAGAAGGACGACCGGCTCTCTGGCGACGACGTCCGCGAGGGTCTCGCGGCGATCGTGTCGGTCAAGCTGGCCGACCCGCAGTTCGAGGGCCAGACAAAGACCAAGCTCGGCAATACCGAGGCGAAGTCGTTCGTGCAGACCACGTGCTACAACTGGATCAGCGCGTGGTTCGATCGCAATCCCGGTGAGGCCAAGGTCATCATCGGCAAGGCTAGCCAGGCCGCGCGGGCCCGCAAGGCCGCGCGCGATGCCCGCAACCTGGCCCGACGCAAGGGCCTGCTCGATGGCATCCACCTGCCCGGCAAGCTGGCCGACTGCCGCTCCACCGACCCGCGCGAGAGCGAGGTCTACATTGTCGAGGGCGATTCTGCCGGCGGCTCGGCCAAGTCCGGACGCAACTCGCTGTTTCAGGCGATCCTGCCGATCCGCGGCAAGATCATCAACGTCGAGAAGGCCCGCATCGACCGGGTGCTGAAGAATACCGAGGTCCAGTCGCTGATCACGGCGCTGGGCACCGGCATCTACGACGAGTTCGACCTGTCGAAGCTGCGCTACCACAAGCTCGTGCTGATGGCCGATGCCGACGTCGACGGCCAGCACATCCGCACCCTGCTGCTCACGCTGCTGTTTCGGTTCATGCGCCCGCTCATCGAGGCCGGCCACGTCTACCTCGCGTCGCCGCCGCTCTACAAGATCAAGTGGCAACGTGCCGACCCCGAGTACGCCTACTCCGACCGCGAGCGCGACGGCCTGCTGCAGGTGGGCCGCGAGGCCGGCCGCAAGGTCCCGAAGGACGACGGCATCCAGCGCTACAAGGGACTCGGGGAGATGAACGCGTCCGAGCTGTGGGAGACGACGATGAACCCGGCGACGCGGGTGCTGCTGCAGGTCACCCTCGACGACGCAGCGACGGCCGACGAACTGTTCACCGTGCTGATGGGTGAGGACGTCGAGGCACGCCGCTCGTTCATCATCCGCAACGCCAAGGACGTGCGGTTCCTGGACATCTGAGCAGGCTCCGCCGATCAGTGGAAGGTAGACCGTGACCGATACCACCCTGCCGCCCGAAGCCGTGCCGCCGGGCGGCCGCGTCGAGCCGGTCGACATCCAGCTGGAGATGCAGCGCAGCTACATCGACTACGCGATGTCGGTCATCGTCGGGCGCGCGCTGCCGGACGTGCGGGACGGGTTGAAGCCGGTCCACCGCAAGATCCTCTACGGCATGTACGACTCGGGCTTCCGTCCCGATCGCGGTTACGTGAAGTGCTCGCGGGTCGTCGGCGACGTGATGGGCAACTACCACCCGCACGGTGACAGCGCGATCTACGACACCCTGGTGCGGATGGCCCAGCCGTGGTCGATGCGCGCGCCGCTGATCGACGGGCAGGGCAACTTCGGCTCGCCGGGCAACGACCCCGCCGCCGCGATGCGCTACACCGAGTGCCGGCTCTCGTCTCTCGCGATGGAGATGCTGCGCGAGATCGACGAGGACACCGTCGAGAAGAGCCCCAACTACGACGGCCGGACCACCGAGCCCGACATCCTGCCCAGCCGCATCCCGAACCTGCTCGTGAACGGCTCGTCGGGCATCGCCGTCGGCATGGCGACGAACATCCCGCCGCACAACCTTCGCGAGGTGAGCGCGGGCGTCAGCTGGGCGCTGGACAACCCGGAGGCGACCGACGAGGAGCTGCTCGCCGCGTTGACCGAACGCATCAAGGGCCCGGATTTCCCTACCCACGGCCTGATCGTGGGCCGCGACGGGATCGACGAGATGTACCGGACCGGCCGCGGCTCGATCAGGATGCGCGCCGTCGTCACGATCGAGGAGGACGCCAAGGGCCGGACCATCCTCCTCGTCACCGAGCTGCCCTACGCCGTCAACCCCGACAACTTGAACGAGTCGATCGCCGCGCTGGTGCGTGACGGCCGGGTTGGCGGGATCGGTGAGCTCGCCGACGAGTCGTCGGATCGGACCGGCCAGCGGCTGGTGATCACGCTCAAGCGCGACGCGGTGGCGAAGGTGGTGCTGAACAACCTCTACAAGCACACCCAGCTCCAGACGACGTTCGGCGCGAACATGCTCGCCCTGGTCGACGGCGTGCCGCGCACGCTGCGGCTGGACCAGATCATCCGCCACTACGTGACCCACCAGGTCGACGTCGTCGTCCGGCGTACCCGGTTCCGGTTGCGCAAGGCCGAGGAACGCGCGCACATCCTCTCCGGCTATCTCAAGGCACTCGACCAGCTGGACGCCGTCATCGCATTGATCCGCGGCAGCGCCACCGTCGAGGACGCGCGGGACGGGCTGATCGGGCTGCTCGCGATCGACGAGGAGCAGGCCCGCGCGATCCTTGAGATGCAGCTGCGCCGCCTCGCCGCCATGGAGCGGCAGAAGATCATCGACGAGTACGCCGAGATCCAGGCCGAGATCGCCGACTTCCACGCAATCCTCTCCAGCCCGCAGCGGCAGCGGCAGATCGTCAAGGACGAGCTGGCCGAGATCGTGGCCCGCTACGGCGACGATCGGCGGACCCGGCTGGTCCCCGCCGACGGCGACCTGTCGATGGAGGACCTGATCGCCGACGAGGAAGTCGTCGTCACGATCAGCCGTACCGGTTATGCCAAGCGGACCCGCACCGACCTCTACCGCTCACAGCGGCGTGGCGGCAAGGGCGTCCAGGGTGCGGTGCTGCGTCAGGACGACATCATCGAGCATTTCTTCGTCGCCTCGACCCACCACTGGATCCTGTTCTTCACCAACAAGGGCCGGGTTTACCGGGTCAAGGCATATGAGCTGCCGGAGGCGAATCGGGCGGCACGAGGCCAGCACGTCGCCAACCTGCTGGCCTTCTTGCCGGACGAGACGATCGCGCAGGCGATGGCGATCACCGACTACGCCGCCGCGCCGTACCTCGTGCTCGCGACCAAATCCGGGCTGGTGAAGAAGACCCGGCTGTCCGACTTCGACTCCAACCGCACCGGCGGCGTCGTCGCGATCAACTTGAAGGACGACGACGAGCTGATCGGCGCGGCGTTGATCAGCGCTGACGACGACCTGCTGCTGGTCAGCCGGCAGGCACAGTCGATCCGCTTCCAGGCCGACGACGAGACGCTCCGGCCGATGGGTCGAGCGACGTCCGGCGTGATCGGAATGCGGTTCTCCACCGATGACGTGCTGCTCGCGATGGAGGTCGTCCGCGACGGACTGGACGTGCTGGTCGCCACCGACGGCGGCTATGCGAAGCGGACGAAGATCGAGGAATACCCCGTGCAGGGACGCGGCGGTAAGGGCGTACTTACCGCGAAGATCGTCGCGAGAAGGGGCGCTCTCGTCGGCGCGCTGGCGGTGCGGTTGGATGATCAGATCTATGCCATCACATCCGGTGGTGGTGTGATCCGGACGAGTGCGCGCGAGGTACGGCGGGCGCAGCGGCAGACGATGGGGGTCAGGTTGATGAACCTGCCCGAGGGTGTCAGTCTGGTTGCTATTGCGCGCAACGCCGATGAGGTCGAGCCGTCGGCCGACGATCGAGCCCGATGATCGCCCGATGATCGCCTCCGGTGACCACACGCCCGGAGCGAGCATGCCGCCGCGCCAGCCGGGTGCCGTCGGTGCCCCAGGCTGGCCCGATAGGGAGGTGTCGTGACCAATCCCCGCAACAGCGGGCTGGCCGCCGGACGGGTCGTCCCGTCGGATCCGCCGCCGCCTGAGCAGATTGGTCCGGCAGCGCACGGAACGGTCGGCGAGACCGGGTCCGCGGAGGGCATCCCCCGTGAGCGGGCGTCGCAGGGTGGCGCCCACGAGACTGCCCATGAGACTGCCCATGAGACTGCCCATGAGACTGCATGGTGGAATCGGCACCCTCGCGCCACGCCGGAGCAATCCGCCAAGGCCGGCGGCCGGGAACCGACCGGTGCAGAGGGCGGCGCGGTGTCGACGGTGCCAGCGTCCCGTCGGCACGGGCAGCCGGCGGTCGCGGCCGCCGATCCGGCGAGCGGTGCTCCGCGGCGGGCGGCGCCCTCGACGGTAGGGACGCGGCCGCCTCGCGCGCCGCGCCGCGCACGGCTGCAGCTGCGCAACATCGATCCGTGGTCGATGCTGAAGTTCTCCCTGGTTCTCGCCATCGCCCTGTTCGTCGTGTGGATGGTTGCCGTCGGCTTGCTGTACGGCGTCCTGGACGGGATGGGTGTCTTCGGCAAGCTGAACAAGACCGTGGATGAGATCAACGGCAGCTCGGTCCGGATCATCACGCCGCAGATCGTGCTCGGCGCCGCCGCCGTGGTGGGCGTCGTCAACGTCGTGCTGTTCACTGCGCTCGCCACGATCGGGTCGTTCATCTACAACCTGTGTGCCGACATGGTCGGTGGCCTCGAGGTGACCCTGTCCGAGCACGACTAACGGCTTGGGCCCGGTGAATCCCACCGGGTTCGGGTAGACGCAAGTGGATCTGGGTACGGCGAACCTGCAGGTGTGCGGTAACGTCTCACGCTGCGACGGTCGAGGCGTTGGTCCGCGCATGGGCCTGTAGCTCAGTCGGTTAGAGCGCATCCCTGATAAGGATGAGGCCGGAGGTTCAAGTCCTCCCAGGCCCACAGCGAGTGTTTCGCCAGTCAGGATTTCCGCCGAAGGAGTCGCCCATGAAGAAGCTGATCGTGTTATTGATCGCGGCCGGAGCCGGCGCGCGGGCAGCGCGCAAGCGGCGGGCCGCACGCTCGGAGGCAGACCTCTGGCGCGAGGCGACGTCGACCGACGGACGCTGATCCCCTACCGCCTCCAGCCTGGCCCGGGGACGTAGCTCAACTGGCAGAGCACCGCCTTTGCAAGGCGGGGGTTGAGGGTTCGAGTCCCTTCGTCTCCACCGCGTCCCGCCGTGGTTGTACTATCTCCTGAACGCCGCGATGAAGCTCGAACGTCAGAGCGCACGAGACGCGCCTCCGGCCAGGGATGACGGCGGCATTCACTCCGCCGTCAGCGCAGCGCTCTCGTCGGGCGAATTCCCGGTATTGCTCGAATCGAATAGGACCGGCCGCGCCTGGGCAGTGGCATGTCCACCTCGTTAGGACCGGCTCACATCCCTTTAGCAGCACCACTGGTGCAGAGTCCATGGCCAGCGCATGTCCCATCGAAGACACGAACGCGGCCGGCAGAGGCTCGCGCTGGCTATTGGTATGGTTCATATGTTCCGGCTCGGCTCGTGGACTAGCGCTGCCCGAACTGGCACAATCGCATCCGACGAACGAACGCCCGATCGTCTGACCAAGTGGTCGCCAACGCACATCGCCACCGCCGGCGATGACCCGCTAACAGAAATTCCGTTGTCAAGCCGAAGAGGAGATCCAACCGTGGCCAAGCGGGCTGTGAGTGTCTGCGATATCGACGACCGCGAAGGAAGGTTCGTACCCGCGATCGCGCAAGTGCGGGTCGAGACCGGCGGTCGCACCGCACAGGTCGACGTATGCCAGGAACACCTGGACGCCTTGAACGTTGCACTGGCGGGCCTGCTGCCGACCACGGCACGACGCGGACCAGCGACCCGCGCAACCCGGCGACCGCGCAAGGCGACGCAGGCGGCGCGCGCCCGCAAGTCCACGCGCACCCGTGCCACTCCCCGCCGCCGGGGTCTCGCCGGGCCCTCGCCAGATGTGGTCCGCGCTTGGGCCCGCGAGAATGGCTTCGAGGTAAAGGACAGAGGCCGGCTCTCGAAGGAGATTCTCGACGGCTACACGGCTACGGCGTCCTGACCGTCTCGCTACCGGGGCGGTGCTCACTGCCGCGCTGATGGTCGCGGTGTCCGGCTGTCACCGTTCGCCGCCCGCGCCGCCGTCCTCCGATGCCGCTAGTCCGCCGTCGTCCGCGGTGACGCCCTCGTCCGCGGTGACGACGCCGGGAAGCCCGCCGGTGACGACGCCGTCCGCAGTGACGACGCCGGCGACATCGCGAACCGGGAGTGCGCCGACCAGCGTGGCGTTGCCGACACCGACCGGGACGACGGTGCGGGATGCCGCGTGTCCGTACCTGCCCACGCCGTTCGTGATGGACAGCATCGGCCAGCACCTCGCCCGCACGACGGCTACCTCGGCGGCACCGCCGAAATGCACGTTCTACCGACCCGACGGCGGCGTCGCCGCGCAGGTCACGGCTGTGCACGTTGCGACCGCGGCGCTCGCGCGGCCGGCTGTACTCACGGCCGTCGGCAGACCGGCGAACCCGGTGCGGCTCGCTGACGGCGGTGCCGTGCGGATAACCAACGGTGGCGCGCTGCTCGCGGTCAGCCGGGGCACGCTCGTCGTCGTCATCGTCATCAACCAGCAGAGCTCGCTCGAGGCCACCGAACTGGCCCGGCAGAGCCTGATCGGCCTCTGACCGGGCCGCACCGCGGACTCGGGTCGTCGTACCGACGGCTGGTCGGCGGCGTCACCGGTCGGCGGCGTCGGCCTCCGCGGAATCCCAGCGCCCGTGGTTGTCCTCCCTGGGCCGGCCCAGCGCAATCAGCGAGTCGTCGTCGCGGCGGACCAGACCGCTCGCGACGCCCGCGAGCGTCGCGCCGACGCCGACGACGACCCCGCCGAGCACAAACGGCCAGCGGCGAGCCTTCTTGCCCTGGGCCGCGCGCGCGATCGCCTTCATGCGCCGCTTCGCCTCCTTGCGATCGACCCTCCGGTCGACCTGGTGCGCGCCCAGCGCCGCGCTCCGGGCGATCTCATGCGCCAGGTCACCGGCATGGTGGCGCACCGTCTCGGCGGCGGCGCTTGCGGGCGGCGCCGCTCGGCGGCGTACCGCACCGGCGACCGGAGCTGCGCGGTCCCGAGCCGCCTCGAGGACGGGCACAGCACGGTCCCGGGCCGATCCCACCACCGGAGCTGCGCGGTCCTTCGCGGCCTCGAGCGCCGGTACCGCCTTCTCGCGGGCGGCGTCGACAAGGGCCGCGGCGGCCGGCAACGCACGACCCCGCACCGTCTCGACCACCGAGGACGCGGCTGACGACGCCGCTGGCGCGGCCCGGTTGCGCACGTTGGATGCAAGATCGCTGGCCGTACCGCCGACGTTGCGGGCCACCGGTCGCACGCGCCGCCTCAGGCCGGACTTCCTCATCCTGCTGCCTCCTTGATCGCGCCATCGATCCCTGCCGCACCGCGGGTTCGCTGCCCGGCGGAACGCCGACTCTATCGCCGCCGGTGACGGCGCAGCCACCGATGCCGTCGCCGTAGCCGAATCCAGCGGGCGACGGTACTCGAATGGGTCCGAGTCAAGTGCGTACCCTCTTCGAGAAGTGCCTACGCGTCGCTCGGCGCCGGCTGCGTCGATCTCTACGGGGCCGCTCCACGGCGCGAGGTACCACCGTCGTCGTGCATGAGACGATTCGCGGGATGCGGCCGTCATCCGACACCGTATCCCCAGCGCGATCCCCAGTACGGGCATCGGTCCGTCGCGCAGATGAGAGAGGAATCGATGCCGGTGGCTATCGAGCAGCTCGCAACGTTGCACACGAGCGCGGGTGAGATCAGGCTCCGGCTGTTCGGTGACCACACGCCCAAGACCGTGCGGAACTTCACCGAACTCGCCGAGGGCGAGCGGGAGTGGACCGACCCGACGACCCGGACGAAGACCACCGGCCGGCTCTACGACGGCACGGTCTTCCACCGCGTGATCAAGGGCTTCATGATCCAGGGCGGTGACCCGCTCGGGAACGGCACCGGCGGTCCCGGATACAAGTTCGGCGACGAGATCCATCCCGATCTCGCGTTCGACCGGCCGTACCTGCTCGCGATGGCCAACGCCGGCCCGGGCACCAACGGCTCGCAGTTCTTCATCACCGTCGCCCCGAGCGCCTGGCTCACCGGTAAGCACACCATCTTCGGCGAGGTGGCCGACGACGAGAGCCGGGCCGTCGTCGACGCCATCGCGGCGGCACCCACCGGGCGCAATGACCGGCCCGCGACCGACGTCACCGTCGATTCGGTCAGCATCGAACGCCGTGAGCCGGCCGGCTGATCCGCCGGCGAATCACCGGCCTCGACACCTGCGGGCTGCGGGATGAACCCGCAGCCCGCGGCAGCGAACGAGTGGAACATCTCACCGCGCTGCTACCGCCACCCCGACCGCGAAACGGCCGTCAGCTGCGTTCGCTGCGAACGCCCGATCTGCCCGGACTGCCTGCGTTCGGCGCCGGTCGGTTTCCAGTGCCCCGACTGCGTCGCCAAGGGCGCCGCCCGGGCGCCGACACTGCCCTACGGCGGCCAGATCGCCGAACGGGCCGGCCTGGTCACGCTCGTGCTGGGCGCGCTGAACGTCGCAGTCTTCGTCATTACCGCCGTCACCTCGCCCGGCGGCGTGCAGCACAACTACGCCTCCCGGCTGTTCAGCCGGCTGGTACTCAGCCCGATCATCGTGGCCGAGCACCAGGAGTACTGGCGGTTCCTGGGCTCGGCCTTCCTGCACTTCGGGCTCGTGCACCTGGTGCTGAACATGGTGTCGCTGGCACTGCTCGGGCCGCCGCTGGAGAGGCTGTTCGGGGCCGCGCGCTACACCGCGATCTACCTGGTCGGCGCGCTCGGCGGAGCGGTGGCCGTGTTCGTGTTCGGCAACCCGATCAACAACGTCGCCGGCGCTTCGGGCGCCATCGTGGGTCTCTTCGGCGCGCTCATCGTCGTCTGCCGCAAGCTCGGCCTGGACATGCGGGCGCTGCTGCCGACGATCGTAATCAACATCTACATCACGTTCCGGATACCGGACATCTCCTGGCTCGGGCACCTGGGCGGTCTGGTTGCCGGCGGGCTGTGCGCCGCCGTCCTGATGTACGCCCCGAAGGCGCAGCGGCTGCAGTACCAGATCCTCGGGGTGGGGTTGATCCTCGGGGTGCTGGCCGCGTTGACGGTCTACCGGGCCGGCGTGCTGCGCTAAGCCCGCTCATCCAGCGTGGTGGCTCATCCACAATGTGGATAACACCTGGGGATGAATCACACTCGTGTCGTTCGGCCGCCGAAGGGCGCAGCTGGGTCAGCGCCAGCGGACCGCCATCACCAGGCCGAGCACGATCAGCGCGAACCCGATCGCGAGGTTCCAATTGCCCAGCCCCGCGGTCCCAGGCAGCGGGCTCAGGTAGTTGATCACGATGTAGATGAGCCCGACCAGCAGCACGGCCACCATCAGCACGACGTACCAGGTCGGGCTCGGTGCCTTCCGCTTCTCTCGGGTCGCCGCCGACGGCAGCACATTGCTCGGCGGCGTGTAGGCCGCCTTCTTACGGACCCGAGATTTCGGCACGGCACTCCTCCCTGGGGTGTGCGGGTTAGCGTAGACGACGACGGCACTTCGCCGTAGCACGGCCGCCGTACGTCGGCCACCCGCCCGCAGTCCCCGGAGAGACCCATGCCGAACGCCGTGCGCACGACGGTGCGGGGCATCGGCCAGATCCTGATCACCCTGGGTGTCGTCGTGTTGCTGTTCATCGGCTACGAGCTGTGGTTCACCGACGTGCTCAATGCCCGCACGCAGCACCGGCTCACCACGAAGCTGGAGAAGCAGTGGTCCGAGGGCGACGATCCGCTCGTGCGGCCGTCCGGCTCTCCCAGCGGGCCCGCTTCCCCCGGGCCGGGCGGGCAGCCGCTGCCGGGTGAATCGGTGCGCCAGGTGCCGCTCGGCACCGGCATCGCGATCATCCGGATCCCGAGGTTCGGGCTGGACTACGCCCGGACGATCGTGCAGGGCACCGGCGAGGCCCAGCTCAACGACGGCCCCGGCCATTACGTCGACTCGCCGTTGCCCGGCGCCGTGGGCAACGTCGCGATCGCCGGTCACCGGGTGAGCAAGGGCTCTCCGTTCCTCGATCTGGACAAGCTGCTGCCAGGCGACGCCATCGTGATCGAGACGAAGGACTTCTGGTACACCTACCGCGTGCTCGGCGACGCGGCGACCGGCAGCTTCACCGCGAACACACCCGACGGCATCCCGGGTCGGGAGATCGTGTCGTCGACCGACAGCGAGGTGCTCGACCCGGTGCCCGATCATCCCGGCCAGCGACCCACCATGCGGATGATCACCCTCACCACCTGCCACCCGAAGTTCTCGGCCAGCCATCGCATGATCGTCCACGGGCTGCTCGCCGGCGTGCCGTACCCGCGCTCCGCCGGTGATCCGCCCGCCTTGCGACCGGCAGGGTAAGGGCCATGTACGGCTGGATCTGGCGCACCCTGCCCGGCAACACGTCGGCGAAGCTCGCCGGCTGTGCCGTCCTCGTCGTCGTCGCCGTAGCCCTGCTGTACCTGGTGATCTTCCCGTGGCTGGAGCCGATGCTGCCGCTGAACAGGGTCACGGTGGGCCAGTGAGCAGCGCCTCCTCGACGCTGCCGGCTCCTCCCGAGGGATCCGAGGTTCGCGCCCGGCCGAGGGTGCTGGTCGTCGACAACTACGACAGCTTCGTCTACAACCTCGTGCAGTACCTCGCGCAGCTCGGCGCGGTGTGCGTCGTGCGCAGGAACGACGCCGTGGGCGTCGAGGAGCTCGACGGCCTCGGGGTGGACGCCGTCCTGGTCAGTCCGGGGCCCGGTGTGCCCGAGCGGGCCGGGGTGAGCGTGGCGATGGTGGCGGCGTGTGGCGAGCGTCGGCTGCCTGTGCTCGGCGTCTGCCTTGGGCATCAAGCGATCGCCGTGGCCTATGGCGGGCTGGTCGAGCGCGCGCCGGAGCTCCTGCACGGCAAGACCAGCGCGATCGAGCACGACGGCGCCGGACTGTTCGTCGACCTGCCCTCGCCGTTCACCGCGACGCGGTACCACTCGCTGGCGGTCGTCGAATCGAGCCTGCCGCCCGACCTGGAGGTGACCGCGCGCACGTCATCTGGTGTCGTGATGGGCATTCGGCACCGCGGCCTGCCCATGTGGGGGGTGCAGTTCCATCCCGAGTCGGTACTCACCGACGGCGGGCACGTGATGCTGGCCCGGTGGCTGGCCGCCGCGGCCCTGCCGGTGGACCTGGCCGCGGCGCGGCGGCTCTCGGCGGGGCTCGCGGAGCGACTCGCCGCCGACGCTCGGCCGTTTAGTGGTGCCCGTGCCCGTGGGACTTCGACGGCGACGGGCTGATCAAACTCGCCGAGGACGACGGTGACGGCGAGGGCGAAGGCGAGGGCGACGGCGAAGGCGAGGGCGAAGGCGAAGGCGACGGCGCAGGCGAGCTGGACGGTGGGGAGCTCGACGGCGGCGCAGCGGCGACGGTGAGCGCGATCTTCGTGTTGGTCGGCTGCGTCGTCCCGGCCTCGGGGTTCTGCTGGAGAACCTGGCCCGGCGGCGCGGCAGCGGTCTGCTGCGGCGTCACGGTCATGTTGTTGAAGCCGGCAGCGATCAACTTCGCGCGGGCGGCGCTTTCGGCCAGCCCGATTACCTGCGGCACGGTCTGCCTGCCGTTCGAGACCGTGAGCGTCACCAGCGCGCCGAGCGGCTCGGGGGTGCCCGCCGGCGGGGACGAGGTCAGTACCGTGCCTGCGGCCTGCTTGCTGTTCTGCGCGATGGGATTGCCGGAGAGCTTGAGCTGTGCCTGGTTGAGCTGGGTCTTCGCCTTGTCCAGGGTCAGCCCGACCAGCTCTGGCACCTGGGTCTGGGTCGGGCCGGTGCTGACGGTGATGTCGACGCTCTGGCCCTTGGGGGTGGTGGTGTCCGCCGCCGGGTCCTGGCCCGTGACCTTGCCCTTCGGCTGGCCCGACGGCTTCCTGCCCACCTGACCCAGCACGAGACCCTTGGCCTGCAACTGCTGCTGCGCCTGCTGCTGGGTGAGCCCGACCAGGCTGGGCACCGTCACGTTGATGCTCTTCGGGGCGTCGTGGCTGGAGAGCGCTTTCGGCAGCAGCAGCGCGGCGACGACGAACACCGCAACGACCGCGGCGGCGAGCGCGCCGAAGCCGATCGCGCGGTTACGACGACGACGCCGCTGCGCCTCCAGGTCCTCGCCGGACGTCTGCCGGGCGGCCGCCGCCGCAGCCACCCCGGTACGGGCACCCATCACGCTGGTGCGCTCGGCCGCCGTCATCACCGGCTCGGCCGCGACCGGTTGGCCGGCGCCAGCGCGTTGGAGGTCGGCCCTCATCTCCGCCGCGCTCTGGTAACGGTTGACCGGGTTCTTCGCCATCGCCTTGAGCACGATCGCATCGAGCGCCGGCGGCACGTCGCGGTTGCGGGTGCTCGGCGGTGCCGGGTCCTCCCGCACATGCTGGTAGGCGACGGCGACCGGCGAGTCACCGGTGAACGGCGGCCCGCCGGCGAGCAACTCGTACAGCATGCAGCCGGTCGAGTAGACGTCGGAGCGGGCGTCGACCGTCTCGCCGCGAGCCTGCTCCGGCGACAGGTACTGTGCCGTCCCGATCACCTGCGCGGTAGCGGTCATCGTCGCGGCGCTGTCGGTAATGGCGCGCGCGATGCCGAAATCCATCACCTTCACCGCGCCGGTCCGCGTGATCATCACGTTCCCGGGCTTGACGTCGCGATGGATGATGCCGTGCCGGTGGCTGAAGTCCAGCGCGCCGCAGACCTCCGCGGTCACCTCGGCCGCCCGCCGCGGCTGCAGCGGACCTTCGGCCTTGAGGATCTCCCGCAGCGTCCGGCCCTCGACGTACTCCATGACGATGTACGGCGTCGGCTGTCCTGGCGCGCTGGTGTCCCCACCAGTGTCCCCGCCGGTGTCCTCGCCGGTGTCATAGACCGACACGATCGCCGGGTAGTTCAGCGACGCCGCGGCCTGCGCCTCCCGCCGGAACCGGACCTGGAAGGCGGGGTCGCGGGCGAGGTCGGCGCGCAGCACCTTGATCGCGACGATCCGGCCAAGCCGCACGTCGCGGCCACGGTGCACCTCGGCCATGCCGCCGTGCCCGAGGACGTCACCGACCTCGTACCGGCCACCGAGGACGCGGCCGCCCCCGGGGCCTGCCGGCCCTGAGGGGGGTGCGGGGGGCCCGGTCATGAGCGGACCCCGATGGTCAGGCTCGGCCGGGGCCAGCAGATCTTCGCAGCGTCGCCAACGGCGCTGTGCGGCGTCGATCCCCGCTCGGGCTCGGCGACGACCTCGACCGAGGTGCCCCAGGGCAGCATCGTCCGCCGCTCGATCGGAGCTCCGGAGGCGAGGCGCACCGCTGTCACGCTACCGGCTGGGGCGCCGCTGCGAACGTAGGTAACCTGCGCGCGCAGGTGTTCTGAACGCAGCCGCGCGACGACGTCGCCGACGGGCCGGCCGATGAGGCGCTCGGGATCGACGACCGCTTGCCGGCCGTCCGCCGTGGGGGCGGGCTCGCTGTGTCCGGGCGCGGTGGCCCCGACGCCTGAGGACCTGACGCCTGAAGACCTGACGGCTGACGACGCCGGGCTGCCAGGCCGCTGCGTCTGCGTGCTGCCATCGCCCGAGCCGTGCAGCAGCACGACCGCGATGGTCGCACCGGTCGCCGCGACGACCAGGCCGGCGGCACCGAGCAGGGCGGCACTGCGCCGCCCGGACGCTCCCGGGAGCGTGCGTCGCCCGGACGTTCCCGGGAGCGTGTGTCGCCCGGACGTTCCCGGGAGCGTGCGCCGCCCGGACGTTCCCGGGAGCGTGCGTCGCCCGGACGTTCCCGGGAGCATCGGCTGGCCGGCCGGCGTCGCAGTGCGTACCGGGTGAGAGCCTGCCGGGTGAGTGCCTGCCGGCGTCATCCGCGGCTGCGGTGGCGGCGGGTAGCGGCCGGCTCGCACGTCTCGTACTGCGGCCGCGAACGCCGCGCCGGTGGCGAAGCGCATCGCGGGGTCCTTGGCCAGCGCCCGCTGCACCATCGCCCGAACCGGACCGGAAACGTGCGGCGGCAACGGTGGCGGCGGATTGCGGATCTGCATCATCGCGACCGCGAGCGGGTTGTCGGCGTTGAACGGCACGTGCCCGGCGAGGCATTCGTAGGCGACGACGCCGAGGGAGTAGACATCGCTCGCCGGACCGACGGTGCCGCCCGCCGCCTGCTCCGGCGGGAAGTACTGCGCCGTCCCGACGACCATGCCGTGCTGGGTGAGTGGTACCGAGAACGCCACCCGCGCGACACCGAAATCGGTGATCTTGACCCGGCCTTCCGGCGTCATGATCAGGTTGCCGGGCTTGATGTCGCGGTGCACCAGCCCAATCTCGTGGGCGGCATGCATCGCGGTCGCCGCCTGCTCGATGATGTCGAGAGTCCGGCCGACCGGCAGCGGGCCGTGGACCAGGACGGCCGAGAGCGGCTCGCCTTCGACGAGCTCCATCACGAGGTACGCCGTCGGCAGGTCGGGGTCGGCGGTCTCGCCGTAGTCCAGAGCGCGGGCGATGCCGGGATGGGAGAGCAGCGCGGTCGTCCGGGCTTCCGCGCGGAACCGGTCGATGAACGTCGGATCGCTGGAGAACTCGGTCTTCAGCACCTTGACCGCGACCACCCGGTGCAGCTGCTCGTCCTCGGCCCGCCAGACCTCGCCCATGCCGCCGATCGCGATCCGCCGGGTCAGCCGGTAGCGACCTGCGAGCACCGAGTGGGTGGACAGCCCGCTCATCAGTGCCCGGCCTGCTGGGCCAGGATCGCGTGCATCACGGCCTTCGCAATCGGGCCGGCCGCCTCGCCGCCGGTGGTCTCGTTGCCGTTCACCCCACCGTGCTCGATCAGCACCGCCACCGCGACCGTCGGATGGTCGGCAGGGGCGAAGCCGATGAACCACGCATGCGGTGCTTTGCCCGGCGCGTTGTCGGCCGTTCCCGTCTTGCCGGCCACCTTGACGCCGGGAATCCGCGCCGGCTTGCCCGTCCCGTTGTCGACGACGCTCTGCATCATCGTCGTCAGGTCGGCGGCGACGGCCGGCGACATCGCCGTGCCCATCACCCGCGGCTCGGTGGTGGACAGCACGGTGAGGTCCGGCGCCTGCTCCTGCTTGATCAGGTACGGCTTCATCAGCACGCCGCCGTTGGCGACCGCCGCGGCGATCATCGCGCCCTGCAGCGGGGTGATCCGCACGTCCTGCTGGCCGATCGACGATTCGGCGAGCTGGGCATCGTTCGGGATCGTGCCGGCGCTGCTCGCCGCCACTCGCAGCGGCATCCGGAAGCCGCGGTCGTTGATGCCGTACGCCGCTGCCTGCGCCTTGAGCGCCTTCGCGCCGAGCTTCACGCCGAGCCCGGCGTACGCCGTGTTGCAGGAGATAGTGAGTGCGTCGATGAGGGTGTCGGTCTTCCCGTCGCCGCAGCTCTCGCCGCCGAAGTTGTGCAGCACGTGCGAGGACTGCGGCAACTGGTATCCGTCCGGCGACGGCACCCGGGTCTGCGGTGTGTATCCGGCCTTCAGCGCCGCGGCGGTGACGACGGTCTTGAAGGTCGAGCCGGGCGGATAGGTCTGCGAGATCGCGCGGTCGAGCAGCGGCTGCGTCGGCCTCTTGTCCAGTGCGTTGTAGACCTTGTTGGTCTGCGAACTGTCGTGACCGGAGAGCAGGTTCGGGTCGTAGCTCGGGGTGCTGACCAGCGCCAGGATGCCGCCGGTGCGCGGATCGAGGGCGACGACGGCGCCGGTCTGCTTGGCCATGGCCTTGTACGCCGTCTCCTGCGCACGGCGGGAGATGGTGACGACGACGTTGCCGCCCTTGGGCCGCCGGCCGGTGAAGATGTCGGAGATCTTCGACAGGGTCAGCCGGGAGTCGGTCCCTGCGAGCAGGTTGTCTTCGACGCCGTCGATCCCGGTGGCGTTGTACAGCGAGTCGAAGCCGGTGACCGGCGCGAAGATCGGGCCCTCGGGATACCTGCGCTGGTACTTAAGCCGGTCCTTGGTTGCAACCGAGGTCGCGATCGCCGTGCCGTCGGCGATGATCAGCCCGCGCGGGTGGTCGTAGGCCGCGATCACCACCCGCTGGTTGTCCGGATTCGCTCGCAGCGAGCCGGTCTGCACGAACTGCACGTAGGTGATGTTCCCGAGCAGCGCGACGAACAGGATCATCACGGCCACGACGACGCGGCGCACCGGGCGGTTCACGGCGCCACCACCTCGGTGTGCGCATCGGTGAGCGACAACGGCGTGCGGGCCGGATCGGGCGGTCGCCGGCCGGCATCGGAGATCCGTAACAGCAGGGCGAGCAGGGCCAGGTTCGCGACCAGCGACGATCCGCCATAGGAGAGGTACGGCGTCGTCAGTCCGGTCAGCGGGATCAGCCGGGTGACGCCGCCGACGATGATGAAGACCTGCAGCCCCAGGGAGAACGCGAGGCCCGCGGCGAGCAGGGTGCCGAACGAGTCGGTTGCGGACAGGCCCACCCGGAACCCGCGCATGACGATGAGGCCGTAGATCACAATGATCGCGGCCAGCCCGAACAGGCCGAGCTCCTCGCCGGCCGAGGACACGATGAAATCGCTCGCCGCCAGCGGCACCATGTCGGGCCGGCCACCGCCGAGTCCGGTGCCGAACAGGCCGCCGTTGCCCAGACCGAACAGCGCCTGCACCAGCTGGTACCCGCTGGTCTGCTCGTAACGGAACGGATGCAGCCACACGTCGACCCGGCTCTGCACGTGGGTGATCACGGAGTAGGCCAGGAACGATCCGGCGACGAAGAGGCCGGAGCCGATGATCAGCCAGGATGTTCGCTCCGTCGCGATGTAGAGCATCACGACGAAGATGCCGAAGAACAGCAGCGAGCTCCCGAGGTCGTTCTCGCGCAGCAGGATCAGCAGGCTCGCGGCCCAGGCGAGCAACACCGGGCCGAGGTCGCGGCCACGGGGAAGGTCGAGGCCGAGCACCCTGCGCCCGGCCAGCGACAGCACATCGCGCTTGGCCACGAGGTAGCTTGCGAAGAAGACCATCAGCGCGAGCTTCGCGAATTCGCCTGGCTGGATGGAGAAACCGCCGACGCGGATCCAGATGCGCGCGCCGTTGACCTCACTGAAGCTCGCGGGCAGGACGCCGGGCAGCGCGAGCAGGATCAGCCCGGCGAGTGCCAGGCTGTAGGAATAGCGGGCCAGCGCCTTGTGGTCCCTGATGACGACGAGCACGGCGACGAACAACACCAGCCCGATGCACATCCAGACGATCTGCAGGTTGGCATTCGGCGAGGGGACGGGGTTTCCGAACGAGCGGGCCTTGCTCTGTGCCGCGAGGTCGAGGCGGTGGATCAGCACCAGCCCAAGGCCGTTCAACACGGCGACGCATGGCAGCAGGACCGGGTCGGCATAGGGCGCCACCCGACGTACGACGAGGTGCGCGACACCCCACACCGCGGCGAACGCGGCCGCGTGCGCGGCGATGTCGCTGGAGATGTGGTTGTTGACGGTCACCTCGACGATGGCATCGGCGGCGGCGACGACGACGGTGGCGAAGACCAGCAGTATCAGTTCGACGCCGCGACGTTTGGGCGCGCCGACCCGTCCGGTGCGCGGCAGGCGGCTTGAGTGCGCTCCGGTGACGGTCATCGGCAGTCCCGGCCCTTCACCGGCGCGCCGGGCTGGTGACCGCTGCCCGACGACGTGGGCGCCG
>QHCD01000011.1:33791-118877 GCA_003244255.1 Pseudonocardiales bacterium | reverse complement strand
CGCAGCACGGTCTGATAAACCCTGGCGTCGGTCCATTCCTGCACGCCGTCGTCGGCATCGAGGACGACGATCGTCGTCGCCGCGACGTACTCCTGCTCCTTCTCGTCAACCGACGCCCCACCGGCGAGGAACAAGTGCAGCCGCCCCGAGTGATCGGCCGGCTTCCAGAACTCGCCCCCGGACGGGTCCGCTGGCCGCTTGATCGTTGGTACACTTCCCATGGTTGGTCTCCTTCTGTTTCTCGCGCCGGCCGGTTACCGGCGCAACTTCCACCCGTCGCTTCTGCGGCGGGTGGTTTGCTTATGGGGACTCGACCGCGGCGGCCTCGACCGCGTCCACGAAGCCCAACAACACGCCGACCTGCTCGTCGACCACGTCGGCGTAGCGGCCGACGGCGACGGCGATTGCGTCGTCGCCGATCCGGTCGGCGACGGCGGCGCGCAACTCGGTGGCACTGTTGGCCTGCGCGATCGCGGTCGCCCGCACGTAGTCCGCGAAGTAGGCGAGCACGTCGGCGTTCACGCGGCCGGCCGCCCGCCGTCGAGGCAGAGCATCCGGCGAAGCGCCGCAGTTGGGACGAGCAGCCGACGCCCCACACGGATGGAGGGAATCTCGCCCCGCCGTACAGCCTCGTAGGTGGACACCTTGGACAGGCCGAATATCTGGCCAGTGTCGGGCCAGACCGGGATGGTCGGCCGTTCGGCGGGGTCCGGCACCGCCCGGCTAGTTGTCGTTGTCATGCCTACTAGTGTCCGGGGCCTAACCCGTATAAGCTAGGACGGCCATAGGTCATTAGCCGACTTCTTGAAAGGGGCCGTCGTGGGGTACCGGGTCGAATGGAAAGGGTTGACCGAGCTGCCGGTCCGGCTGGCATCACGGCTGGTCCCGAGGGAGTACAGCCTCATCGCCGAGGACACGGTGGGCACGCCGACGCTGCGCATGGACTTCGAAGTCCGGGGCGGCGTTCCGCAGTGCCGTGGACTGCACTACATCGCGGCCACGGACGGCCGGGAGATCCGAACGTCTGACCTTCGCTACGTCAAGGTCGAGGATCTGCTGGAGTTCGCGACCGGCCGCGTCGGTGAGCCGTTCCGCATCGACGAGAACGGCACGCTCATCGCCACATCGCCGGCCAACAGAGACGACGTGACCGGCACGATCCGGGAGCTACGGCAGGCGCGGCAGGGTAGACGCCGCAAGGTCAACGACGCGATGCTGCGCCGGGTCGCTGAGATTTACCGGAGCAACATCGACGACAATCCGACCAAGGCGGTCGCGGACACCTTCGACAAGGATCGGCGCACCGCGCGAAGGTACGTCAACCTAGCGCGGGACCGTGGCTTCCTCGGTGAAGCCATCCCAGGCAGAGCAGGGGAGACGGTCATACAGGAACGGCTCGAGCACGCGTCCATCGCGGGTACGGACCACACGGCGAAGCTGCACTCGCTGATCGACCAACTGCTACCCGCCGGGGACCCGTCTGAGGATGAGCTAGCGGCGAAGGCGGCGAGGGAGAGATGAGAGGTTCGATCGTCCGCCGCGGCAAGGGTTACGCCGCCGTCGTCGAACTCGACCGTGATCCCGCAACCGGGAGCCGCCGGCAGAAATGGCATTCCGGGTACCGGACAAAGCGCGAGGCGGAACGGGCGCTCGCCGAGTTGGTCCACGGTGTCGACCGGGGCACCTACGTTCCACGCACCCGGCAGACCGTCGCCGAGTTCGCGCAGATGTGGCTTGCCGCGATCGCACCGACCGTGCGCCCGGCAACCCACTACAGCTACGCCCGCAACGTGCGCCTTCATCTGCTGCCCTACGTCGGGACGGCGGCGCTGGTGGTGATCGACGCAGGCACCCTGAACGGCCTGTATGCCCGACTGCTGGCCGAGGGGAAGGCGGACGGCACCGGCTCGGGTCTGTCACCGCGCTCGGTCAGGTACGTCCACACCATCGCGCACCGGATGTTCAAGGACGCGGTGCGCTGGGGACGGTTGGCGCGGAACCCGGCCGACGCGGCGGACCCGCCCCGAGGCTCGGCGAGCAACCGGCCGGAGCTGGTGACGTGGTCGGCCGGCACGCTGCGGACCTTCCTCGACGGGGTGGCCGCCGACCGTCTCGGGCCGGCGTTCCTGCTGGCCGCGACCACCGGCATGCGCCGCGGTGAGGTACTCGGGCTGCGGTGGGCAGACGTCGACCTCGACGCCGGCCGGCTGGCGATCCGCCAGACCGTCATCATGGTCCACCACGCGGTGGCCTACGGCGAGCCGAAGACAGCGAAGGGCCGCCGCACGATCACCCTCGACCCGGAGACGGTGCGGGCACTGCGGGAACACCGCAAGCGGCAGGCCGCCGAGCGGCTCCTCATCGGCTCCGGGTGGCGCGACCACGATCTGATCGTGACGAAGGTCGACGGCACGCCGTATCACCCGGAGCGGTTCAGCCGGCAGTTCGCCCGGCTCGGGGCCCGGCTCGGGCTGCCGCGGGTCCGGCTGCACGACCTACGCCACGGCTGGGCGACGATGGCGCTCGCCGCCGGGGTGCACCCGAAAGTCGTACAGGAACGCCTCGGGCACGCCTCCATCGGCATCACCCTGGACACCTACTCCCACGTCACGGCCGGGCTGCACGCCGACGCGGCCGCGCAGGTCGCCGGGCTGATCTTCGGGGGGACGTCGTGAGGCTGTATCACTTCACGTCGCGCCAGCATCTCGCCCGGATAGAGGCGACTGGGGTGCTGACGGTCACAGAGTCGAACATGTCGCAGCGCCGGGAGCACGCCGGACCGGACGTCGTATGGCTCACGTCGAACCGGGCGCCGGACGTGCACAGCGGCTGGAAGGTCGGTTCCGCCGTCGACAAGACCGCGGTCCGGATCACGGTCGAGGTGCCGAAGCGGGTAGCGCACCGGTGGCGGGACTGGGCACGTAGTCGGGGCATCGACTCGGAGTGGATGAGGTCACTCGCCAGCGTTGGCGGCTCCGGTTCGTGGTGAGTCGTCGAGCGGCCGATACCCGAAGCCGAGTGGCTTGCCATCGAGGTACTCACGACGGACAGCGCCGCCGGGCGTTAGCAATCCGTTAGCAGAGGCACCCTGTGGGGCCGGTCACATAGGCTCTGACCTGCGCAAACGTGGTGCGGGAGAGGGGAGTCGAACCCCCACGTCCGAAGACACCAGGACCTAAACCTGGCGCGGCTGCCGTTACGCCACTCCCGCGCGGTGATCGAGTCTAACGGCCACCGCGCGGCCGGTCAGGGTCGGCTCGTGCTGCTCTCTAGGAACAGCGCGCGGTTGTGCCAGTCGACGCCGTCGATCAGCGGCCCGCTGACCCGGGTCGAGCTGCCCGTCACCCCTGAGGTGCCGAAGCTGACCGCGTTCAGGTTCCCGTCGTTACCGGTCGCGTAGTACAGCGTGCCGTTTGCGACGAACATCCCGTCGGCGTTGGCGAAGCTGACGCTGGACGGCGTCGTTGAGCTGACCTCGTCAACGATGCCGCTGTCAGGGGAGAACCACGCCGAGTACAGGTTCGGGTCGTTGTAGAGCATGTAGTACAGCCGGCCGGCGTAGTAAGTCATGCCCGTGACGTTGGGCATCAGGTCGTACAGGTCGGGATGCCAACCGTCGAATGTCGTGTCCTTGTCGCCGGTGCGGACGGTGTCCCACAGCGGATCGTGATACGGCTCAATGGTCACGGGCGTGCCGAACGTACTTCCGTCATACGTCACCGAGTGCAGGTAGTTGTCGGCGCCGCCGTAGAACACCTTGGTGCCAACCATGAACGCCCCGCGCACCTGGCTCCATGTGATACCGCCACCATTCACTGCGGACACGTTGGATGCGTTGGCGCCGTCGAAGAACGCGGTGGACGCGGTGTCGGCGCCGCCGGTCGTCGCGACCGGACCGCTTGTGTTCACGATCTCGATGCCGTTGAGGTTCGGGTTCTGGGTGACATGGGTGAATTGAATGTCGACGAGGCCGGTGGAGGGAACCGTGAGCGTAATGCTCTTCATCTCGCCGGTCTGGTCGCCAACGTCGGCGATCGCGTCCTCGTGGTAGAGCCACGGCTGGCCGTTCACCGAAACATTGAAGACTCGCTGTCCGACGCCCGCCGTGCAGCTACACCGGTTCGACAGGTACAGCCGAACCTGCACCGGGACGCCGGCCGCGACCGGGAACTTCCAGTCCATCTCCGGGGTGGCCGGCAGGTCCCAGCGTTCGCTGTCGAACAGTAGCGACGGCGTGTTGGCCGGTACCGACGCATTGACGTAATTGACGGCGTTGTACGCGGCCGCGCTGCTACCGGAGTTGCGGTACCTGCTAGGACTCGCCGACGTGTCCGCCTGCCAGTCCGGGCCGTTGTCGGCCGACTGGATGGCGGGTCCGCCGGCGTTCACCCGGTAGAGCACGCTCGACGGGGACGCGACCTTGGTGCCGGCTCGGAATACGGTACCTGGCAGGGTGCCGATCCGGGTCGATGCCTCGGTGTATCCGCCGGCGTAAGGAAAGAACGCGATGCGCGGGCGCAGGTACTTGTAGTTGCCCACCCATCTGGTGTCCGAGCCGATCCAAAGGCCGGTCGACGTCGACAGCAGCGCGTAGACGGAGGTGCCGAGCGGCACCCGGCCGGGGTTCCAGGTCAGCGGTCGGCCGTTGAGCGGGTCGAGTGCCATCAGGCCGGCGCGCGGGACGGCGCCCTGTCGTTGGGTGTCGAGACCGAGCGGATTGTTCGCCCAGCGGTTGTGGCCGCCGACGTAGACCGCGGAACTGGTGACGGTGACACCCCACAACGTGTCCCGCCCAGTCGGATCCACCCACGTGGGCGCGAGGTTGGTGCCGCTGGCGCCGGTCTCCCACCGCACGGCCGAGTCGCACAGCGTCGTACCGGCCGCGCCGCCGGTCGAGGTAACCACGAAGTACGAGCCGTCCGGGGAGAACGACACGTCGCGGACGGTCACATCGAAAGCCGTGTACTTGCATGTCGGGGCGTACAGCGTCGTCGCCCAGTTCTGCATGACCTGCGCGTTGGTACCGGTGAGGTCGATCATCGCGAGTTGGTTGCGCAGCATGCCGTCGGCGTTCTGGAAGTCGCCGATGACGACCATTCGGCTGCCGTCTGGCGTGATGTCGATTGCCTCGCCGCCGACCGCACCGCGCGCGCCGCCCACGTCGTTGTTGTGGTGCCCGGTCAGTGCGACACCCATGAACGGGTCGAGCGCGCCGGTGCCGGCGTTCATAGCAACCAGGCCGCCGTGCGTAATGTTGTCGGCCTTGGTGAACGATCCGGCGGCGAGCAGTCGCTGCCCGGACAGCGCGATGTCGTTGACCGTGCCGGAATTGAAGCTCGGCGCTGTGAAGCCGGAGACGAGGTTGCCGGTCGTCACGTTGATCAACGCGATGAACTGCGCCCCCGCGCTCCCGACCTGCGTGAAACTGCCCGCGATGTACGCCGTGTTGGCGAGCGGGCCAGGGATAACGGCGTTCACCACGCCGTTTGGTGCGCTGGTAAACGTCGACACCAGCGCATAGGTTGTCGCGTCGAAAGCGGCCAGGTAGGTGTGCGGGGCGCTGTTCACGCTGGTGAACGTGCCGCCGATCAGCATCGTGTTTCCAACCTGCGCGATTGCGCTCACCTGCCCGTCGTCGACCGACGGAGTGTTCTTCGCCGGCACCGAGCTCGGCATCGCCCCAGGGCTGGGCACCGGCGCAGACGACTGATGCGCCGAGGCGATCGAGCCGAGACCGGGCGTCGCGACGAGCAGTGCAAGGGCGGCGCCCAGTGCGGTCGCGAGCGAAATAAGACGTCGGCGCACGCGGGAACCCCCAGGACCGGATCAGCAAGTTGCATCGAGTCTGACACAGCGACGACGCCGGTGCAGATGGTGGGACAAAGTCGTACTCCTGGTGCCCGACAATCACCCAAAGCAGTACTTGATCAGCCGGAGTACAGCGCAGGTCCGCTGGAGTCCCGACCGGGTCACACCTCGAGGGCGCGACGTAACGACTCGACGTGACCCGTTGCCTTGATCCCGTATCGCGCCTGGAGGATGTGGCCCTCGGCGTCGAGGACGAACGTGGAGCGGATGACGCCGGTAACGGTCCGGCCGTAGAGCTGCTTCTCACCGTAGGCGCCGTAGGCGGTCATCACGCTGCGGTCGGCATCGGACAGCAGCGGGAACGTGAGGTCCTCGGCGTCGCGGAACTCAGCCAACCGAGCAACCGGGTCGGGCGAGATGCCGATCACCTCGTAGCCTGCCGCGGCGAAGTCATCGCGGCTGTCCCGGAAATCGATGGCCTCCTTCGTGCAGCCCGGCGTCATCGCCGCGGGATAGAAGTAGACGATCACGCTGCGACCCCGCTTCGACGACAGCGAGACCGGGACGCCGTCGGCGTCGGGAAGCGTGAAGTCGGGTGCCTCGTCACCGACCCCGAGCCGTTGCGCCGTGCCCATCTGCCGCTCCTTCGAACCGCGTCTCTACCGCATCCCAACCGGATCTGCACTGCTGGCAATCTATCCAGTGCCGCCGACACCCGCCGGGCCGCCGCTTCGGCGTAGGCTTGCGCCCCGACGAAAGGAGCCACCTTGAGCCGCGACCCGCAGGTCATCGAGCGCGACATCGAGGCCGCCCGGGACCGGCTCGCGGCGACCGTTCAAGAGCTCTCCGATCGGGTCGCACCGAAGACGCTCGCCGACAAGGCAAAGGCCGCCCTGGTGCAGAAGGCGACCTCGCCCGCAGGCAAGGCGGTCATCGGGGTGACGGCGGGGCTCGTCGTGCTGCGCGTCATCAAGCGCGTCCGGTCCCGCTGAGTCAACTACCGCCGAGCGGCGGGCCGACCACACGCAGCACCGTGTCCCCGTCCCGCTCTTGGACATCGAGACCGTCCAGCGCCGGCTGGCCGTCGGGTCCGGCCAGCAACGCGAGGCTGGCGACGTAACCGCTGCGGGCGCGCAGGTCCACCAGCCGCCGTGTGCCCTGATGGGCGGGCCAGCGCTCGACGGTCGCAGCCGATATCGACACCGTGAGCTCGCGCGGATCGTCGGCGAGGCCCCGGCCGATTGCCTTCAACGCTGCCTCCTTGCGAACCCAGGTGCGCAGCACGGCGGCGGGCCTGTCCTGGACACCGGCCAGCGCGTCGTGTTCGGCGGATGAGAGCAGGTCGGCGGCCACTTCCTCGACGTGCGCGGTCGCGCCGACGGGTTCGACATCGAGGCCGACGCAGAGGCCGATGTCGGCGGGCGGGCCGATGGCGACTCCGACGAGCCCGCCGGCGTGGGACACCGACACCGCCGGGCCACCCGCGACCACCGGCCGGCCATGCGGGCGTTCGCACCATCCGCAGCGCCGGTCGATGACGACGGCCTCAGGGCGCTGTCCCAAGGCCGCGCCGACGACCAGCCGGGTGAGGACGACGCCGACGGCGTAGCGCTGCCGATCGGCGGCCTGCCAGAACGTGCCCCACCGCTGCCGCTCGGTGCTGTCGAGCAGCGACGGCGGAGCGGTCGGCGCGGCCGGCTCGCCGGCGGCGGCCCACCAGACTACGCAGCTGCCGGCCGCAGGGTGTGTCGGCGGGATCGACCGTCGCATCCGGCCATTGTGCAGGGAATTGTGCAGGGAACCGTGCCAGCCGAACGGCTCAGCCGCCGGTGGGCCACCCGCCACCGATGCCAAGACTGACTGCGCTGCCGGTTGCGCCCGAACGGCCAGCGCAGCGTTGGCCGCTTTGGCTGCATCGGTGGCAGAGATGTTCGGCGAGAATGATCATCTGGGTCGCCGGATAACGACCTGGCCACCGGCCTTCCGGCCCAGACAAGTCAGATAAAGTCCGACAAAGGAGTCATGGTGCCGCCCTGGCCGCCGGCCGGCCCGATCGAGGTCGCCAGGTCGCCGCTGCGGCAGGTCCCCTCGTCGACTCAAGCGCCGTTCGACGTCGTACATCTGGCCGTGACTGCGCAGGCCCGGCGGACACCCGAAGCAACGGCTGTGGTCGTCGCGACCGGCCGTTCCGAGCTGCGTCTGACCTACTCGCAGCTAGACCGTCGAGCCGCTGCCGTGGCGGCAGAACTGGTGCAGCGTGGCGTCGTCGCCGGTGGACTGGTCGGCGTATGCGTCGACCGGGACGAGCACCTGCTTCCACTGCTGCTCGGCGTGCTGCGGACCGGCTGCGGATACCTGCCGATCGGCCCGACGTACCCCGGTGAGCGGGTCGAGTTCGTCACCTCCGATGCCGGCCTGCGCCATGTCGTGGCGTCTCGGGCGGCCGCGGCGCGGCACGGCGCGGCGGTCACCGCCGGGGGTGCGCAGGCTCTCGACCTGACCGCGGTATCGGGCAGGGCGGCCGAGACTGTCCGACCGCCGACCGTCGACGCCGCTCCGGTGTGCGGGTCCGATCGCGCCTATGTTATGTACACCTCCGGCAGCACCGGGCGGCCGAAGGGTGTGGAGGTCGAGCACCGCAACGTCTGCTCGTTGCTGCGCTGGGCCGCCGGCACCTTCGACGCCGCCGAGCTCGGCGCGCTCGCGGCCACGACGGCGTTCACATTCGACGTCTCGGTGTTCGAGCTGTTCGCGCCGCTGGTCACCGGCGGCACCGTGATCCTGTGCGAGGGCCTGCTCGAACTGCCGTCGACCGGCGCGCGCGAGGAGATCCGCATGATCAGCGGTGTCCCGTCCGCGCTGGCCACCATGCTGCGCAACGGCCTGCCCGCCGGCGTCCGCACTGTGCTGTCGGCGGGCGAGGCGTTGCCGGGCCGGCTCGCGGCGCAGCTCTACGCCAACCCTGCCGTGCGCCGCGTCGTCAACGCCTACGGCCCAACGGAGACCACCGTCTACTGCGGTGCGTACGAGGTTCCCGCGGGCGACGACGGCGAGCCGCCGATCGGCGCGCCGTTCCCGGGCACGGTCTATTCGGTGCGCGACCCGGCGGGACACCCGTGCGCGGCCGGTGAGCCCGGCGAGCTCTGGGTCGGTGGCGAGCTGGTGACGCGCGGGTATCTGGGGCGTCCGGATCTCACCGCCGAGCGGTACGTCACGGTTGACGACGTCCGCTATTACCGTACCGGCGACATCGTCTGCTACCCGCGGACCGGCGGCGGCGAGTCGATGCTGCGTTTCGACGGCCGCACCGACGACCAGGTCAAGGTGCGCGGCTTCCGGGTCGAACTCGCCGAGGTGCGGGCAGCGCTCACCGCCCATCCCGGCGTCCACCATGCCGTCGTCGTCGCCCCGGACGACGAGTACGGCACGCGCCGGCTGGTCGGCTACGCCGAACCGACGTCGATGCTGGACGCGCCGACGGAGACCGAGCTGCGGGGGTTCGTCGGCAACCGGCTGCCGGACTACATGGTGCCGTCGCGGATCGCCGTGGTGGACCGGATCCCGCTGACGAATCACGGCAAGGTCAACACCGCACTGCTGCCGGCGCTCGGTTACGGCCGCCCGGCCGACGTCCCGTACGTGGCCGCGCGCACGCCGGACGAGCTGGTCGTGACCGACGTGATCGCGGGCGTCCTCGATCTGCCTGAGGTCGGCGTCGCCGACCGGTTCCTCGATCTCGGTGGACACTCGCTGGCGGCGGCGCGGGTCGCGGCCGAGGTCGGCGCGCGGGTGCACCGAGACGTGCCGCTCGGATTCTTCCTCGAGGTCCGCACCCTGGGCGAGCTGGCCGCGCGGCTGCCCGCCCTGCCCGATCGGGGCGACGAGCGGGCGCTGTGTGCCGCCGGCGCGACTACCCACCCGGTCACCGGAACCCAGCACGTCAGCTGGCTGGTGTCCAAGCTGGGCCGCCCCGATCCGGCGACGACGGTCGCCGTGTGGCTGCGTATCTCCGGCGTGACCGGCATCGATGCGTTCCAGCAGGCCGCCGACGCGATCGTCGCACGGCACGAGGTGCTGCGCAGCGTTTTCGATGACAGCGACGGCGAAGTGACAGCGCGCGTGCTGCAGCCGGCCGCCGTTCCGATCACCGAGCACGACCTGCGGAGCGTGTCGGCGGCGGAGCGCGCACGGCGACTCGAGACGACTGCCAAGGATGCGGCCGCTCATTACTTCGACCTCGCGCGGGAGACGCCGCTGGTGCGGCTCACCGTCTGCTGGACCGGCGAGGGCACGGCCGAGGTGCTGGTCGCGGCCGACCACGTCGCGATCGACGGTTGGTCGATCGGCGTGTTCGTCGAGGAGCTCTCGGCCGGGCTCGCCGCGGTATTGGCCGGCGGGTCCGCGCTGGACGCCGTGCCGGCGCCGCCGATCCAGATGTCCGACGTAGCGGCCCACGAGGCGGCGCGGCGGGCATCAGAGCGGGGGGCGCAGGCAGAGACCTTCTGGCGGGCGGCGTTGCAGGGCGCGGAGGTGCCCGACGATGTCCCGGGAACCTGGGCGCCGACCGGCAGCCAGGGCGGCGGCCGGCCGGGAGACCGGATCGTGCGCGCCATCGATCCCGGCCTGGGTGCCGCCATCCGCCGATTCGCCGCGACCACGGGATCGACGGCGTTCGCGGTCTATCTCGCGGTCACCGGTTCGGTCGTCGGACGGCTGACCGGCGCAACCGAGACGGTGATCGGGGTTCCCGCGGCCAGGCGCGACCGGGCCGAACTCGCCGGCGTCATCGGGCCGCTGATGGATGTTGCGCCGATGCCTGTGCGCCTCGACGACGACCCCAGCCTGCGGACGCTCGCCGTGCGGTGCGGTGCGACGCTGCACCAGGCGATCGACCATCTGGACGTCTCCGCCGCCGATCTGGCCGGCTGCTATCCCGGCCGGCGTGTCGGCGGATCGCTGACCCCTGTCATGCTCTCGATGCAGCCGACCTCGGTCCCCGTTCGCGTGGAGCGCGGCGGCGTGCGCATCGAGCTGATGGGTGAGCAGAGCGCTGGTGGCACGCCGTCGGATCTCGCCGTGCTGGTCAATCGGGTGGTGGGTGGCGAGCAGATTCAGCTCGAGTACGCAACCGCCCGGTTCAGCGACGTCGACGCGACGGCGTTCCTCGACCGGCTGATGGCCGTGCTCGCCGCCGCAGTCGATGCCCCGGATCGTCCGCTCTCGGCGTTCGCGCTGATCACCACGGCCGAGCAGGGTGACCTGATGCGGGCGGGTGCGGGCGCGCCACAGCCCGACGGCTGGCCGGCCACGGCGATCGACGCGGTGCTCGCCCAGGCGGCAGAGCGGCCGGAATCCGTTGCCGTGCAGGACGTCGACGGTGCGCTGACCTATGCGGGGCTCGTCGACTGGTCGGCCCGGGTTGCCGCTGCGCTGATCGACCGCGGCGCCGAGCGCGGCTCGGTCGTCGGTGTGTGCTTGCCGCGGGATCGGATGCTGCCGGCGTCGCTGCTCGCCGTCAGCCGCGCGGGCGCTGCCTACCTGCCGTTGGAGCCGGACTATCCGGCGGAGCGACTGGCGATGCTCGCAGCCGACGCCGGTGTCGAGCTCGTCGTCGCCCGGGCCGGCACGCTGGGGGCAGCCGGTCAGATCGAGGGTGTGAGCGTCCTCGATCTCGACACCCTGGCAGCGACGGCCAGTGACACCGAACTGCCGGTGGTGGGTCCCGAGGACCTGGCCTACGTGCTCTTCACCTCCGGTTCGACGGGTGTGCCCAAGGGTGCGGAGATCACCCACGCCAACATCGCTTCGATGACGGCCGAGATCCGGGTCGAGCCCACCTGCCGGCCCGACGACGTCGTGGCCGGCCTCGCGCCGCTGTCCTTCGACGCTTCCACCTTCGAGGTGTGGGCGTCGCTCGCGTCCGGCGCGCGCATCGCCGTGGTCGATCGTGACGCGGCCGTCGACGGTTACGCGCTCGCCGGGCTGCTGGACCGGTTCGGCGTCACCGTGCTGGCCGCGACGCCGACGACGTTGCGGATGCTGGTGGCGGCGGGCTGGCAGGGCTCGCCCCGGGTGCGCGTGCTCAGCGGCGGCGAGGCGCTCGACCGTTCCCTTGCCACAAAGCTGTTGCCCATTGTGGACGAGCTCTGGAACGCCTATGGGCCAACGGAAACGACGGTCTACGCAACGTACAGCAGGATGCTTGCCCCGGACGACACCGTATCCATCGGTCACGCCGTCGCCGGGGCGCAGATCTACATACTCGACTCCGGCGGCCGGATGGTGCCGCGCGGCGTGGTCGGCGAGCTGTGGATCGGTGGCCCCGGAGTCGGTCGCGGCTACCGCAACTCACCGGATCTGTCCGCCGCCGTGTTCGTCGACGATCCGTTCCGTCCCGGCCAACGGTGCTACCGCACCGGCGACGTCGTGCGCTGGGGCGCCGGCGACCGGGTGGAGTTCGTCGGCCGCCGCGATCATCAGGTCAAGGTGCGCGGCTACCGCATCGAGCTCGGTGAGATCGAGGCGGTGCTGCGCGAGCAGCCGGCTGTCGCGGACGCGGTCGTCGTCGCGGTCGACGACGACGTCGATCACAGCCTGGTCGGCTACCTCACACCGTCCACAGTGGACACTGCCGCCGTGCAGGCCGCGTTGCGGTCGCGGCTGCCCGACTACATGGTGCCCCGCCGATGGATGCTGCTGGCGGAGTTCCCCACGCTGCAGAGCGGCAAGACAGACCGCCGTTCACTGCCCGAACCCGCGGCCGTGCAGCGCGATCACGTCGAACCGTCAACCGAGCTCGAATGCATCATCGCCGCAGCATGGGCCGGTGTGCTCGACCGCGAGCAGGTCAGCGCGAACGACGACTTCTTCGCCCTGGGTGGTCATTCGCTGGCGGCGACGCGGGTCGCCGGACGACTGCGCGCGGCGCTGGGCCGGCCGGTCTCGGTGCGGATGCTCTTCGACAACCCGGTGCTGACCGACCTTGCGGAGGCGCTGTCCGCCGACGTCGTCGAGGCCACCGATGTCGCGCCCATCGCCCGCCGGCCCGACCCGACGGCACCGGCGCCGCTCTCGCCGGCCCAGCGCGGCCTGTGGTTGGTTGCCCAGCTGGAACCGGACAGCACGGCGTACAACGTCCCGCTCGCCTGGCAGATCGACGGGCCGCTCGACGCCGAGGTGCTCGCGGGCGCCGTGCGCGACGTCGCGCACCGGAACATGCTGCTGCGCAGCACCGTGCAGGTCGACGACGGCGATCCGACCGCCGTGCCGGGATCCGCGGATGCCGTGCCGGTGTCCACAGTGGACTGCGCCGCCGATGATCTCGACGCGCTGACATCAGCCGCGGCGGCGCGCGCGTTCGCGATCGACGTCGAACCGCCGATGCGGGCCGTCATCGCGCGGATCGAGCCCGAGCGGCACGTACTGGTCATCGTCTTTCACCACATCGCCTTCGACGGCAGCTCGACGCCGCTGCTGCTCGACGAGCTGGCCGGTTGTTACGCGGCGCGGGTCGGCCACACCGCACCGCCGGAACCGCGACTGCAGTTCGCCGACATCGCCTGTTGGGAGCTGGGCCGCGAGGGCGACCCGGCCGTGCTCGCGCAGGTCGACTGGTGGGTCGAGCGGTTGGCCGGCCTGCCGCCGGTCATCGAGCTGCCCACCGACCGGCCGCGGCCCTCGGTTGCGAACTGGTCCGGCGACGAGGTTGCGCTGCGGCTCTCGCCGGAGCTGTCGGCGCGCGTGCGCGCGGCGGCGGTCGAGATGGGCGGCACGCCGTTCATGGTGTTGCTGGCCGGTTGGCAGGCACTGCTGGCCCGACTGGTCGGCAGCCACGACATCGGCGTCGGCGTCCCGCACGACGGTCGCAACCACACCGACGAAGAGAACGTGCTCGGCTACTTCGTCAACATGCTGGTGATGCGCACCGACCTCTCCGGCGGGCCGACCGGAGCAGCACTGCTCGAGCGCGTGCGCGAGGTCGTGCTCGAGGCGTTCGCGCACTCTGCCGCGCCGTTCGAGCAGGTAGTCAGCCGGGTCGCGCCCGATCGCGGGCTCGCGAACACACCGGTGTTCCAGGTGCTGCTCAACGTGCTCGCACCCAACCGGCCGGCCCCGATCGGGGACGCCACCGCCGTCGCGATCACCGCGAGCCCCGACATGGTGCAGTTCGATCTCGCCCTGACCCTGGTGGATGACGTCGGCGGCGACGACGCGTTCGACGGCGGGATCGCTTACCGGGCGGAGCTTTTCAACCGCGACACCGTCGAGCAGTGGGCTGGCTGGTATGGCACGCTGCTCGACGCCATGCTCGCCGACCTCAGCGTGCCGGTGGAGTCGATCGACATCACGGGGCCGGCCGCGTACGAGGCGTTGATCGCCGCCGGATCGGGGCCGGCGCTGCCCGATGCCGCACCGGCAACGGTGGCTGACGCCGTGCTTGGGCGCGCTGCTTCCTCGCCCGCTGCCGTGGCGGTGACCGACGTCGAGGGCGTGCAGAGCTACGCCGAACTCGCCGACTGGTCGGGCCGGGTCGCGCGGGCGATCGTGCACTGCGGCATCGAGCGCGGCGCCGCGGTTGGTGTGTGCCTGCCGCGCGACCGGATGCTGCCGGGAAGCCTGCTCGCAGTCGCGCGGTCCGGTGCGGCCTACGTGCCGCTCGAAACCGACCACCCGGCCGAGCGTCTCGCCGGCGTGCTCGCCGATGCCGGTGCGAGCATCGTGCTCTCCCGCGGTGCCGCCCTGCCGGCCGCGCAGCGGATCCCCGGCGTCACGGCGCTCGACCTGGACGAGCTCGCCGCGACGTCGAGTGACGCCGAGTTGCCAGCCGTCGGCGCCGACGACCTCGCCTATGTCCTGTTCACGTCGGGCTCGACCGGGCGGCCCAAGGGTGCGGAGGTGACGCACGGCAGCCTCGCGAAGCTGGTGACGGCGTTCCTGATGACACCCGCCCTGCGCGACGGCGACGTCGTCGCTGGCCTCACTCCGGTCTCGTTCGACGTGTCCGGCGCTGAGCTGTGGTCGCCGCTCGTGGCCGGGCTTCCGATCGCGATGGTCGACCGCGATACCGCGATCGACGGACACGCGCTCGCGGCCCGCCTCGCGGGCGCCGACGTCAGCGTCGTTCTCGCGACGCCGACGACACTGCGCATGCTGGTCGCCGCCGATTGGCACGGGTCGGAGCAGATGCGGGTGATCAGCGCGGGCGAGGCGCTGGACGCGCCGCTGGCCCGGTCGCTGCTGCCGATCGTCGGTGAGCTCTGGAACGCCTACGGCCCAACCGAAGCGACGATCTACGCGACGATCCAGCGAATCGAGGACGCGGCCGACACGACATCCATCGGCCGGCCGATGCCTGGAGCGCAGGTATACGTCGTCGATCCATGCGGGCGGCTCGCACCGCCCGGCGTGCTCGGCGAACTCTGGATCGGTGGCACCGGCGTTGCCCGTGGCTACCGCAACCGGCCGGAGCTCACTGCCGAGGTCTTCTGTGCGGATCCGTTCCGGGCGGGCCAGCGGTGCTATCGCACGGGCGATGTTGTGCGCTGGGGTGCCGGCGACCGGCTGGAGTTCTTCGGCCGGCGCGATCACCAGGTGAAGGTCCGCGGGTACCGCATTGAGCTCGGCGAGATCGAGGCCGCGCTGCGCGACCAGCCCGGTGTCGACGACGCCGTCGTCATCGCCGTTGCCGAGGCCGCGGATCACAGCCTGGTCGGCTACCTCGCGCCGTCCACTGTGGACACCGCCGGGGTGCAGACCGCGCTGCGTACCCGGTTGCCGGAATACATGGTGCCGCGCCGATGGGTGCTGCTCGACGTGCTGCCGACGTCGTCGAGCGGCAAGGCGGACCGCAGCGCGCTGCCCGAGCCGTCAGCGGTCGAGCGCGAGTACGTCGAGCCCGCCACCGACATGGAGCGCGATGTCGCCGACGTCTGGGCCGAGGTGCTCGGTGTCGAGCAGGTTGGGGGGACTGACGACTTCTTCGCACTCGGCGGCCATTCGTTTGCGGCGACCCGCGTCGTGGGACGGCTGCGTGACCTGCTACACACCCAGCTGACGGTGCGGATGCTCTTCGACCGCCCGGTGCTGCGTGAATTCGCCGCGGCACTCGACGTGGCGGCGCCGGCCGTCCATGGGAGCCGGCGGATCCGGCGCCGCGGCGACAGAACCGCGCCTGCCCCGCTGTCGGCTGCCCAGCGCCGGCTCTGGTTCATAGATCAGCTCGAGCCCGGCTCACCGACGTACAACGTGCCGATGGTGCTGCGGCTGCGGGGGAGGATGGACGCCGACGCGATGCTCGGGGCCGTGGCTGTCCTGCTGCGACGTCACGAGGTGCTGCGCAGCGTCTTCCGCGAGGTCGACGGCGCGCCTGTCGCGGTCGTCGTCGATCCAGGCGAGGTGCCGGTGTCGACGGTCGACGTCGAGGCGCCCGAGCTCGCAACCGCGCTGGCGGCCGAGATCCGCTGGCCGTTCGCGCTCGCAGAGCTGCCGCCCACCCGGATCGTGCTCTACCGGATTGCACCCGACGAGCACGTGCTGGCAATGACCTTCCACCACATCGCGTTCGACGGATGGTCGCGACGTCTCGTCGTGGAGGAGCTCGATGCGCTCTACTCCGCCCGCAGCGGCCAGCCGGCGCTTGCCGAGCCGGCGCTGCAGTACGCCGATGCGGCCGTCTGGGAGGCGTCGGCGTCCGCCGACCCGCGAATCGCCGAGCAGGTCGAGTGGTGGTGCGTCCGCCTGGCGGGGTTGGAGCCGGTACTCGACCTGCCGACCGATCGGCCGCGACCGTCGGTCGCCGATTGGACCGGCGGCGAGCTGCGCCTCGAGCTGCCACCGGAGCTCGCCGATCGGATCAGGGACATCGCGTCCGACACCGGCTGCACACCGTTCATGGTGTTGCTCGCGGCCTGGAAGGCGGTGCTCTCCCGGCTAACCGACAGCAGCGACATCGCCGTCGGCATACCGGAATCCGGCCGTCATCACCGGCAGCTGGACGACATCATCGGCTGTTTCGTGAACACGCTCGTCCTGCGCACCGACGTCGCGTCGGATCTCACCGGACGCGAGCTGCTCGGCCGGGTTCGCGCCGGCGTGCTCGACGCGTTCGCTCGCGCCGAGGCACCGTTCGACGAGCTGGTCACCCGGCTCTGCCCGGAACGGGATCTCGCCACCACGCCGCTGGTGCAGGTCGCGTTCAACCTGCGCGACGCGAGCAGTGACATACGGACCGTCGGTGACCTCGAGTTCGAGGAGATCGAGTGCTCGCTACCGACGGTCAAGTTCGATGTCGGGCTCGACTTCGCCGACTCCGGCGACGCGTTCGCGGGCAAGCTGCTCTACCGTACCGATCTGTTCGACCACTCGACGATTACCGCGCTGGGGCGCCGGTATCTCACCCAGCTCGGTGCGATGCTCGACGATCTCGACGAGCCCGTCACCTCGGCGGACCTGCTCGACGACGCCGAGCGGCGCGTTCTGGCCGCCGCCGACGGCGGAGCGCTGCCGTCCGGCCTTCCGGAGACCGTCTCGGAACAGGTGTTGCGGCAGGCGGCGGCCCGCCCGGCCGCGATCGCGGCGCTCGGCAGCGACGGCGAGCTGTCCTATGCCGAGCTCGACGCCGTCTCCGCCCGGATCGCGACCGGCCTCCTCCGGCGGGGCGTCGAGGCCGGCAGCATCGTCGCTGCCTGCCTGCCGCGCGATCGATTGCTGCCCGCGCTGCTGCTCGGGATCTGGCGTGCCGGCGCCGGCTACCTGCCGCTCGACCCGGACCATGCAGTGCCCCGAATGGCCTATCAGGTAAGCGATAGCGGCGCCAGCGTGGTGCTCGCCGCCGGAACGGCACTTTCGGTTGCGCATGAGCTGGCCGTGCAGACCGAGACCGCCGTCGCTGTCCTCGACGCCGCCGAGCTGGCCATGACCGAGCCATCGGCCGCGGGCGAGCTTGTGGACATCGACCCGCGCGCTGTCGCGTACCTGATCTACACGTCCGGCTCGACCGGCCGCCCGAAGGGCGTGCTCGTCACCCATGCCAACCTCGTCACATTCCTGGCCGGTATGCAGGACGCCTTCGGCACCGGTCCCGACGAGGTCGGCCTTACCGCGGCGTCGATCGCGTTCGACGTCTGCGTGTTCGAGCTGTGGATGATCCTCTGGGGTGGCGGCCGGTGCGTGATCGTCGAGCGCGACGTCGTCGTCGACGGCCACGCCCTCGCGGCGCGCCTGACCGAGACCGGGGTGACGTTCCTCGACGTCCCGCCGACGCTGATCCGGATGCTGCTCGCCGCCGGGTGGGCGGGCGGCCCGCGGGTGCGGCTGATCTCCGGCGGCGAGGCGCTCGACGCGGCGCTCGCGCGCGACGTGCTGCCGATCGTCGGTGAGATGTGGAACGGCTACGGACCCACCGAGGTGGCGATCGGCGCCACCCTGCACCAGATCACCGACCTGTCCGGCGACGCCGTCTCGATCGGCCGGCCGCTGCGCGGATACCGGGTGCAGGTGCTCGACGACGCTGGCCGATCCCGTCCGCCCGGCGCGATCGGCGAGCTCTACGTCGCGGGTCCCGGCGTCGTACCCGGGTATCTCAATCGTCCCGAGCTCACGGCCGCGGCATTCGACGACGACCCCGCCGCGCCGGGGGAGAGGCGCTATCGCACCGGCGACCTGGTGCGCTGGCTGCCCGACGGCACGTTGGAGTTCGTCGGTCGTCGGGACCAGCAGGTCAAGCTGCGGGGTTACCGCATCGAGCTCGGCGAGGTCGAGAACGCGCTGCGGGCGTACCCGTCGGTGCGCGACCTCGTCGTCGTCGCGAACGGTGACGGCGGCGCTGCCCACCTGGTCGGTTACGTCGTCTGGACCGCCGGCGCCGATCTTGCGGGACTGCAGAAGTTCGCGCAGGAGAGCCTGCCCGGGTACATGGTCCCGCACAGGTTCGTCGAGCTCGACGAGCTGCCGATGACATCGACCGGCAAGGTCGACCGCAACACCCTACCGGTCCCGGCCCAGACGGCGCACGGGTTCGTCGCTCCCCGTAACGCCGTCGAGGAGCTGATCGCGGCCAGCTGGTGCGAGGTGCTCGGCGCCGAACGGGTCAGCGCCGAGGACACCTTCTTCGCCCTCGGCGGGCACTCACTCGCCGCGACCCGCGCCGTCGGCCGGTTACGCAGTGCGCTCGGCGTGCCGGTGCCGGTACGGTTGCTGTTCGAGCATCCCGCGCTGGCCGACTTCGCCGTCGAGGTCGAACGGATCGCGCTCGCCACCATGGCCGACGAAGCCGACCGGGTCGCCGACGCCGCCGAGGCGACGACCATCACCAACCCCGCCGACGTCACCGCAGATACCGGAGCCGCCCAGTCATGACCGATTCTCCTGGGCGCGACCGTTGACCGGCATCGCCGACCGCCGCGACGACGGCTTCCTGCGCGCCCTGCTCGAGCAGCGCGCGGCCAAGGCCCTGAGCGCGCAACCCGGCGCGGGCATCCCGCGGCGCAGCGACCCGGACGCACCCGTGCCGCTGACGCCCGCGCAGGCCCGGCTGTGGTTCCTCGCCCAGCTGGAGCCGGACAGCGCCGCGTACCTGCTGCCGAGCGTGCTGCGGCTTCGCGGTGTGCTCGACGCCGATGCGATGCTCGCCGCGGTGCGCGACCTGGTGACCCGGCACGAGGTCCTCCGCAGCGTCATCGAGGAACGCGACGGCGAGCCGGTTTCCGTCGTCGTCGACCCCGGCGCCGTGCCGGTGTCCACAGTGGACATCACCGAGGACGAGCTGGACGCCGCGCTCGCTGTCGACCTGCGCCGCCCGTTCCGGCTCGATGTCGAACCGCCCACCCGTGCCGTGCTGTACCGGATCGCGGACGACGACCACGTGCTCGCGCTGACGTTCCATCACATCGCGATCGACGACTGGTCGCATCCGCGGGCGATGTCCGATCTGGCCGCCTGCTACGCCGTGCGGGTCCAGGGCTCGCCGCCGCCTGCGGAACCGGAACTGCAGCACGCCGACGTCGCGCTGTGGGAGGCGAGCCGGCAGGACGACGCCGATGCGCAGGCCCAGTGGTGGGCCGATCGGCTAGCCGGCGCGCCACCGGTGCTCGAGCTGCCGGTCGACCGGCCGCGGCCGGCCGTTGCAGACTGGACCGGCGAGACGGCGCCCGTGCGAATCCCGGCCGATCTCGCCGAGCGGGTACGCGCCGCCGCGATCGCCTGTGGCGGCACGCCGTTCATGGTGTTCCTCGCTGGCTGGCAGGCGTTGCTTTCGCGGCTCACCGGCAGCACCGACGTCGTCGTCGGCGTGCCGGAGGCTGGGCGGGCGGACTCGACGACCGAGGAGGTCGTCGGCTGCTTCATCAACACGCTGCCGATGCGTACCGAGGTCGCCCCTGCGACCACCGGCCGGGAACTGCTGGCCGCCGCGAAGGAAACGTCGCTGGACGCCTTCGGCCACGCCGGTGTCTCCTTCGAGCAGATCGTGCGCCGGCTCGCGCCCGAGCGCGACCGCTCCACCACGCCGATCTTCCAGGTGCTGCTCAACGTCCTCGACACGGCGGGTGTCGACGTCGAGTTCGCGGGCCTGCAGACCGTGGAACTCGACCAGCCGATCAACACCGTGAAGTACGACCTGAACCTCGCGCTCGTGCGCACCGACGGTGGCTACGACGGCGGCATTTCCTACCGCACCGACATCTTCGACCCCGCGACGGTGGAACGGATCGGCTCCTGGTTCGTCACCCTGCTCGACGGAATGCTGGCCGAGCCGGACCGGTCCGTCGGTTCCGTGCCGCTCGACCACGTCGACGGGCCGCTCGTCAGCGGTCCCGAGCTCGTGGTCACGTCGTCTCGGCTGCTGCACGAAACGGTGGAGCGGTGGGCCCGCGAAACACCTGATGCTACGGCGATCGTGGCCTCCGACGGCGCGCTGACCTACGCCGAACTCGACCGCCACGCCAACCAGGTGGCGCACCGGCTGCTCGCTGCCGGCGTCGCCGCCGACAAGCCCGTGGCTGTGCTCGCAGACCGCACCACCCGGTTCCTGGTCGGCGCACTCGGGGTGCTGAAAGCCGGTGGCGCCTACCTTCCAGTCGATCCGATCTTTCCCGACGAGCGAGTCGCCGGGATGCTCGACTCCGTCGACGTGCGGGTGGTGCTCGCACAGTCCGACCTCGCCGGGCGGGTGCAGGGGCGCGGACGCGAGGTACTGACCCTCGACGATCTTGGGGCCTTCTCCGACCAGCCGGCAGGCCGGCCCGACGTCGCGGTCGAGGAGACCCAGGTCGCCTATGTCATCTTCACCTCAGGCTCGACGGGTCGTCCGAAGGGCGTCGGCGTCGAGCACCGCAACATCACCGCGTATCTCGCCGCGGCGATGGCGAAGGCCGAGGGACCGGTCGGCGGATTCGACCGCCGGGTGTTCGCGCTGGTTGCGACCGTCGCGGCCGATTCCGGCATGACGACGGTGTGGGGATCGCTCGGCACCGGCAGCACGCTGCACCTGCTCGACCGTGAGATCTCCACCGACCCCCAGGCCTACGCACGCTACCTCGCCGCCAACCACATCGACGTCGTGAAGATGGTGCCGAGCCTGCTCGAGCTGCTCGCCACCTACGGCGACCTGGCCGCAGTCCTGCCGCGCCGGCTGCTGATCCTCGGCGGCGAGGCGCTGTCCTGGAATCTCGCCGACCGGGTGCACGCCGCCCGCCCGGAACTCGTCCTGCAGAACCACTACGGGCCCACCGAGGCGAGCGTCTCGGTGCTGGTGTGCGACACGGAGGCCTACCCGGAGTCCGAGCGTATCGGGATGGTGCCGCTCGGAGTCCCGTTCGCCGGCGTCGACGTCTACGTCGCCGACGACGCCGGGCATCCGCTGCCGGCCGGCATCGCCGGTGAGCTGTGGATCGGTGGCCCGCTGGTCGCACGCGGCTATCTCGGCCATCCCGAGCTGACCGCGGCGAAGTTCACGCCCGACCCGGTAGGAGGCACCACCCGGTGCTATCGGACCGGCGACCGGGTGCGCGTCGCCCCAAACGGCGTCGTGCTGTTCCTCGGCCGCATCGACGATCAGGTGAAGGTGCGTGGGTACCGCGTCGAGCTCGGCGAGGTGATGACGGCGTTGCGCGCGGCGCCGGGCATCAACGAGGCCGTCGTGATGCCGGTGGGGGAGGCACACCTGCGCCGCCTCGCGGCGTGGGTGACGCCGCGAGCCGGCGAGCCGGTGTCGGTGTCGGCTGTGCGCGCGGCTCTGCGCACGACGCTGCCCGACTACATGGTTCCGACGTCGATCACGGTGCTGGACAGGCTGCCGCTGAATCCCAACGGCAAGGTCGACCGGCGCGCGCTGCCCGAACCGGTCGACACGGTCGCGGGCGATGAACGGATCGCGCCGGCGAGCGCGATGGAGCTGTTGGTCGCGAGTACCTGGTCGGAGGTGCTCGGCATCGCCGAACCCAGCGTCACCGACGACTTCTTCGCCGTCGGCGGCCACTCCTTCGCGGCTACTCGCGTGGTGGCAAGGCTGCGACAGGCACTCAGGCACCCGGTGCTGGTGCGGACGATCTTCGACCATCCAGTGCTTGGCGACCTCGCCCACGCGCTCGGCACGGAGCCAGGCCCTGGCGGTGCGGCGCTGCCCTCGATCGCCGCCCGGCCGGACCCGAGCGCCCCGGCTCCGCTCTCACCGGCGCAACTTCGGCTGTGGTTCCTAAGCCAGCTCGAGCCCGACAGCGCGGCCTACAACGTGCCGATCAACCTGCGCCTCGCAGGCCCCCTCGACGGCGAGGCCCTGCTGGCAGCGGTGCGCGACGTCGCCGAGCGACACCACGTGCTGCGCAGCCGCATCGTCGACACCGCCGGTGTGCCGTCGGTGGTGCTGGGCGCTGCCGGCAGCGTCCCCATCCTGAGCGTCGACGTCGACGCCGAGGATCTGGACGCGGCACTGATGCGGGAGGCGGACCGGCCGTTCACGCTCGCGGTGCAGCCGCCGATGCGGGCGACGCTGTTCCGCGTGCACGGCGACGAGCACGTGCTGGCGCTCACGCTGCACCACGTCGCAACCGACGCGTGGTCGCGGGGCATGATCGTCGGCGATCTCGCCGTGGCCTATGCCGCGCGGATCGGCATCGGACCGCAACTGCCGCCGGCGTCGCTGCAGTACGCGGACTACGCGGAGTGGCTGGCCGAGCGAGAGGACAGCTCCGACGCCGCGGATGATCCGCACGCCGACTGGTGGGTGCGGCAGCTCGCGGGGCTCGAGCCGGTGCTCGATCTGCCGCTGGACCGGCCGCGTCCGACCGTTGCGTCGTGGGCGGGTGGCGAGGTCGGCATCGAGCTGTCTGCCGAGCTCTCGCAGCGGGTGCGCGATGCGGCCGTCGCCACCGGTGCGACGCCGTTCATGGTCCTGCTCGCGGCGTGGCAGGCACTGCTGTCGCGGGTGTCCGGCAGCACCGACATCGCCGTCGGCGTAGCGGAATCGGGGCGTCATCTGGCCGGCACCGACTCGATCGTCGGCTGCTTCGTCAATACCCTGGTGATGCGCACCGACGTAGCCGGCGACCCGACGGCGCGCGAGCTGATCCGGCGCGTGCGCGCCACCGCGCTCGACACGTTCGCGCACGCCGACGTGCCGTTCGAGCGGGTCGTCGACCGCGTGCAGCCCGAGCGGTCGCTGACGACGACGCCGATCTTCCAGGCGGCCTTGAACGTTCTGGACACGAGCTCCGGCTCGGTTCGGTTCACCGGGGTCGACGTCACGCCGGTCGAGCCACCGAGCACGCTGGTGAAGTTCGACCTCGATCTCGGCCTGGTCGACGACGGCGTCCGGTTCAGCGGCGGTATGGCCTTCCGCAGCGAGGTTTTCGACGAGTCGACCATCCGCCGGATGGCGGACTGGTTCCGCGCGCTGCTTGCGGGTCTGGTGGCCGACCTCGATGCACCGATGGCTGCGATCACGCTGGAGCCCACTACCGGCGCCACGATCTGCGGGCCGCGGCGGGACATCGCCGCCACGTTGATGCACTCGCCGGTGCAGCGGTGGGCACGCGAAACCCCCGACGCGACAGCGGTTGTCGCGGCCGACGGCACCCTGACCTACGCCGAGCTCGACCGCCGGGCGAACCAGGTGGCGCACCGGCTGCTCGCCCTCGGCGTCCGCGCCGACGAGCCGGTGGCCGTCCTTGCCGAACGCACGACGCACCTCGCCGTCGCGCTGGTCGGTGTCCTCAAGGCGGGCGGTGCCTACGTGGCGCTCGACCCCGTCTATCCCGATGACCGCATCGCCACGATGCTGACCGCCGCCGGCGCGCGTGTCGTCCTCACCGAGGCGGCGCAGCAGGCGAAGCTGGCCGCCGGCCGCGAGGTGCTGGTCCTCGACGACCCGGCGACGCTGGCCGTTACCGACACCGCACCCGACGTCGTCGTCGATCCGGCGCAGCTCGCCTACGTGATCTTCACCTCCGGATCCACCGGCATGCCGAAGGGCGTGGCGGTCGAGCACCGGAACTTCGCGCAGTATCTGCCGGCCGTGCTTGAACGGTTTGGCGCCGGAATCGCCGAGGTACCAAGGTCTTTCGCGCTGGTCTCCACCATCGCAGCCGACCTCGGCCTGACCATGGTCTGGGGTGCACTCGCGACCGGAGGGGCGCTGCACCTGGTAGACCGCGAGGTCGCAACCGACCCCGCTGCCTACGCCGCCTACGTCGCGGCGCATCGCCTGGATGTGATCAAGATGGTGCCGAGCCAGCTGGAGCTGCTGGCGACGCATGCCGAGCTGGCGTCGGTGTTGCCGGGCCGCACGCTGGTGCTGGCCGGCGAGGCGTGTCCGTGGTCGCTCGTCGACCGCGTTCGGGCCGCCGCACCCGGGATCGACGTTCAGGTGCACTACGGGCCCAGCGAGACGACGGTCGCCGTCTTCGGGTGCAGCATCGACGACGTGCCGGTGCTCGCACGTGACGGCGTGGTGCCATTGGGTACGCCGTTCCCGAACGTCGACTGCTACGTCGTGGACGCGGGCGGCCGGATGGTGCCTTCGAGCGTGCCGGGGGAGCTGTGGATCAGCGGGCCGAGCGTGGCCCGCGGCTACCTCGGGCGGGACGAGGAGACGGCGCAGCGATTCGTACTCGATCCGCTCGGCACGGGCCGGCGGTGTTACCGGACCGGCGACCGCGTGCGCGTCACCTCCGGCGGTGCGGTGCGTTTCCTCGGTCGCGTCGACGACCAGGTGAAGGTCCGCGGCTTCCGGGTTGAGCTCGGCGAGGTGGCGACCGCGCTGCGCGAGCTGCCGGGTGTCGGCGAGGCCTTCGTACTGCCCGTAGGCGAAGCACACCAGCGCAAGCTCGCCGCGTGGATCACCCCCGCAACGGGCGCGTCCACTGTGGACGTCACGGCCGTGCGGGGGGCGCTGCGCAACCGGCTGCCCGACTACATGGTGCCCGCGTCGATCGCCGTGCTCGACGCACTACCGCTGAATCCGAACGGCAAGGTCGACCGGCACGCGCTGCCAGCACCCGACACCGCGCCGGCGGCCGCCGACTATGTGCCCCCGAGCACGCCGAGTCAGCAGCGGGTCGTCGATGCATGGATGCGGGTGCTCGACGTGCCGCGCATCGGCGTCGACGACGACTTCTTCGCACTCGGTGGCGACTCGTTCGCGGCGGTCCGCGCCGTGCGGCTGATTGACCCGTCGCTGCGGGTCATCGAGCTGTTCACCCATCCCACCGTCGGCGAGCTCGCGGCGGTCGTCGACGGCGGCGCCGGCAGCGCGCAGACCGGGTTGCTCTACCGCCTGGCCGGACCGCCGAAGGGCGTGCCGACCACACTCACCGTCGTCTGTGTCCCGTACGGCGGCGGCGCCGCGGTGGCCTACCAGCCGCTGGCCACCGAGCTCGCCGCCACGATGCCCGGCACGGCCGTCGTCGCCGTCGAGCTGCCCGGCCACGATCCCGCGCGTCCGGACGAGGAACGCATCTCCCTCGACGCCGTCGCCGATGCGGTCCTCGCCGAACTGGGCGATACCGTCCAGGGCCCGATCCTGGTCTACGGCCACTGTGTCGGCACGGCGCTCGCAACCGAACTCGCGCTCCGGCTCGAAGCGGCCCGCCGCGAGGTCGTCGGCCTGATCGTCGCGGGCAGCTTCCCCACCGCGACGTTGCCTGGGCGGCTCGCGTCGTGGATCAACCGGAAGTTCCCGCAGAGCCGCTTCACATCCGACCGCGCGAGCCGCGATCTGCTGCGCTCCATGGGCGGTCTGATGGAAGAGGACATGGCCGACGAGGCCGCCCAGCGCACGATCCTGCACAGCATGCGCCACGATGTCGACAACTCGCAGGCGTGGTTCACCCGCGAGCTCAACCGGGCCGAGCCGCGCACGCTCACGGCGCCGGCACTGTGCGTCGTCGGCGAACGCGACCGCGGTACCGACCTCTACCGCGAGCGGTACGCCGAGTGGGCGGCCTTCGCGCCGCAGGTCGGGCTCGCGTTGGTCCCGAAGGCGGGGCACTACTTCCTCAAGCACCAAGCGAACTACCTGGCCGGTCTGATCGCCTCGGCGGTCGGTGACTGGCGCGCCGGACGGTTGCCGCCAAGGGTGCCGCACGTCTCGGTGACCGGACCCGAGGCGAGGCGTAACCTGCGTGACTTCTACGTGGTTGCTGCCGGCCAGACGATCTCGATCATGGGCAGCACGCTCACCCTGTTCGCGTTGGGACTGTGGGTCTACAAGGAGACCGGCAACCTCAGCTCGTATGCGTTGATCACGTTCCTGTCGCTGGTGCCCCGGGTCGTGGTCGGGCCGGTCGGGGGCGCGCTCACCGACCGCATCGACCGCAGGCTGGTGCTGCTCGGCTGCGAGGTCGCCGGTGGCATCAGCGTCGTCGCGCTGATCGCCCTCGCCTCCACGCACACCCTGACGCTGTGGAACATCTGCGTCATCGTCATCGTGCTGGCCCTCGCGACCGGCGTCCACGACCCGACCTACATCGCCGCGACCGCGCAACTCGTGCCCAAGCCCTATCTCGCCCAGGCCAACGGCATCGCGCAGCTCGGTGACGGGTTCGGCAACGTCGTCGCGCCGCTGGCCGGTGGCGCGCTGCTGCTCCTGGTCGGCCTGCCCGGTGTGATCGCGATCGACGCCTTCTCCTTCGCCGTCGGCATCCTCACGCTGGTGAAGGTGCGGTTCCCGAATCGGTTGTACTCCAAGCCGGAGGAGTCGTTCCGCAAGACGATCGCTGGCGGCTGGCATTACATGGCCAAGCGCAAGCCGCTCGTCGTGATGGCCGGGTTCTTCCTCGTCGACAACTTCTTCGGTGCCCTCGCGATCGTCCTGACGGTGCCGCTGGTGTTCGCCTTCAACAGCGCGGCTGCCGTCGGCGTCGTCACCGGAGTCGCGGGCGTCGGCGCCATCCTCGGCTCGGTGCTCATGATGCTGTGGGGCGGCACCCGCCGCCGCGCCAGCGGCATGGTCGGGATGGTCTACTTCGTCGGGTTGGGCATCTTGCTGATGGGCCTGCGACCGTCGATCCTGCTGGTGTCGATCGGCATCCTGATGCGCAACGCCGCGAGCAACCTGGTCAATGCCCACTGGCGCGCACTGATCCAGGTCAAGGTGCACACCGAGCTGCAGGGCCGGGTGCTGGCCGCGAACCAGATGATGGCGCTCGCGATGACGCCCGTCGCCTACCTCGGCGCACCGTTCATCGTGCACGCGGTCAACCCATTGCTCGGCAAGCACGGCGCCCTGTCCAACACCTTCGTCGGTCACCTGTTCGGCGTCGGCGATGGCCGCGGCATCGGCCTGGTCGTCGCGGCCTGCGGGATCTCGCTACTCATCTGGGCGGCACTCGGTATGCGCTACAAGCCCCTGCGATACATGGAGGATGCGTTGTCGGACGCAACGCCAGGGGCCGAGATGGCGGCGACGCCCGATGAGGCAGAGGCCACGGCGAACGAGCAGCTGCAGTTGGTCGGCACGGCAGGAGGGCACCGCTGATGACCATGTCTCGGCCGCTCTCTGCGACGACGTCGTACGAGCGGCTCGCGGCCGCTGGCGTCCGCGCCCAGCTCGCGCGCATCGAGGAACTCGTGACGTCCACTCGCGCGGCCGTCGACGCCATCGCCAGCGGCACGGTCGACCAGTCGACACTCGGCGCCCTGGCGGCCAACGTCATTCCGCGCTGGCACTTCTCGATGTTGAACGACCGAGAGCGCAACGATGCCTACGCGACGGCGCTCGAGCGGCAGGTCGTGCCGGGCTCGCATGTCCTCGACATCGGCTCGGGCAGCGGACTGCTCGCGCTCGCCGCGGCCCGGGCCGGTGCCGGTCGGGTCACGACGTGCGAGGCGAACCCGCTGCTGGCCGAGGTCGCCCGCCAGATCATCGACACCCAGGGACTCACCGATCGGATCACGGTGCTGGCGACGCACTCCAGTGCGATCGAAATCGGTCGGGAGATCGCCACACCCGCCGACATGGTGATCTCCGAGATCGTCGACTGCGGACTGGTTGGCGAGGGCATCCTGCCGTCGATCCGGCACGCTCGCAGAGAGCTGCTCGCGCCCGACGGCACCATCCTGCCGCAGGGCGCGAAGCTCTACGGCCAGCTGATGGAATCCTCCGCGGTGCAGCGACTGAACCACGTCGAGGTCGCGTGCGGTTTCGATGTCTCGCTGATGAACGCGCTCGCGACGCACGGGCACTTCCCGACCCGGCTCGCGACCTGGCCCCACTGCGCGCTGTCCGCGCCGGTCGAGTTGCTGTCCTTCGACTTCACCCGCGACGTCCCGGAGCAGCAGAACCGGTCGGTGTCCTTCGAGCCGACGACATCGGGCACCGCGCACGCCGTCGTCGCCTGGTTCGAGCTCGACCTCGGCGCCGGTGTTGTGCTGCGAACGACGCCGGACAACACGGCCACCCACTGGATGCAGGCGTTCCTGCCGTTCCCGGCGCCCGTCGAGGTCGCCGCGGGCCGCAGCATCGAGGTAGAGCTGCGCTGCGTATCCACCCGGCTGTCCGCTACGCCGACCCGAGTCTGTACCGAAGCACCGTCCACGACGCAGGAGGCAACGCGATGACCAGCACACTCCCGGCCGGCTTCGCCCCGTTCGTACTCGACTCCGGCCAGCTGCGCGATGCGGTGCTCCGGTACGCGAGCAACCCGCTCTACATCGACGGCGAGCGCTGGCTCAACGGCGACAACCCCTACCGCCGCCAGCTGCTGCCGCAGACGCTGCCGTCGTTCGACTTCAGCGTCCCGCTGCGGCGCGACCAGGTGTTCAGCGCGGCCGCACTGGCAAGCCACCGGCTGCTGCTCAACATCTACGAAGCCGATCTGGTCTTCTTGCCCGGCAAGGGTTTGGAGGCGAAGTGGTCGGACTTCACCGCGTTCTACAGCTCCAGCAACCGCGCGTTCGGCGAGATCATCCGGCCGGCCCTCGAACGGCACTGTTTCGGCTTCCTCGACGACGAGATCGACGTCACCGGTGACTGGACGCCGGCATCGCTTGAGGCGTACCTGACCGACATCGTGCGCGACGACGTCGGCGAGTGGGGCGGGCCCGAGCGGGCCATCCTCTCCTCGGCCGACCCCGAACGCGCCGCGCGGTCGTGGATGATCCAGTTCGCTCCGGACTTCCTGTCCGAGGCATCGCCGATGATCCGCAACGTCCTCGGTAATTACGGCCCGGCACAGTCGGAGTGGTTCAAGATCGTCATCGACGAGTACGGCTACGGCGTGCACGAAAGCAAGCACAGCAGCCTGTTCGTCGACACCCTGTCCTCACTCGGGCTCGACCCCGGCGTCCACACCTACTGGCAGTACTACCTCGCCGGCAGCCTGGCCGCTAACAACTACTTCCACTACCTGGGCAAGAATCACGAGAACTTCTTCCGGTACCTCGGCGCGCTCTACTACACCGAGTGCACGCTGGTGCAGTTCTGTGCGCGGGTCATCCGGATGATGCGGCAGGTCTTCGGGGAGACCGCCGACGTGCGGTACTTCACCGAGCACGTGCACATCGACGTCCATCACGGCCGGATGGCGCTGGAGAAGCTGGTGCTGCCGCTGGTCGAGCGGTGCGGCGACGTCGTCATCCCCGAGATCGTCCGTGGGGTGAGTGAGTTCCGGACGCTGGCCGGCATCGCCGACGTCGACATCGCCGAACAGATCCGCTGGACCGACGGGCTCGACGCCGCGATGCGCGAGCACGACCGGCTGTGGCCGCAGATCCGCGACGGCGAGCTGCCGGCGCCGGCGACGCCGCTGGTCGGCACCAGCGACACGGTCATCACGTCCGACCAGTACGACACGGACACCCTGCTGCATGTCACGTCCGGCTCGATGCGGCTGATCGCGGGCTGGGAGGCCGAGCTGCCGCTCGCGCCGGGCGACGGCGTCGTCATCCCCGCCGGCCGGCTGCACGGGGCGACGATCTCTTCGGGTGACTGCACGTACGAGACCTACCCGGTGCCCACGGAGCCGTGATGCGCGCTGTCCGCCTGCGCGTCGACGGCCGCGACAACTGCGTTGTGGTCGACGGCGTGCCGTACGTCTTCGCCCGCACGGCTACCGGGGCGTTCGTGCTGCCGTCACGCTGCCCGCACCGCGGCGGGCCGCTGCAGCTCGCTCAGCTCGACGGCGCCGGCCGGTTCCTGCGCTGCCCGTGGCACGGGCGCCGCAGTTCCCTCACCCGGTTCCGGGAGCACGGCGTGCCCGCCGTGCGCAGCGGCAACGACGTCGTGATGGTGCTCGACGTCGGCGACGACGCCTCGGTGCAGTGGCGGCATACACCGGTGGCGCCGGCCCTGCGGACGCCGGGGGCGTCCGGCCTGCCCCCGAGCGCGACCGACGAGCTTCAGCCCGGTGGCGACGCGTCGTCTGCCGCCTCAGCGGCCACCTGCTCCTCGGCCCAGCCGCGGTGTTCGCGCCGCGCCCATGCCTCGGGCACGGCGCCGGTGCGCATCCCCTGACGCGCCTCTGGGTCGCGGGTGGCGAAGAACAGGTGACCGATGATGACGATGCCGATGGCGTAGGCGATCCAGTCGTGGACGAAGGTGGCCCCGGTCCGCCAGCGCACCGGCCAGGCGTTGGCGAAGCGCATGATCAGGCCGGTGCCGAGCATCACCAGCGTGGCGCCGGTGACGAACGACGCGTTCAGTTTCTGCCCCGCGTTGAACTTGCCCACCGGCAGCCGGCCGGACCGGCGGTTCTTGCTGCGCAGCCACTCCCAGTCGACGGGCGAGAAGCGGTTCAGCCGCCGCAGATCGGCACGGAACGCCCGCGACGCGAGCCCGATCAGGATCGGCAGCGGCAGGGCGGCGCCCGAGATCACGTGGACCCACTCGACCGTCGACCTCCGTCCGACGGCGATCGACAACGGTCCGATGTAGAGGATCGCGGCGGTGGCGATGCACACGCCCATCAGCAGGCCGAAGCTGCGGTGCACCCAGCGCTCGGTCAGGGTGGCGCGCAGCAGCTGACCCGGCGCGGCCCGGCGCCTGGTCTCAGGACGTGGTCGCATCGTCGCGCCCGTTGGACCTGCCGACCCACGCATCGACGTCGTAGCCCTGGTCCTCCCAGAAGCCGGGAGTCACCTGGCCTGCCAGGGTGATGCCGCCGAGCCACTTGCAGCTCTTGTAGCCGTACATCGGGGCGACATAGAGCCGCACCGGTCCGCCGTGGTCGTGCGTCACCGGCTGGCCGAGCATCCCGGTGGCGACGAGGATGTCGCGGCGGCGGGCCTGCGCGAGGCTCAGGCTCTCGGTGTAGGCGCCGTCAAAGGAGCTGAACTGCACCGCCTTGGCCGACGGTTTGACGCCGACGGCGTCGAGAAGGTCGGCCAGCGCCACACCGGACCAGTGCACCTTCGGCACCCGCCAGCCGGTGACGCACTGGAAGTCGCGCACCAGGGTGGTCTGCCGCATGGCGGCGAGGTCGGCGATCCGCAGCGTGGCCGGGTGGTCGACCAGGCCGCCGATGGTGAGCCGGTAGTCCTCGACCGTGCGGTTCGGCACGCTCGCCGTCACCGAGTAGAACCGGAAGCCGCCGCCGTCTGGCACCAGGCCGGACAGCCCGGTCGGGTCGTGGTTCTGCACCGGCGCGAGCAGCCGCTGCTCGGCGTCCTGCAGCGACGGGCCGAAGACGACACCGAGCGCGCCGAGGCCCACCATGCCCAGCAGGACACGGCGCCCGACCGGCGCACCGTCGCTCACGTCCTCATTCTCCTCCGCGCCGGCGAAATGTTCCTCACAAACGTCTTACGGCGTGATTGGCCGCACGGTTTCCTCGATCGGCAGCAGTCCCGGGAGCTCAGCTCAGCGGTCGAGTCGCAGCACCGGCCGGCCGGCGTGGGTCTGCACCAGCAGCGAGGCGATGTCGGTTTCGGCGAAGCTCGTCGTGGCGTCGACCGTGATGGTGCCCGTGGGCGCGCCGTTCCAGGTTGCGATCTGCTGCCGCGCCCCGTCACGGCCTTTGACGACGAACTCGTAGGTGTCGGCGGGATACGGTCCGTCGTAGGTGCAGCGGAGCCGGATGCGGGTGCCCCAGGCGGACGAGGAGAACTGCGCGGTCGCCCGGATCGGCGCGCTCGGCGCGGCCGTCATCGCGACGGCGGCTGCACCTGCGGTCCGGTCGCCAGTTAGGGCGGGAACCACGAGCGCGGTGGCCAGCGCGAGCAGGCACGCGGCCACCGACCCGACCAGGACCGTGGTCAGCCGCCGGCCCCGACGGCGCTCCCTGGCCACCGCGGCGAGCAGTTGCGGCAGCTGTGTCGCGGGTGGCGGCTCGGGTACGGCGCGGACGTCGTCGGTGTGGACGCGGCCGAGCAGCCCTGGCATCCCGGCCAGATCGCGCACGGACGACGCGCAGCGCGCGCACTCGCGCAAGTGCTGCTCGTAGCGCTGGCGGTCCGACGCCGAGAGCGCACCGAGCACGTACGCGGCATCCGAGTCGGCGAACGGATCGTCGTATCGGCCGCCGTCGTCATGAGCCGTCATCCGTTCACCCCCATCTCATCGAGCGCGAGCTTCAGGCCGCGCAAGCCGTAGTGCAGCCGTGACTTGACCGTCCCCTCGGGGATTCCGAGCATCGATGCGGCGTCCCGCACCGATCGTCCTTCGTAGTAGCAGCAGACCAACGCGGCCCGATGATCCTCCGACAGCCGCGAGAGCGCATCCGCGACCAGCCAGGTCTGCAGGATGCCGTCGGTGTCGTCCGTGGTCGATGGCCGCTCCGGCAGGACGTCGGTGGAGAACTCCGGCCGGATGCGCCGGGCCCGCCACTCGTCGATCGCGATGCGGCGGGCAACGGTGAACAGCCAGGTGCGAGGAGATCCGCGGGAGGGCTCCAGGGCGTCTAGGTTGCGCCAGGCCCGTAGCAGTGTCTCCTGGGTGATGTCGTCGGCGCGGGCGCGATCGCCGTTGGTGAGCCGCAGCACGAACGACCACAGCGCGCTCGCGTGCTCGTCGTGCAACCGCTGCATCAGCTCGGCGTCGGGCGTCGTCACAGTGGACATGTCCGCCTCGTCGGCCGGTCGCTCGTCAGGAGAGAACCCCAGAACGGTTCGACACGGCGACGTCCTCGCGCCGGAACGTCAGCCGTGCCGGTCGTGGACCGAACGCGAATGCCAGTCCGCCGGCGACGACCGCCGTCCATTCGGAGGCTTCGGCCAGGATCTGCGGCGTGCCGGCGGCCGTCTCGTGCAGCCCGAACAGGCCGACCGTCACCGAGAGATAGAACGCCGCGAGCGTGGCGGCGCCGAACCCGACACACGCCAGCATCGCCAGCCAGTGCCGCCACACGGATGCCACGACTCCGATCACGATGCCGCCGACGGCGTTGAGCAGGAACAGCGGTCCGATGGTGGCGATATCGCGGAAGCCGTCGAATCAGAGGTTGATGTGGACGTCGGCGGAGAGCAGCACGGCAGCCACCGCGAGACCGGTTGCCACGGACGTGATCGCACGTCGTCCATCGTGCCGTGTCTCACCCATGATGCGCTCCCTACCGCGTCGATTCGGGGCCCGTCACATCAACGCACGGCCGAACGCCGCGATCGGTTCACTTCGAGGGATGCTGAACGATCCGCGCCCGACCGCCGTAGGCCTCGTCGAACCGGGTCTGAAGCGAGACACTAGGAGGTCGGATGGACACCGAGATATCTCGGCGCGGTGCGCTCGCGGTCGGTGCGGCCGGCGCGGGCGCGATCGTCGTCGCCGGCTGCGGCGCGAGCTCGAAGCCGGCTGGTGGACCGACGGGTTCCGCCGGGCCACCGTCGACTGCTGGATCCGGATCGGGGACTCGGCTGGCCAGCCTGTCGGCGATACCGGTCGGCGAGGGGATCGTGGTCAAGGACGGCGACTCGGCCGTCGTGGTCGCGCAGCCGACTCGGGGAGCCGCCGCTGCGTTCAGCGCGAAGTGCACACACATGGGCTGCACCGTCAAGGCCGCCGGCAAGGAGCTGCACTGCCCCTGCCACGGCTCCAAGTACAGCGCGACGACCGGTGCCGTGCTGCACGGTCCGGCGCCGCGGCCGCTGCCGAAAATCGCCGTGCACGTCGACGGCGGAAGTGTCGTCGCCGGCGCCTAGTTGTGACGACCGGCACCACTAGTGGTGACGACCGGCACCACTGGCCCACAAGCCGGCGGGCGACCGGCTGGGGTCAGCGGTACCGGAAGCCGTCGAGGAACCGGCGGAACACGCCGCCCTGGCGGGGGAGTGGCGGGGCCGGCGGCGGGGCCGCGGGGCGCCGCGTCGCGATCGGCTGGTCGTAGCCGGTGCGGGCGATGGCGTCGATGACGCCAGCGTCGTCGAAGTCTTCCGAACCCTCGATCGACGGGACGAAGCCGACCAGCATGCCGTCGCGCATCACCTGGGCCTCCAGGCCGGCCGACCCGTCGGTGTCCCAGATGGCTTCGCGTCCGTCGCCCAGCGCGATGCGGATGCCGAACTGGTACACGCCCGCCTTCGCCATCTGGGCATCGACGCCGCGTTCGCGCAGCACGTCAACGACGCGGCGGGCTCTGTCCTCGTTCATCGGCTCAACGGTAACGGGTCAGCCGCGCGCGAACACGCCGGCCGGGAATGCGCCGGCCCCGGCGACGGCGCGGCACAGCGGCTTGGTGATGTCAGTCAGCCGCTCCGACCGCTCCGCGCCCAGGTGTCGCCACGGCGCGGCCGCCATCGCATCGGTAGCACGTTCGACATCGGCGCGAAGTGCACGTCCCGCCTCGGTCAGATCGCCTGCGGCGTCGAGGATCCGGCGATCGCGCAGGCCGTCGGCCGCGGCGGCCCACTGCTCCTCGGACCAGCCGCGGAGCTTCTTCGCGGCCGGCTCGGTGAAGCCGTAGCCGGTCGCCGTGTGCGTGATGATCGCCTCGACGCCGGAGAGGTCGTGTCCGACCAGCGCAGCGACGTGACCGTCGCCGCGATGCTCGCGCAGCAGGGTGATCGCATGCCAGAGCGTCAGCAGCGGCGTCGTCGGCCAGTCGACGTCGGCGTAGGCGGCGAACAGCGGCCGGCCCTCCGGACGCGCCGCCTCGGTCGCCGTGCGCGCGAGTGTCGCGGCCATCTCGATCTGCTCTGATGCCGCGACGTCGTCGCCGAGCAGCCGGCGCAGCGCCTGGCCGGCGGCGCGCAACCGGGCCGGGTAGAGCGCGGCCGGATCGGCGAGCGTCCACGCCCGCGGGATGTACCGGTCGACCAGGTCCGGGCTGAAGTTGTAGAACGTGGCCGTCACGACGGCGGGGCCGACCGAGCCCATGACGCCGGCCCGGCCGGCGAAGTAGGTCATCCGGCCGGGTCGCAGGCCCGTCGCCGTCAGCGCCTCGTCGCTTTCCGGTGCGAAGTAGCCGAGAGCGTGCAGCGGCTCGAGCGCTCGGTGGATCCGCGCCGGGCTCAGGTCGGTCACAGCCAAGACCCTAACCGTGCGCTCGTCAGTTGCCCGTCATCCCGTCCTGCCGCGAGGTCCGCTCAGCCGCCTGCTCGCCGTCAGCGCGGCCGGGGTTCGTCGTCACGCCATCGCTGATCTGGCCGGGGCTCGCCACGATGTGGCCATGGGCTCGGGGCCGCCGGTCGGCACGTTGCACGGCGACGGAGACCTGGTGTTCGCCATTGCCGCCAGCAAATCTGAGGCGACGTGGTGACCGCGACCGGCCCGTGGACGATGATTGCCAGCTGAGAACGAAGTGTGCGTCTTGTCTCTCGACGTCCTAGCGCGCTCGGGCAGTTGAGCGATCTGTCAAGCATCAGGCGAACTAGTACAGAAGATTGGTGCGCCGCCAGGGACTCGAACCCCGAACCCGCTGATTAAGAGTCAGCTGCTCTGCCAGTTGAGCTAGCGGCGCCGGGCCGCGCGGAACGCGGCTGGGCGAGGATAGCAGCCGGCCATCCTCGCTTCGGGTGAGTGATGGGGCTCGAACCCACGACCCCCTGGACCACAACCAGGTGCTCTACCAGCTGAGCTACACCCACCACGGCCGTGCGGTGACGGCGCCGGTTGATGATAGCGGAGCCGCTCAGTCGGCCGGTGGCTCGCGGGGTGGGGGAGCAGCGCCGAGTGCAACGGCGATGGCCCGCGCGTCGTCGCTGCTCGGTCCGGGTTGCGGGACGAACACGGCGTCGCGGTAGTACCGCAGCTCGATGATGCTCTCCCGGATGTCGGCCAGCGCCCGGTGTGCCAGCCCCTTCGGTGGCTGCGCGAAGTACACCCGCGGGTACCAGCGCCGGGCCAGCTCCTTGATCGACGACACGTCGACCATCCGGTAGTGCAGATGGTTGTCGAGCGCTCTCATGTCGCGGGTGATGAACCCACGGTCGGTGGCGACGGAGTTGCCCGCGAGCGGCGCTGACCGGGCCTCGGGCACCCACGTCCGCACGTAGTCGAGCACTGCCCGTTCGGCGTCGGCCGGTGTGACGGTCGATGCCCTGACGGCGTCGGTGAGCCCAGACTTCGCATGCATCTCGCGGACGACGTCGACCATGCCGTCGAGCAGGTCGTCGTCGGCGTGGATCACGACGTCGACGCCGTCGCCCAGGACGGTGAGGTCGGGCTCGGTCACCAGCGCGGCGATCTCGATCAGAGCGTCGCGCTGGAGGTCGAGTCCGGTCATCTCGCAGTCGATCCACACCAGCCGTTCGCTCACGGCAGGCACCCTAACAGCGCGGCTGGCACTACCGACGCCGTACTAGGCTCGCTGAGGTTCGCCGGGCTCGCTGAGGTTGCCGGGCTGATGCGGCTCGCTGAGGCCGATGGATGGAGGAGCTGGATGCAGCTCGACGGCGTGGTCGCCGTGATCACCGGGGGAGCCTCCGGCCTGGGCCGGGCCACCGCCGGCCGGCTGGTGCAGGCTGGCGCGCGCGTCGCCCTTCTCGACCTGCCGGGCCAGCCCGGCGCCGAGGCCGCGGCCGAGCTCGGCGACGCCGCTGTCTTCACCCCCGCCGATGTTCGCGATGAGGCGCAGGTGTCCGCGGCGCTCGACGCCGCGGCGGGACTGGGCCAGATCAGGGTGCTGGTCAACTGCGCTGGCGTGGCGACGGCGGGCCGGGTGATCGGCCGGAACGGACCGCTGCCGCTGGAGTCGTTCCGCACCGTCATCGACATCAACCTGGTCGGCACCTTCAACGTGCTACGCCTTGCCGCGCAGCGGATGAGCGCGCTGGAGCCGATCGGTGAGGAGCGCGGCGTGATCGTGTGCACGTCGTCTGTGGCGGCGTTCGAGGGGCAGATCGGGCAGGCCGCCTACGCCGCGTCGAAGGGCGGCGTCGCCTCGCTCGCCTTCACCGCCGCGCGCGACCTCGCCGGCCGGGCGATCCGGGTCGTGGCCATCGCGCCCGGCCTGTTCGCGACGCCGATGATGGCCGGGTTCACCGAGGAGGTGCAGGCCGCGCTGGGCCAGCAGGTGCCGCACCCGAGCCGGCTCGGCCGCCCCGAGGAGTACGCGTCGCTGGTTGCGCACATCATCGACAACCCGATGCTGAACGGCGCCACCCTGCGACTCGACGGCGCCCTGCGAATGGCGCCCAAATAGCCTGCCCTACAAGGGAAGTTTGAGGAGGTCAAGCGGTGGACGACGAGCAGCTGACGGGTCGCATCGGCGAGCTGGTCGCCCGGGAGCGCGAACTGCGGGAGAAGGCCGGCGCCGCGGGCGGGCTCGACGACGAGGGTCGAGCCGAGCTGTCGCGGCTGCAGGTCCGGCTGGACCAGACGTGGGATCTGCTCCGCCAGCGCCGGGCGCGCGAGGAGTTCGGGGACAACCCGGACGACGCGAAGATGCGCCCACCCGACGAGGTGGAGCACTACCGCCAGTAGGCACTACCGCAAGTAGGTCGGCGAATCAGAACGGCGCCGGATCGTCGAGTGGATCCGGTTCGGTGCGGTAGGTGTGGCCCCCGCCGGGCGTTGTCCACAGCAGCGATCCACCGGGTTTCTGGGCCAGCTGCCAGCCGCCCTCGTGTTTGAGCCGATGGTGGCGCCGGCACAGAGCGGCGAGGTTCCCGGCCGCAGTCGGGCCGTCCGGATACCGGACCGTGTGGTCGAGGTCTGCGCTGCGGGCGGATCGCCGGCAGCCGGGAAATCTGCAGACCCGGTCGCGGGCTCTGACCTGATCGGCCAGGGCCGCGGGCGGCTGATAGGTGGTGCGGCCGTAGTCGAGCAGCGCACCGGTTGCGGGGTCGGTAAGCAACCGGCGCCAGGTGGCGTCGCCGGCGATCCGGCGTGCAAGCCCTGCCGTGATGGGACCGTAGCCGGCGAGTTCGGCGGGATCGTCGTCAAGGCCGAGCAGTGTCGTCGCCGCGACCGTGACCTGGACCTGCGCCTGCCGGGCCGCAGCCGGCGGCAGCGAATCCGCCGCGATGTCGGCGAGATCGACGAGCGCATCGGCCCGGAGTTGATCGCTGCTGCGTCCATCGCCTGCGCTGGCCCGCGCGTGTGCATCCAGAGTCGCACGCAGCCGCTGCGCACCCGCTGCGGGTAGCAGCGCCCACAGCTCGCTCATGCCGTCGCTGCTCGGCGTCACCAGTACTCGGCGGTCTGCATATGCTTCCCGGCTGCGCTGCTCCGCCGTATTCGGATCGAGCTTGAGCGCGATCCGCGCCAGCTTCGCCCGTAGCTGCCCCGCCGTCTGCGTCTCGGCGTTCGGATACAGCGCCTGCTCGGCCGCGAGCACCCGATCGTCGTCGAACGCGCAGATGGTGTCGACGATCGCTCGTACCTTCGTCGAGTCGATCGTGCCGTCTCGCCAGGCCTTCATCGTGGCCGGGAACCGTGACGTCACCTCGGTGGCAATCGCCAGCCGCGAGGACGCGGTCTGCGGTGCACAGCGCAGTGCCGGTGCGAGCTCGTCGGCAGCGAATCCCTTTCTGTCCCAGCGCAATCCATCCTCGGCTGGACGACGTCGCCCAAACTCGGCCATCGCGATGGCCTGCCTCGCCTGCGCCCAGCCGATCAGCCGTTCCCACGACCCGATGTGATCGACCAGGCTGTCGTCGTCGAGATCAGAAGGGTCGAACGTGTCGAGGGTTGCCGCCGCGCACGGGCCTGGCGGAAGGGCGCGCCCGGGCGAGAAGGTGGCGAACGGCAGCCGCGCTTCCGGTGGATTCATCGCGTCGTACATCGACTCCAGCTCGGCGTCGGTCGGCATCGTGTCCTGGGTGACCCAGGGGACCGCCGATAACTCGAACATGCGTTCGATTCTAGCCCGGATTCGCCTACGCCGCAAGCCCTTTCCCACTCGGTTCGGCACGCGCGCCGGCGGTCTCGTAGCCGCCGTCCATGTCCCGCCACTCCGGCCGCAGCGCCGGCAGCAGCGTCGCCCCGAGGTACGCGACGCCGCAACCAACGAGTGCCACCTTCAGCCCGGCCGCCTCGGCCACGCCGCCGCCGATCAGGCCGCCGAACGGGATGCCCACCCACGACAGGGCACCGGTGAGGGCGAAGACCCGACCCCGCAACGGCGCCGGCACCCGCTGCACCTCGACGGCGGCGATGATCGGGTTGATCGTGCCGATGCCGAACCCGCCGACCAGGTACACGCAGAGGACAGCCCACAGCGGCAGGCCGAGAGCGAGGGCGAAGTACCGCGGGCAACCGCCGAGCAGGTAGGAAATCGTGAAGGTCAGCCGCCGCGGCAGCCGATTGCCGCGCCAGGCCGCAAACAGGCTGCCGACGACGGCCGTGCCCGCAAGCGCCGCAGCGACGGCGCCGATCGCGCGCGGGCCACCGCCGGTGTGCTTCGCCCACACCGGGAGCAGCACGGCGCCCATCGCCTGATCGAGCAGGTTGGTCGCTGCGACCATCAGCGAGATCGAGGTGAGCAGTCCGTCGCCCCGCAGGTACGCGGCTCCGCTTCGCAGCTGTGCGCGATACGCCGCAAACCCAGACGTCGCAAGCTGTTCCGGCTCCGTCGGTACATCGGCGGCGTTGCTCTTCGTGCCTCCGGCACGCCGATCCCCACGATCACGGCCGCCAGCACGAACGACACCGCGTCGGCCACCAGCGCCGGTGCGGGTCCGACGCCGGCGACCAGCTCGGCGGCGATCAGCGGCCCGACCACACAGGCGAGCCGGTTCACGCCGTCGGACAGACCGGTGACGCGTTCGAGCGGGATCTTCCCGTGCTCGACACCGACGCCGTCAAGGTGTACTCGGCCGTCCCCGCCGGCCCGCTCAGGGTGCCCACACCGCTGACGACGACCACCAGCGTCGCGAAATGCAGGCTGCCGATGCCGTGCAGCAACGGCACCAGCGCCACCAACACGGCGCTGCCGGCGTTCGCGATGACGCTGACCCGCCGGGGTCCGTACCGATCGATGACCGGCCCGCACAGCGCCTTCACCACGACATACGGCGCCATCTCCGCGAATGCGACGATGCCGGTGCGCGCCGGGCTGCCGGTGCTCTGCAATACCAGCCACGGCACGGCGATCATCGAGATGCGGGTTCCGGTCAGCGAGATCCACGACGCCGCGAGCAGCGCGGCCAGCGGCCGGTAACGACGGGCCGGGCCGTTGCCCGGTGCCGTCATGGCCGGCCCGGTCGGGGGAAGACCTGGTACTGCACGATGACCCCGCGGGCCCGGGCCGGTCGCTTCGCCGCGTCGGCCTGGTAGCGCTGCAACAGCTCGGCCAGCTCGTGGCGCAGCTGCACCGTCTGCCGCGGCGTCAGGTAGAGAAGCATGTCGCTGATCTCGCTGATGTCCGCCCAGGCCCTCGGCAGCGTCGACGCCTCGTCGAGGTGCGCCTGCACGTTGTCTGCGTACATGCCGGCGACCGCGCGCAGGTAACCCTCGACGTTCTCGGCCTGCTCGGGGGTCGCCGGCTCGACCTGCATGTACGTGCGGCGATGCGCGGATCGCCACCACCTGTCGTTGTGATGGACGTGTTCGGTCTCGGGTGGGTCGGCCGGGACGATGAAACCGTGCATCGCGAGCTGCCGCAGGTGGTAGCTCGTCGCCGCGCTCGACAGGCCCAGGCGCGCGGCCAGCCGGCTGGCCGTCGACGGCCCGTCGAACCGCAGCAGCCTCAGTAGCTTCAGCCGGATGGGGTGCGCCAGCCCGCGCAGCGCCTGCGCATCGTTCAGCACCAGGTCGCGGGCCGGATCGGCGTGCCAGCCCGGTTTCTCGCCGCCGTCAACCGGAGGGCGGTCTCTGCTCATGGCGCCAGAGTAGTGTTCCCAACGACCCGTTGCCAACATATCTTTGAAACGACTGGTACCGCGAACGGGCGGTCCTGGACGACGCGCCGCTAGCGTCGCAGCCATGACGACGATCGACGAGCTGGTCGCGCGCCTCGACCGGGTGGAGTCTGAGCTGGCGCTGTACCGGCTTGCCCACGACTACTGTGCCGGCGCCGATCATCGCGATGAGGGTCGCTGGCTCTCGGTCTGGACAACGGATGCAGTGTGGGCGGCCGGCGATGATCCCGATCACACGTTCACGGGCATCGACGCGATCACCGCCGCCGTACGCCGCCAGTGGGAGACGTTTCCCATCATGCTGCACGCGACGTCCAACCACGTCGTGGCGATCGACGGCGATCACGCGACCGGTCGCTGCGACGCCGTCGTCATCGTGCAACTGCCTGATCTGCAGTGGATCGTCGGTGGCGGTTCCTACGACGACGAATACCGGCGAGATCCCGAACACGGCTGGCGGATCCGGCGGCGGGCCGTCGTGCGGCCCTTCGACCTCGCTCCGCTGGCGCCAGCTATTGGTCCCGTGCTGCCGGACGCTGAAGACTGAGATGCCTCACCACGAGCGGTAGCGGCCACGGAAGTGGATCAGGGGCTCGCGCTGCTCGTCGAGGTAGTCGACCCGCGAAACCGCGCCGAGCACCAAGCTGTGGTCACCGCCGGGTTCGCGCCCGGCGACGACGCACTCGAATGCGGCGGCGGCGCCGTCGACGATCAGGGCCGCACTGTGCTCACCGCGGTGGTGGGCGAGGTCCGCGAGCAGCAGTCGCGCGCTCGGTCGGCCGGCTACCGCGAACCTGCTCGCGATGCTCGCCTGCCCGGCACCGAGCAACGACACCGCGAACCGCTCCTGCCGTGCCAGCACCTCGTCCACATAGGACACCGAGTTGATCGCCACCAGCACCAGCGCCGGCGTCAGCGACACGGAGCAGAACGCCGTCGAGGTGATCCCGACGTCGTCGTCGCCGTCGCGGACCGTGACGACGGTCACCCCGGTCGCGAACGAACCGACCACGGCCCGGAAGCTGGCGGAGTCGAGGGAACTAGCCACGCCCTGACCGTATCGGCGCGCGATGTGCGAGGCTGCGCTGATGGCTGCTGAGAAGACCTACGACGTCGTCGTCATCGGTGCCGGATCGACCGGCGAGAACGTCGCCGAACGGTCGGTGCGTGGCGGGCTGACGGCGGCGCTCGTGGAGGCCGAGCTGGTCGGCGGCGAGTGTTCCTACTGGGCCTGCATGCCGAGCAAGGCGCTGCTGCGCGGCCCCGAGGTCGTCGGCGCGGCGCGGGCCGTCAAGGGCGCGGCTGCAGCGGTCACAGGAGAGCTCGGCGTGGCGGCGACGCTCGAACGGCGCAACGGCTTCACCAGCAACTGGGACGACGCGAGCCAGGTGAAATGGGCGACGGGCAAGAACATCGACGTCGTGCGGGGACGCGGGCGACTCGATGGCGAGAAGACGGTGCGGGTCGAGGTCGAGAACGGCGGCGACCTCGTTCTACATGCGAACCACGCCGTGGTCGTCTGCACCGGCTCGCAGGCATCGCTGCCACCCGTCGACGGACTCGCCGACGCGCGGCCCTGGACGGCACGGGAAGCCACCAGCGCCAAGGAAATCCCCGGCCGGCTGGCCGTTCTGGGCGGTGGGGTGGTCGGATGCGAGATGGCGACTGCGTACAGCGCGCTGGGCGCGACCGTGACCCTGATCGAGGTGTTGCCGTCGCTGCTCGCCGCGAACGAGCCGTTCGCCGGCGAGGCAGTCGCAGCCGCCCTGCGCGACGCCGGCGTCGACGTGCGGATCGGTGCCGAGGTGTCGCGCGTGAGCCGCGCCGGAGACGGATCGACAACCTTGCACCTGGCCGACGGTGCCGTGACCGCCGACGCCTTGCTCGTCGCCGCCGGGCGCCGCGCCGGGCTGGATTCCCTCGGTCTCGACTCCGTCGGCATCGCGCCGCAGAAGTGGCTGCCCGTCGACGACACCGGCGCAGTAGACGGCCTCGACTGGCTCTACGCCGCGGGCGACGTCACCGGCCGCGCGCTGCTCACGCACATGGGCAAGTACGCCGCGCGCGCTTGCGGTGACGCGATCGTCGCGCGTGCCCGCGGCGAATCGGTCGACCCGCACGCCGTATGGTCGCCCTACACCGCGACAGCTGATCATCACGCCGTGCCCGCGGTGACCTTCACCGACCCGCAGGTCGCGTCGGTGGGCCGCACCGAGAAGGCCGCGCGAGACGAGGGACTGGCGATCCGGACCGTCGAGTACGACCTCGGCAACATCGCCGGCGCCGCGGTTCGCGCCGACGGTTACGCGGGCAAGGCGAAGCTCGTCATCGACGACGGCCGCGACGTGATCCTGGGCGCGACATTCGTCGGCCCCGACGTCGGCGAGCTGCTGCATGCCGCGACGATCGCCGTCGTGGGTGAGGTGCCACTGGATCGGCTGTGGCACGCCGTACCGTCCTACCCGACCGTGAGCGAGGTCTGGTTGCGTCTGCTCGAGTCCGACGGTCGATAGCATCGCGGTCGTGGACGCACCGGTGCTCGGCAGCGCGGCCGACCCCACGAGCGAGGCATTCACCAGCAACGTTGCCGCGCATCGTGCGCTGGTCGGCGACCTCCGGGCCCGGCTGGCCGAGGTCGCGCTCGGTGGCAGCGAGCGGGCCCGGACCCGGCACGTCGAGCGCGGCAAGTTGCTGCCGCGAGACCGCGTCGACGCCCTGGTCGACCCCGGCTCGCCGTTCCTCGAGCTCTCGCCACTCGCGGCCCTAGGCCTCTATGACGGCGATGCGCCGGCCGCCGGAATCATCACCGGCGTCGGCCGGGTGGCCGGCCGCGAATGCGTTGTCGTCGCCAACGACGCAACGGTCAAGGGCGGCACGTACTATCCGTTGACGGTCAAGAAACACCTGCGCGCGCAGGAGATCGCGCTGCACAACCGGCTGCCGTGCATCTACCTGGTCGACTCCGGGGGCGCATTCCTGCCGATGCAGGACGACGTCTTCCCCGACCGCGAGCACTTCGGCCGGATCTTCTACAACCAGGCGACGATGTCGGCGCGCGGCATCCCGCAGATCGCCGCCGTGCTCGGCTCGTGTACCGCCGGCGGCGCCTACGTGCCGGCGATGAGCGACGAGGCGGTGATCGTCCGCAACCAGGGCACGATCTTCCTCGGCGGGCCACCGCTGGTGCGGGCGGCGACGGGCGAGGTGGTGAGTGCCGAGGACCTGGGCGGCGGGGACCTGCACTCGCGCACCTCCGGAGTCACCGACCATCTGGCCGATGATGACGCGCACGCGTTGCAGATCGTGCGCACGATTGTCGGCACGCTCGGGCCGCGCGCGGACCGGCCGTGGAACGTCGAGCCCACCGAGGATCCCGCCGTCGACCCGGCAAGTCTCTACGGCGTCGTGCCACCCGATTCGCGCACGCCCTACGACGTGCGCGAGACGATCGCCCGCATAGTCGACGGCAGCCGGTTCGCCGAGTTCAAGGCGCTCTACGGTCCGACGCTCGTCACCGGGTTCGCGCGCCTGCACGGACATCCGGTTGGCGTCGTCGCCAGCAACGGCATCCTGTTCTCGGAATCGGCGATGAAGGGGGCACATTTCATCGAGCTCTGCGACCGGCGCCGGATTCCGTTGGTGTTCTTGCAGAACATCTCCGGTTTCATGGTAGGTCGCGACTACGAAGCCGGTGGAATCGCCAAGCACGGCGCCAAGATGGTGACCGCGGTCGCGTGCGCTCGGGTGCCCAAGCTGACCGTGATCATCGGTGGTTCGTTCGGCGCCGGGAACTACTCGATGTGCGGCCGGGCCTATGCACCCCGTTTCCTGTGGATGTGGCCGAACGCACGCATCTCGGTGATGGGTGGCGAGCAGGCCGCGTCGGTGCTCGCCACCGTGCGGGCCGAACAGTACGAGGGCCGCGGCGAATCCTGGCCGCCGTCGGAGCAGGAGGCATTGAAGGCACCGGTACGCGAGCAGTACGAGCGCCAGGGTCATCCCTATTACGCCACCGCACGCATCTGGGACGACGGCGTGATCGACCCGCTCGATACCCGCACCGTGCTGGGGCTGGCGCTCTCGGCGTGCGCCAACGCACCGCTCGAGCCGGTCAACTACGGCGTCTTCCGGATGTAGCGCCCGATGCTCACCAGCGTGCTGGTCGCCAACCGTGGCGAGATCGCCGTACGGGTTATCCGTACGCTCCACCGACTCGGCATCCGCTCGATCGCCGTCTTCAGCGACGCGGATGCCGACGCCTCGCACGTCCGCGACGCCGACACCGCGGTTCGGCTCGGTCCCCCGCCCGCCGCGTTGAGCTACCTCGACGCCAATGCCGTCATCGCGGCCGCCAGGAGGACTGGCGCACAGGCGATCCATCCCGGCTACGGCTTCCTGTCGGAGAACGCTGGATTCGCGCGTGCATGCGCCGACGCCGGCATCGTGTTCATCGGCCCACCGGCCGAGGCCATCGACACGATGGGCGACAAGATCGCCGCCAAGGCGCGGGTGGCCGCCGCAGGCGTGCCTGTGGTGCCGGGCCGCGGCGAACCAGGCATGGACGATGCCGCCCTGCGCACCGCGGCGATCGAGCTCGGGCTCCCGGTGCTGGTCAAGCCGTCGGCCGGCGGCGGCGGCAAGGGTATGCGGCTGGTACGGGCGGAAGCCGAGCTCGTCGACGCCATCGCCGGCGCGCGGCGCGAGGCACGTGCGTCGTTCGGCGACGACACACTGCTGGTCGAGCGGTTCGTCACCGATCCGCGGCACATCGAAATCCAGGTCATGGCCGATGCGCACGGCGGCGTGATCCACTTGGGCGAGCGGGAATGCAGCCTGCAGCGCCGCCATCAGAAGATCGTCGAAGAAGCGCCCTCGGCGTTGCTCTCGGCCGACCAGCGCGCGTCAATGGGTGCGGCGGCGGTCGAGGCCGCGCGCTCGGTCGGCTACACCGGCGCCGGCACGGTGGAGTTCATCGTCGACGGCGGCGCGCCCGATCACTTCTTCTTCATGGAGATGAACACGAGACTGCAGGTCGAGCACCCGGTCACCGAGATGGTCACCGGTTACGACCTGGTCGAACTGCAGCTGCGCGTGGCGGCGGACGAGCCGCTCCGCCTCACTCAATCCGACATCGCGATCACCGGTCACGCCGTCGAGGCGCGCGTCTACGCCGAGGATCCGGCCCGCGGTTTCCTGCCGTCGGCCGGCAAGGTGCTCGCGCTGCGCGAGCCGACCGGCGAGCATGTGCGGGTGGATTCCGCCCTGCGACAGGGGATTACCATCGGCACCGACTACGACCCGATGCTCGCCAAGGTGGTCGCCTGGGCACCCGACCGGTCCGGCGCGCTGCGCCGGCTCGATACCGCGTTGGGTCAGACCGCCGTGCTCGGCCTGCACACGAACGTCGAGTTCCTGCGGCGCCTCGTCCGTGATGACGACGTCGTCGCCGGCAATCTGGACACCGGCCTCGTCGAGCGCCGCATCGAGCAACTGTCCACTGTGGACGGCGTCGAGCCCGCGCTGGTCGCGGCGGCCGTCGCCAGACTCGTCGTCGCCGAACCCGCCGGCGCCGTCGTCGATCCGTTCGACATCCCCGGCGGCTGGCGGGTGGGCGAGCACGCTTGGACGTCGTGGTCGATGCGGGCCGGTGGCGATGCGGTCGAGGTGCGGGCGCGCGGGCGGTGTTCCGGCGCCGAGATCGCCGTCGGAGACGGCACAGCGCATCGGGTCACCGCCCGCCTCGACGGCGACCTGCTGGCGGTGACGGCCGACGGCGTCTGTTCGCGTTACCTCTGCGCCGTCGACGGCCCGTGGGTGTGGCTGGCGCGCGACGGCGCCGCCTGGGCGGTGTACGAGCAGGAGCGTCTGCAGGCGGCTAGGCGGGAGTCGTCAGCCGGCGGTGGTGGACCCGTGGTCGCGCCGCTGCCCGGCGTCGTGGTCGAGGTGCGGGTCGCAACGGGGGATCGGGTCATTGCAGGCGCCACACTCGTCGTCGTCGAGGCCATGAAGATGGAGCACACACTTACCGCCCCCATCGACGGCGTCGTCGGCGAACTGCGTGTCCACAAGGGACAGACGGTGGCGATGGACGAGGTGCTGGCCGTCGTCGTCGGGCCCGACGAGCGCTGATGCCCGCACCGCTGCGAGTCGTCGACGCCGGGTTGCCCGCCCAGGTGACGGTCTACGAGGTCGGCCCGCGCGACGGGCTGCAGAACGAGTCGACGGTCGTCTCGACGGACGTGAAGACGGAATTCATCCGCCGGCTTGCGGACGCCGGCCTGTCGGTGATCGAGGCGACCAGTCTCGTGCGGCCCGAGTGGGTGCCGCAGCTCGCCGACGCAGAGCAGCTGATGCCGTTGCTCGACCCTGGCCGCGGTGTGCGTTATCCGGTGCTGGTGCCCAATCGGCGCGGCCTGGATCGCGCGCTCGGGCTCGGGGTCGAGGAGATCGCGGTGTTCGGCAGCGCCACGGAGACCTTCGCCCGCCGGAACCTCAACCGGGGGTTCGAGGAGCAGTTCGAGATGTTCGCACCCGTCGTGGCGGATGCCACCGATGCCGGCCTGCGGGTGCGGGCCTACCTGTCAATGTGCTTCGGCGACCCGTGGGAGGGCGAGGTGCCGATCGCGCAGGTCGTCCTCGCCGGCCAGCGGCTGCTCGACCTCGGTGCCCGGGAGCTGTCGCTCGGCGACACCATCGGCGTCGGGACGCCGGGCCACGTATCGGCGTTGATCAACGCGTTCGGCGACGTCGATGTCGACGTCGGGTCGCTCGCCGTGCACTTCCACGACACGTACGGCCAGGCGCTCGCCAACACCCTCGCCGCCTTGCAGTGCGGAGTGTCCACTGTGGACTCCTCGGCTGGCGGCCTCGGCGGATGCCCGTACGCGGAGAGTGCCACGGGCAACCTCGCCACCGAGGACCTGGTGTGGATGCTCGACGGCCTCGGTATCGAGACGGGCGTGGACATCGGCGCGTTGGTGGCGACCAGCATCTGGATGGCGGGGCGGCTCGGCCGCCCGAGCCCGTCGAGGGTGGTGCAGGCGCTCGCGCGCTGATCCGGGCCTTCGAGGAACAACTCGCCGATGTCGCGCTGGGTCTGAGTCAGTGATTGGTCGTCATCTGCCGCAGCGATTCCGGGGACAGCAGTCGGCGACCGTCGACGGTCCCTTCACCGAGGATCATCCGGGCAAAGCGGAACCAGTCGTCGACGATTCCGGCCAGCCCCCGGATCCGGCCGGGCTCCACTGCCCGTCGGGGGCGGCGGCCAGCTGGAGACTGCCTGCTGGATCGGGCCGGTAGTAGCTGGTTAGACGGTCACGTTTGGCCGCAGGCAGTTCGAAATCCGGTGTCGACCATGCCGAGCGGTTCGAACAGCCGCTCGGTCAGGAACTCAGGCAGCGGCGCAGCGGTCACTCGCGCGATCTCAGGACACCCGGCCATCCTCGACCTGCATCATCACCGCGGCTGCCGTGATGGGTTTGGTGATCGAGGCAGAGCGGAAGTTCGAGTCTCTGGCCATCACGGCGGCACCGTCGACATCGGCCAAGCCGACGGCCTGCACGTCGACCCGGTCGCCGCGAGCCACCAGGCTCACCGCGCCGGCACCGCACCGGTGGCGACATGGGACTCGAGGATGTCGGGCAGGCTGCTCATCGATACTCCGGATCTGCGGGGCATCTCGCGGACCAGCGGGCCCCGCTCGGCGAGGACGCCGATGACGGGACGGCGTTACGGGGGCGATGCGCAACCAGATCGCTGAGCAGCAATGGGCCGGCCGTCGCGCCAGACGGCGGTCGGCTTCATCAGAGGCTGAAGGCGCTCAGCATCGAATTGGCATCGGAGACGTTGCTGCCCAGATCGGTGGTCGGCTGACCGAGCAACTCCTCGGTCGTCTTCAGGATCGAGTAGTGGGAGAAGAATGTCCCGTCACTGGCACCGGGGGTGACGCTGGTGGAGAACACCAGCGTGGGGATGTGACAGCCCGCGTCGCTGAGGTACTGTTCGGACAGGCAGTCCATGCCCCTGATGCCCGCTCCACCGGTGCCTTCATCCCAGGTCACAAAGACGACCAGCTGCCCGGAGGTGTAGTCGGGCGAGGCGAAGATCTGGGGCATCAGCTGGCCCAGCCACTGGTCGCCGGCGGTGGTCGAGTTGGCGGGGCTGCAGGCCAGCCCCGCCGGCGCAGCGTGCATGTCGTGACAGATGCCCGGCGTTACGAAGGAGAACTCCGGCAACTGTCCGGCGGCCAGGTCGTTGGCCAGGGCGCCCATCGTCGCCGCGCCGAGCGGCTCGTCGTTGATGTTGCAGTCGGCGCGGGGTGCGCTGATCGGCGCGGCGACAAGGTAGCTGGCAGGGTTGTGTCGGACGGCATACTGGGTGCCGGCTGTGAATGTAGTGTTCCGCCGATAGCACGCGGCGGGCATGGTCTCCTGGTAGGCCCGCCAAGACGGATCGACCTGACTGAAGAGGCTCGCGCTGCTGAGCGGGTGGGCCGCCGGGTTCTTGTCGTCGGCTATGCCCTGTGTGGACCCCGTGGTCATGGCGACGTAGTTCGGCAGGCTCGGATGGCTCTCGCTGTGCATGTTCGTCGCGTTGCCGCCGCGCGGGACGAGGGTGCCGTTGATGTAGGGTGCTGCCGCGTTGTTGCCGATTACCGCGTTGTACGAGCGGTTCTCCATCGCGATCCAGAGCACCTTACGGGCCTGGGCAGCGGCGGCGGCCGGCCGCAGATGTGATCCGGTCGCGCTGACCTGGGCGGCCAGGACGGCAATCACAGCGAGGGCCAACCAGCCGACCCGGCGGCGCGAGCGCCTCATGGCCCTCCCGTGCATACGACCGTCCCCGCAGTGCGGCCCCGTGGCCGTGGGGACGATCAAGTCACGGCGACCGTACCACCGTGGCTCCGGGCCTGCGGCCGAACGGCTAGATCGACCACGCCGGGACGGCAACGGCGTCAACCCGCACCGGCCACTGGATTGCGCGCCCGGCAGGAATCGAACCTGCGACCAAGTGCTTAGAAGGCACCTGCTCTATCCGCTGAGCTACGGGCGCCGGTGGGCGTCCGCGTCAGATTACCCGAGGCCCGGCGCCGTCCCGGTGCCGCGACGTGGCGACGCTCAGCTGCGTGCCACCTTCTTGCGGCGGGCGAACGCGCGGTAGGCCAGCAGCACGATGATCGCGCCGATGACGGACCCGAACAGGCCGGAGAGCTGGATGAAACCGCTCGTCTTGTCCTTGTGGAAGAGCACATAACCGAGGAAGCCGCCGACGAACGAGCCGACGATGCCGAGCAGGATGGTCGCCCCGATGCCCATCGGGTCCTTACCTGGGACGAGCAACCGCGCCAGGGCACCGGCAATGAGGCCGACGACGATGAGGGTGATGATCAGGCCGACCATGGGGACCTCCGTGTGGTGAGAACGCCGGCGCATCAACGACGGAACCACAAGATGCCCACTGGCCGAGGCGCCGAAACCTGCGGCGTCTACCACACCGTGCGCCGTTGGTCGCCCAGGCGTCCACAGCCGTCAGCTCCGTCCACAGGTCGGCGTCTCGAGCGACGGCGGAGGCGTCGCGCCGGGCACGGTTGACGGGTCGGGTGAGCGCCCGGCAGGCCGTCGCCCGGCAACCGGCCGGCGCCAGCGTGAGAAGGGACAGCGAATGAGCGCCACCACCATCACGATCGTGGGCAACATCGTCGACCGGCCCGAGATGCGGCGGCTAGACGGTGACGTCGACGTCGTGAACTTCCGAGTCGCGTCAACGGCGCGGCGCTTCGATCGCACGAGCGGGCAGTGGGTCGACGCGTCCAGCCTGTTCGTCCGGGTCGTCTGCTGGCGGGCGCTCGCGTCGAACGTCGCGACTTCGATGCAGAAGGGTGACCCGGTGATCGTGACCGGCCGGCTGCAGACTCGACGGTTCGTGCAGAACGATCAGCCCCAGTCGCGCGAGGAGTTGGAGGCGACGGCGGTCGGGCCGGATTTGGCGCGAGGCACCGCACAGTTCGTGCGTAGCCGGTCCGCGGAGGCGATACACGGTGCCGCGCCGGTCGAGGCTGGGGCTGCGCCGGGGGTGGGCGAGGCAGGGGTCGCTGCCTGAGACACTGGTCGGTGGTACCGCCGGCCGGTGGTCAGGCATCGCGATCGTCTCGAAGGACATCATCTGTGGCTTCCTACATCTACTCGATGCACAAGGTTCGAAAGGCTCACGGCGACAAGGTCGTGCTCGACGACGTCACGCTGGCCTTCCTGCCAGGCGCGAAGATCGGCGTCGTCGGCCCGAACGGCGCCGGCAAGTCGAGCGTGTTGCGGATCATGGCCGGGATCGACCACCCGTCCAACGGCGACGCCGGTCTCTCACCCGGCTACTCGGTGGGGATCCTCGAGCAGGAACCGACACTCGACGAGAGCAGGACGGTGCGTGAGAACGTCGAGGAAGCGGTAGCGGGCACGCGCGCGCTATTGGCCCGATTCGAGACCGTCAGTGCCGAGATGGGCGACCCGAGCGCCGACATCGACGCTCTGATGGCCGAACAGGGCGAGCTGATGGAGAAGATCGAGCACGCCGGTGGATGGGAGCTTGACAGCGCGATCGAGCAGGCCATGGACGCGCTGCGGTGCCCGGAGGGCGACGCCGACGTGTCGGTGCTCTCCGGCGGTGAGCGGCGGCGGGTGGCGCTGTGCCGGCTGCTGCTCGAGGCACCGGACCTGCTGCTGCTCGACGAGCCGACGAACCACCTCGACGCCGAGAGCGTGCAGTGGCTGGAGCAACACCTCGCGCAGTACGCCGGCGCCGTGCTCGCCGTCACCCACGATCGCTACTTCCTCGACAACGTCGCGCAATGGATCCTCGAGGTCGACCGCGGCCGGCTCTACCCGTACGAAGGCAATTACTCGACGTATCTGGAGACCAAGGCGGGGCGGCTGAAGATCGAAGGCCAGCGCGACGTCAAGCGGCAGAAGCGGCTGCGCGACGAGCTGGAATGGGTGCGGCAGAACGCCCGTGGCCGGCAGACGAAGAGCCGCGCCCGCCTGCAGCGGTACGAGGAGATGGCCGCGGAGGCGGACAAGACCCGAAAGCTCGACTTCGACGAGATCCAGATCCCACCGGGAGGTCGGCTCGGGACTCGCGTCGTCGAGGTCAGCGAGCTGTCGAAGGGATTCGACGACCGGCTGCTGATCGAAGGCCTGTCCTTTCACCTGCCGCGCGGCGGCATCGTGGGCGTGATCGGCCCGAACGGCACCGGCAAGACGACGCTCTTCCGCATGATCGTCGGCGAGGAGAAGCCCGACTCTGGCGACCTGACCGTCGGCGAGACGGTCACGATTTCCTACGTCGACCAGGGGCGGGCGCTCCTGGACGCGAAGAAGAGCGTCTGGCAACTCGTCTCCGACGGACTGGACCACATCAGGGTGGGAAAGGTCGAGATGCCTTCGCGCGCCTACGTCAGCGCGTTCGGCTTCAAGGGCCCGGATCAGCAGAAGCCCACCGGGGTGCTGTCCGGCGGCGAGCGTAACCGACTGAACCTTGCGCTGACGCTGAAGCAGGGCGGCAACCTGCTGCTGCTCGACGAGCCGACCAACGACCTCGACGTGGAGAGCCTGTCGTCGTTGGAGAACGCGCTGCTGGAGTTCCCCGGCTGTGCCGTGATCACCTCACACGACCGGTGGTTCCTCGACCGCGTCGCCACCCACATCCTGTCCTACGAGGGCGAATCGCGGTGGTTCTGGTTCGAGGGCAACTACGCAGACTACGAGGCCAACAAAGTGACCCGCCTCGGCGCCGAGGCCGCGCGGCCGCACCGGGCCACCTATCGTCGCCTCACCCGCGGCTAGCCCCCTCGAACCATAGGCTCAGACCAGCCAGGCGGCGGCGTCGCCGGGCAGCATGCCGTCGCCGGCCAGCGGCGCGCTGGCCAGGACCACGGTGCCGGGGGGCAGCGGCACGGGCGCGTCGGTGGCGTTCAGCGCGCAGGTGAGGCCGCCGTCTCGGCGGAAGGCGAGGCAGCCGTCGGGCGCGCCGTACCACGCGATCCCGGGTCCCGTCATCTCCGGCCGGTCGCGGCGCAGCGCGAGCGCCTGCCGGTACAGCGAGAGCATCGAGCCGGCGTCGTCGAGCTCTCGCTCCACCGTCAGCTCAGCCCAGTCGTCGGGCATCGGCAGCCAGGTCGCGGCTCCGGTCGTGAAATCATACGGCGGCTGCACACCGGACCACGGCATCGGCACCCGCGCGCCGTCCCGGCCGCGCTCGCGATGCCCCGACCGCTCCCACGTCGGATCTTGCAGCGCGTCGTCTGGAAGCCGGACCTCGGGCAGGCCGAGCTCCGCGCCGTTGTAAATGTAGGTCGCACCCGGCAGGGCGAGCTCGAGCACGATCGCGGCGCGGGCGCGCCGCCTTCCGGTATCACCGTCGCCGTAACGCGTTACCTCCCGGATCGTGTCGTGGTTGGAGAGCACCCAGGTCGGGGTCAGGCCGACGGAGGTTCCGACGTCGTGTGACCGCACGATCGCCGCGATCAGTTCCTCGGCCTTCCATGCCGCCTCCAGCAGGTGGAAGTTGAAGACCTGGTGCAGCTCGTCGGGCCGGATGTAGCGGGCCAGCCGCTCGTCATCGCGGACCCACACCTCGCCGACCGCCATCCGGCCGGGGTAGCGGTCGACGACCCGGCGGATCATGCGGTGCAGGTCGTGCACGCCGTCCTGGTCGAAGCGTAGATCGCCGGGAATCTCGGGCAGGATCGCCGTGTCCGCCGGGATGTCCATGTCCGGCAGGCCGGGCGGCTTCGCGAGCCCGTGCGCAACGTCGATCCGGAAGCCGTCCGTGCCGCGGTCGAGCCAGAAGCAGATCGTGCGCTCCAGATCGGCGGCGACGTCGGGGTTGGTCCAGTTCAGGTCGGGCTGCTGGGGCGCGAACAGGTGCAGATACCACTCGCCGTCGTCGATGCGCTGCCACGCCGGACCGCCGAAGACCGACGGCCAGTTGTTCGGCGGTTCGCTGCCGTCCGCGCCGCGCCCGGGCCGGAAGTGATAGCGGGCCCGTGCCGGGCTGCCGGGTCCCGCGGCCAGCGCCTCCTGGAACCAGACGTGCTCGTCCGAGGTGTGGTTCGGCACCAGGTCCACGAGCAGCTTCAGCCCCAGCGCGTGGGCGTCGGCGAGCAGCGCATCGAACGCGTCGAGGTCGCCGAACACCCCATCAACAGCGCGCGGGTCGGCGACGTCGTAGCCGTGATCGGCCATCGGCGAGGAATAGAAGGGGGTGAGCCAGAGCGCATCGACGCCGAGCAGGGACAGGTAGGGCAGCCGGGCCCGGATGCCGGCCAGGTCACCGATCCCGTCGCCGTTGCCGTCGGCGAAGCTGCGGACGTAGATCTGGTAGAAGACGGCCTCGCGCCACCACGGGTTCGCAGAGCCGGCACGGTCGCGCGCTACCACGTCGACCGACCGGTGCACGGCACCCCCTCCGGGCCACTCGGGCGGGACAGCGTCGCGCCGACGGACAGCACTACTGGCTGCCGGACGACGCTCGGACGACGCTTGGACGACCCTAGTGTCTCGGGTGTCGGGTCGGGTCACGGGCGCCAGCCCGCGGCGCGCATCGACCGTGGTTGCTACGGGTGGTTCTGCAGGCTGAATGCCGCCGTGTCCAGATACCTCCAGAGCGTCTGGGCGTGCTCCGGGGCCAGATTCAGCGAGTCGACGGCGTCGCGCATATGGCCGAGCCAGGCCAGCCGCTCGGTCTCCCCGATCACGAACGGCGCATGCCGCATCCGCAGGCGGGGATGACCGCGGCGCTCGGAGTAGGTCCTCGGTCCGCCCCAGTACTGGATCAGGAAGAGCCGCAGCCGCTCCTCGGCTCCGGCCAGGTTGGCCTCCGGGTAGACCCGCCGCAGGACGGGATCCTCGGCGACGCCGGCGTAGAAGCGCGCGACCAGCATCCGGAAGGTCGGCTCGCCGCCGACGGCGTCGTAGAAGCTTGGTTCGTCGCCGGTCGGTGCTGGCTGTTGCCGAGACGGGACGGGCTCGATGCCGAAGCTGGTCACGCCGACGAGTGTCCCAAGTCGCAGCGGCTTATGCCGCTGGGGCGGGCAACGGAGCGGGCGCACGACGGTAGGACCTGGCCGCGAGAGCCACGATCACGGCGCCGACGAGGCCGAACACACCGACCGTCGTCGAGGGCGCGAGCCGGTCCGCGACCGCACCCGCCAGCAGGATGGAGAGCCCCTGCGCCGCCTGCAGCCCCGACTGCACCACGCCAAAAGCGCGACCGCGGAAGGCGGGATCGATGGCGAGCATGAACACGGCGTTGAGCGGGATGTTGAACGACACGGCGAGGCCGGAGATGACCACTGCCGCGAGCGCGAGCGGCGCCCGGTTGTCGAGCAGCACCAAGCCGAGGACGAGCGGCCCGGCGACCGCCAGCGGCAGCATCAGCCGTTCCCGGGTGCTGGGACGGCACAGCCGGCCGAGCACGAACGCGCCAACCACCATCCCGATCGGGCTCACCCCCAGCAGCAGGCCGACGGTGCGCGGGCCGCCGCCCAGCTGGGCAGCCCACGGGGCCGCGATGCCTTCCCATGCGAACGCGAACGCCGACGCCGTGCACACGAGCAGCACGATGGAGCGCAGCCGCGGCGTGCCGAGCACCAGCCGCAGCCCCGCCGAGGTCTCCTGCAGAAGCGACGTCCGCCTCGCGTCCGGTGACTGCGCTCTGGCCCGATGCCGCACGCCGATGCGGATCAGCGCGGCGGAGATCAGGAACGTGGTGGCGTCGGCAGCAAGGGCGCCGCGGGCGGTGATCAGCGCGACCAGCGCACCGCCGCCGATGAACCCGAACACCTGACCCATCTGATAGGTGTTGGTGATCAGGGCGTTGCCGACGACGTACCGGTCGCCCTGCAGGATCTCCGGCATCAGTGCCGACCGGGCCGATTCGAACGGCGGGGCGAACATCGTCGCGACGAACAGCAGGGCCACCAGCACGATCAGCGGGATCCCGGGGATGACGAGCATGCCGACGAGTACCGCCCGGCCGAGATCGCACCCGATCATCACCGATCGCCTCGGCATCCGATCGGCGTACGCCGCGAGGATCGGTCCGCCTACGACCCAGGGCAGGAAGGTGACGGCGTAGGTCAACGCGGTCAGCAGCGGTGACCCGGTGCGGGAGTACACCAGAATCGAGAGTGCCACCCTGGCCAGCTGGTCGCCGAGGACAGAGAAGACCAGCGCGCCGAAGATGTAGCGGGTCTCGCGGACGCCCAAGACCTCGCGGAACGTCGTCTTCGGCCCGGTGGCCGCACTCGGCCTGGCCGCCGGTGCCGGCGGGGGCGCTACCGGCGGCGGAGGCGCAACTGGTGGCGGATCTTCGGCACCTCGACGATGCGCCGGACGGCGAACGTCGATGCCCGGCGAGATCGCGCCCGTACCCTCCGCCTCGCGTCGGCGGGACGGATCCATCCCCATGCGCCGCGGTTGTGACGTCACCGCCGACTCCCTGTGCGGCTCCCCTCGGGGGTGGCCGACGCTGGCCACCTGAAACCACACATCATCATGTCAACGTACGCGCCCCACGCCCAGTCGGTCCATCCGACGCACGGCCGGGCGGAGTCGCTGCCCTGCGCCGGGTGATCTACGGTCGAACGGCGCTGCGCCGGCGCTCACTCGAGCTCCGGGACGGACCCTCCGATGATCGGGTTGGGCTCGGACTCCGTTTCGGCGTCGTAGAACGCTTCCACCCGGGTGCGCACTTCACGGGCAACCTGCTCGCGGTCGTCCCGGCGTACCAGCGCCCGCACCCGGGCGAGCACGGTGTCGCCGCGGACCAGCGTCGTCACGGACGGCTCGTCGAGGAACGAATCGGCCCAGCCGTCCGCGCGACGCAGGTCACCCGCCACCTGGCGGACGTCGGTCGTGAGCAGATCCCGCGAGATGCCCGGCGGGCCGGCGACGTCGAGCTCCATCCGGAGCGCACCCTGGCTCTTGTTGCCGAGCCGGAGAACCTCGCCGTTGCGGACGTACCACACGGTGCCGTGGGAGTCCCGCAGCCGGCTGGTCCGCAGTCCCACCGCCTCGACCCGGCCGGTTGCGTGGCCGGCGTCGACGACGTCGCCCACGCCGAACTGGTCCTCGAGGATCATGAACATCCCGGCCAGGAAGTCCTTCACCAGGTTCTGCGCGCCGAAGCCGAGCGCAACCCCGACGATGCCCGCGCTGGTAAGGATCGGTGCGAGGTCGATGCCGAGCTCGCCGAGGATGAGCATGAACGCCACGGCGGTGACGACGAACGACGCGATGCTGCGCAGGATCGAGCCGATCGTCTCCGCGCGCTGGCGCCGTCGCTCGGCGATCCAGCCGGTGGCCGCCACCAACCGCGACGACGCGGCCCGCTCCGTCAGCGGCGCCAGGATGGCCGGAACCGCGCCCTGCGCACTGGTCTGGACGAGCCGGCGGATCAACCGGTGCAGCAGCCACCGCACGATCAGGGCCACGATAACGACCAGGACGATCTTCGCGATGGGCCCGAGGATGGTGTCGGCGATGCTCGCGACCCATCCGGTGTGCGTGACGCGCCACACCGTGTTGCAGAAGGTGTCAGGGCGGTCGGCGCACGCCGGCTTCGACGCGACTATCACCGCGCCAGCCTGCCAGGTACCGCACCGCAGCAGGCAGGGCCTATCTGGTGTCCCTGCCGATGGTCAGGCCGAGTTGCGCCGCGAGGAACGCGAGTTGGTCGGTGGCGAGTTCGACGGTGCGTGAGACCGAACGCGCACCGTGGCCCACGTCGGCCTCGCGCCGCAGCAGGATCGGGCCGTCACCTGAGGTGGCCCGCTGCAGCGCCGCGCACATCTTGCGCGCGTGCACCGGATCGACCCGGGTGTCGGAATCGAAGGTTGTGAACAGCACCGCGGGATAGCGGACGCCGTCTCGAACGTGGTGGTAGGGCGAGTACCCGGCCAGCCACGACAGTTCTTCGACGTCGGCCGCCGTGCCGTATTCGTCGTTCCACGTGCGCCCGAGGCCGAACCGCTCGTAGCGGATCATGTCCAGCAGCGGCGCGCTGCAGACGGCGGCGGCGATCCGCTCCGGGAACTGCGTGACGGCGGCGCCGACCAGCAGCCCGCCGTTGGAGCCGCCGAACACCGCGAGCTGCTCGGGCGTCGTCCATCCGGAGTCGCTGAGATAGGCCGCTGCGGCGGCGAAATCATCGAACACGTTCTGCTTGTTCGCGCGCATGCCGGCGCGATGCCACTCCTCGCCGTGCTCCGACCCGCCGCGCAGGTTCGCGATCGCCCACACGCCACCGGCCGCTACCCACGACAGCGCCGGCGCCGAGTACGACGGCGTCAGGGAGATGTTGAAGCCGCCGTAGCCGTAGAGGACGGCCGGCCGGGGGGTGGTCGGCGCCGACTCCGCTGCGATCACGAACATGTGCACGGGCGTGCCGTCGGCGGACTCGTAGTGCGTCTCGCTCACGCATACGTCGGCCGGCCCGCCACCGCCGGGTGCGCTCGCCCACGGTCGGACGACCCCTGGATCGTCGACCGACCAGTGCAGCACCGACGGCGGGGTCTGAAAGTCGGTGTAGCCGATCCACACCTCGTCGCCGCCGTCCGGGTCCGATGTCAGCGGTCCGGCCGTACCGACGTCGGTTCCGATTTCGGTGCGCCGCTCGCCGGTCGCCACGTCGTACACCGACAGCCGGGTGCTCGCGTCGCTGTTGTGCGCGGCCATCACCTGCAGCCGGTCGCTCGATCCGACCAGCGCCCAACCGGCGAGCACGGCGTCGGACCGTTCGGCGACGACGTCCGCCCAGCTCTCGTATGCGGGCTTCTCGGGGTCGACGGCGACCAGCCGGCCGCGGGGTGCGTCGCGATCCGTGCGGAGCCACAGCCGCCCGTCGCGCAGCACACCGCCCTCGGTCTGCGCATCGACACCCACCTGCACCTCGCGCAGGTCGACGTCGGAATCGGCTTGCAGGTCCGCGATCCAGACGTCGGTGCGCGGTGCCGTACCGGGCGACGCCTGCACCGTGAGCCAGCGACCGTCCCGCGAGACGTGCACGTCGTAGTAGTTCGTCGGGTCGAGTCCGGCACCGTGGATCTCGACATCGCGCAGCGGGTCGGCCCCAACGGTGTGGCGGTACACGCGGCGGTGGAACTGGGTCTCCTCGGGCGGCACGGCCTCGGGCGGGAGCCGCCGCACGTAGCAGAGCTCGTCGCCGCCCGCGAGCCAGCCGATCGGGGAGTAGCGGCACCGGTCGATCGGGCCGTCCAGCCGCTCGCCGGTGGCGACGTCGATGACGAAGAGCCGGGATTCCTCGTCGCCGCCGGTGGAGAGCTGGTAGGCCAGCCGGTCGCCGTCCAGGCTCGGCGCCCAGTCGTCCAGGGTCGTCGTACCGGACGGGTCGACGGCGCATGGGTCGAGCAGCACGCGCTCGGTAGCGCCGTCGCGCACGATCAGCGCGGCGTGCTCCTGCTCGGGCTCGCGCCGGGTGAAGAACCCGCGCTCGGCCCGCCAGACCGGCGGCGTGACGGATCCATGGCGCAGCAACGCAGCGAGCCACCGTGCGAGCCGCTCCCGTGCCGGCAGGCCCGCCAGCAACGGTTCGGCGAGGTAATCCTGCGCCGCCTCCCATTCGATGGTGCGAACGTCGGCGCGGTCCTCGAGGTAGCGATACGGGTCGGCGATCCGCCGGCCGAACAGCTCGTCGGTTGCGTCGTCGTGGTCGGCGAAGGGGTAGGCGGGCGCGGACATGCGGCAAGGTTAGGCCAGCCTGCTTGCGCTCCGCGCGTGCGCTTCGTGGCCGCGTCGGGTTGACTGTCCCAGGGGCGAGCGAGTCGTGTCTTGCCACGTTGGGTCCATGCACCGCTGCCAGCGGCGTCGGGAGGTGACCGTGTCGACGACCACGCTCGTGCTGAACGCCACCTACGAGCCGCTGGGCGTCGTCTCCGAACGCCGTGCCGTCGTGCTCGTGCTGGCCCATCGCGCCGTGGTGCTCGAGCGCGGCGAGACCGCGTTCCACGCCGAGCGGGTCACCGTGCCCGCTCCGCGTGTCGTGCGGCTGTCCCGCTACGTGCGAGTGCCGTACCGGCACGGCGTCCCGTTGACCCGGCGCGCGCTCTTCGAGCGCGACGGCTACCGCTGCGCCTACTGCGCCGCCCGAGCCGAGACGGTCGACCACGTGATCCCGCGTTCGCGCGACGGCGTGCACGAGTGGAGCAACGTCGTCGCGGCCTGCCGGCGGTGCAACCACCAGAAGTCCGACCGGCTGCTCGCCGAGCTCGGCTGGGAGCTGCGAGTGGCGCCGCGCACGCCGTCGCGCACTGCCACCCTGCTGCGAGGCCACGCGCGCGAGGATCCACTGTGGACGCAGTACGTCGCACCGTGGGCCGAGCAGGTCGCCGGCTGATCGGCGCCGAAGACCGCTCGGTCAGGTGACCCGGGTCGGCTCGGCGTCGTAGCGTGCGTGCCGGCCCGACGCGACCAGCTCCCGCAACCGGACGATGGCGTCGTAGACATCGACGAAGCGGGTGTAGAGAGGAGCCGGCCCGAGGCGCAGCCGCTGCGGTGTGCGGTAGTCAGCGACGACGCCGTCGTGCACCAGGGCCTGGCAGATCTGCCACGCGGCCGGGTGCTGGAGGGTGATGTGTGCACCGCGGCGGCCCGGATCTCGCGGCGTGACCACGCGCAGTCCGAGCGGTGCGAGCCACTCGTCGGCCAGCTCGATCGCGAGCGTCGTCAGCGCCGCACCCTTCGCGGCAAGGCGGTCGACGCCGGCCTCGGCGATCAGCCGGGCACCCTCCTCGACGGCATACGTGGCGAGCACGGAGGGCGTTCCGACGCCGAACCGGCGGATTGACGGGTGCGGGTCGTAGCCGGCGCCCATCTCGAACTGCGCGCTCTGCCCGAACCAACCCCAGATCGGCTGCCGCAGCGCTGCCTGCAGGTCACTGCGCACGTAGAGGAACGCCGGCGCGCCCGGGCCGGCGCACAGGTACTTGTAGGTGCAGCCGACGGCAAGGTCCGCGCCGGTTGCCGACAGCTCAACCGACACCGAGCCGGCGGAGTGCGAGAGATCCCAGAGCACCAGCGCGCCGTGCGCGTGTGCGAGTTCGCCGCATGCGGCCAGGTCGATGCGGGCGCCGGACCGGTACGCGACGTGCGAGAGCGTCACCAGTGCCACGTCGTCGTCGATCGCCGCCGACAGATCGTCGGAGTCGAGGCCGCCGTCGATGTCAGAGTGAACGACCCGCAGCTCGCAACCGCGCTGCTCGGCCAGACCGGCCAGCACGTAACGATCGGTCGGGAAGTTGTCGTCGTCGGTCACGATCACGCGACGGTCGGGGTGGGCGCCCAACGCTGCGGCGGCCAGCTTGTAGAGGTTGACGCTGGTGGAGTCGCTGACGGCGACCTCCCCCGCGGCGGCGCCGAGCAATTCGGTGCCGATCAGGTCTCCCACCCGCGTCGCCTGCTCGACCCACCCCTGCCAGGAGCCGACCAGCCCGCGGCCCCAGTCGCCGGTCACCGCCGCCTGCAACCGCGTCGCCGTCGTGGCCGGTAGCCGGCCGAGGGAGTTGCCGTCGAGGTAGATCTGCTCGGGATCGGCGATCACGACGCGGTCGCGGAATCCGGCCAGCACGTCGGCGTCGTCGAGCCCCTGGGCATAACGGCGTTCGGTGTGGTCGCTCACGCCGACCATGGTGCACCTTGCGCGATCGCCCGAGTCCGGCGACGTGGTGAGTGGCCGCACAGGGCCGTTCGCTAATCTCTGCCCCGTGAGCGTTGCGCAGACCCTAGGTGTGTTTCTCGGCATCCCGTTGGGTATCTACGCCGCGTTTGCGTTGCTGGTCTACCTGCCCGGGGCGACCCGGCGACCCCGCTATCGTCCCGGCGAGCCGTGGCCCTACGAACCGGTCTGGTACGCGCCGTCGCCGTCCGTGCTCGACGATTCGACGCGGGCCATCGTCGTCGCCGCGCAGCAGCACCGCCGCGAACTGGAAGGAAGGTCCCTTCCCCAGCTGCCCCCGGGATCGGATCCGGTCCTGCCGGCGGCTGCGATCGCGACCGCGAAGGGCGGGGCGCGCGGTGAGTGGTGACGCCGACCGGGTGCTCGTCAGCGAACGGTACGCGCACCCGAGGCCGCCCTCGCCGTTCCGCCCGAAGCAGCTCGCGCGGATCGACGAGGCGCTGTCGATGTCGAGCGCGGAGACCGGGTTGTATTTCTCCCTATACGTCGGTGCCCTCGACGTGCCCACCCGCGGGCATGCCGAGCGGCTGCACGCCGAGCTCGGCGAACTCGCGCCGCAGGCCGTCGTGCTCGCGGTATCTCCCGGTCAACGCGTGGTCGAGATCGTGACCGGCGCCGAGTCAGCGCTTCGGGTGCCCGACCGCTCGTGCTCGCTCGCCGCCCTGTCGATGACGGCGGCGTTCGGCGGCGGCGACCTCACCGGCGGCATCGTCGCCGGGCTGCGGATGCTCTCCGACCAGGCCGGTCACAGCAGCTGAGCCAGCTGGAGTTCAGTCCCGGGCACCGGTACCGGCATCGAAGGCTCGTGCCCGCAACGCTCGGACCGTGCTGTCGCGGCCTTCCAGGACCAGTCGACGCAGCGCGGGCGGACGCGACTCGTCGGCCAGCCAGGCATCGGCGGCATCGACCGTTGATTGCTCGACCACCGACGGGAACAGCCCGACGACGACGCTCTGCGCCACCTCGCTGGTACGCCGCTGCCACACGTCATCGATGACGGCGAAGTAGCGCTCGACGTAAGGCCGCAGCAGCTCGATCTGCGCGGGGTGCGAGAAGCCGGCGATGACCGCCTCGGCGGTCGCGTTCGGCAGCGTGTCGTCCTCGGTCGCGAGCCGCCAGGCCTCGGCCTTCGAAGTGGTGGTCGGGCGCAGCGCCCGGGCGGTCGCGGCGTGCCGCATGCCCGCCGCGGTCTGGTCGCGCGCCTCCTCGGCCGCGATCTCGGCGTCGTCGGCCACACCGGCTGCCACCAGGCCGAACAGCAGCGACCACCGCAGGTCGGTGTCGACTTCCAGGCCGTCCACGGCCAGCGAGTCGTCGAGCAGGCCACGCACCGCCGCCAGCTGGTGCGCGCTGCGAGCGGCAGCGGCGAGCATGCGCGCCCACGACAGCTGATGATCGCTGCCCGCTGGCGCGCTGCGAACTGCCTCGGCCGCGTGGTCGGCCAGTTGCGACCAACCCCGCGGTGCCCATGCCGGGTCGGCGTAGGCGCCGATGGCCGAACGGGCCCGCAGCTGCTGGGACTGCAGCACAGTGATCGTCTTCTCGGAGTCGGCGCCGGAGAGGACGAGCTGCAGGAAGTCACGCGCCCGCATCTCCGCGTCGCGAGTCATGTCCCAGGCCGCGGCCCATACCAGCGCGCGCGGCAGTGGATCACGGAGCCGGTCGAACCGTTCTGTCACGGTCGCGAGCGAGCGGGGATCCAGTCGCAGCTTGCAGTAGGTCAGGTCGTCGTCGTTGAGCAGCACCAGATCGGGCGCCTGCGCACCGACCAGCTCCGGCACCTCGGTGCGCTCGCCGCAGACGTCGAGCTCGACGCGCCGCACGCGAGTCAGCGGATCGCCGGCGTAGAGGCCGATCGCGAGCCGATGGTCGCGGAGTGCGTTGTGCTCGCCTACCGCGTCCTGGGTGATCGCGAAGGATGCAAACCGGCCGGACGCGTCGGTTTCGAACTGGGCTCGCATCGTGTTGATGCCGGCCGTTTCGAGCCACTGCGCCGACCAGTCGGCGAGGTCACGGCCGGAGGCCTTCTCCAGGGCGCCGAGCAGGTCGGCAAGGGTGGTGTTGCCGTACTCGTGGTCGACGAAGTAGCCGCGGATCGCGTCGGTGAAGGGCTCTGCGCCGACGTAGGCGACCAGCTGTTTGAGCACGCTGGCGCCCTTGGCGTAGGTGATGCCGTCGAAGTTGACCTCGACCGCCTGCACGTCGGGGATGTCGGCGACGATCGGATGCGTCGAGGGCATCTGGTCCTGGCGGTAGGCCCACGTCTTCTCGGAGTTGGCGAACGTGGTCCACGCGTCCCGCCACCGGGTGGCGTCGACCTGACAGATCATCGAGGCGTAGGTCGCGAAAGACTCATTCAGCCACAGGTCGTCCCACCATCGCATCGTGACCAGGTCGCCGAACCACATGTGCGCCATCTCGTGCAGGATCGTCTCGGCTCGGTGCTCGTACGCGGCGTCGGTGACCTTCGACCGGAACACGTAGTCCTCGAAGATCGTGACGCAGCCCGCGTTCTCCATCGCGCCAGCGTTGAACTCGGGAACGAAGCACTGGTCGTACTTCCCGAACGGATAAGGATAGTCGAAAACCCTTTGGTAGAAGTCGAATCCGGCCTTTGTCACCGCGAACAGCTCGTCGGCGTCGAGGTGCTCGGCGAGTGAGGCGCGGCAGTAGATGCCGAGGCCGATGTCGCCGTGACGGTCGGTGGCGCGGTGGTACGGGCCGGCGACGAGCGCGGTCACGTAAGTCGAGAGCGGCTTGGTGGTTGCGAAGTGCACGACCTGCGCGCCGTGCGGCCCGCGCTTCGTGGCCGCCGACGCCCCGCATGAAACCAGCTGCCAGTGGGCGGGGGCCGTCACGGTGAGCTCGAACGTCGCCTTGAGATCGGGCTGGTCGAAGCAGGTGTACATGCGTTTCGCGTCGGCGGTCTCGAACTGGGTGTACAGATAGACCTCGCCGTCGACCGGATCGACGAAGCGATGCAGCCCCTCTCCGGTATTCGTGTACAAGCATTCGGCGTCGACGACGAGGGCGTTGTCCGCGTCAAGACTCGGCAGCTCGATCCCGCGCTCGGGTGAGTAGGACGAAACGTCGAGCGGGCTGCCGTTCAGGGTGGCCGCGTTGATCCGCTCGGCGATCAGGTCGATGAAGGTGCCGGCGCCGGGCTGGCGTGCGCTGAACCTGACCGTGGTGTGTGACTTGAACGTGCGTTCGCTTGGTTGACCGTCGCCGGTGGTGAGGTCGAGGACGACGTCGTAGGACGTCGTGTCGATCAGGGCGGCCCGCGCTGTGGCGTCGGTGCGGGTGAGGTTCGGGACTGCCACGGCGTGGTACTCCTTCGGCGAACGGGTCGGTCGTGGCAGTCTCGCACGGCACCGTGCGTGACCCGTCGGGAATGGTCGCGAGCCGGCAACGCTTGGGCAGAGACGACCCGATCGCCGCCCCGATGGGAGAAGCGAGTGACCGAACGCACCAGTGTGGATTTCTGGTTTGACCCGGCCTGTCCTTGGGCGTGGATCACGTCGCGATGGATGCTCGAGGTCGAGAAGCAGCGAGACGTCGACGTGTCCTTTCACGTGATGTCGCTGTCGGTGCTGAACGAGGGTCGAGACGATCTGCCCGAGGACTACCGGGAGGGGCTGGACCGGTGGTGGGGTGCGGTGCGGGTCTGCATCGCCGCCGAGCAGAAGTTCGGTAATGGGGCCTTGCGGCCGCTCTACACCGCGTTGGGTACCCGGACACACAACGAGGAGCGGGACAGCGATCGCGACGTCGTCCTGGCTGCGCTGGCCGAAGCCGGGCTCCCGGCCGAGCTGGCGGATGCGGCCGACTCGACCGACTACGACGAGGCGTTGCGCGAATCGCACCACGCCGGGATGGATCCGGTCGGCATGGAGGTCGGTACGCCGGTGATCCACGTCAACGGCGTCGCGTTCTTCGGCCCGGTCCTGTCGAAGATCCCGCGGGGTACGGAAGCCGGCGCCGTGTGGGACGCGGCTCGGGCGCTCGCGGCGTATCCGCATTTCTGGGAGCTCAAGCGGACCCGCACCGAGCGGCCCGACTTCAGCTGATCCCGACTGGTCCGCCGTCGACAGCTACCATCCGGGCACGGGCAGGATGCCGTGCCTCGGGAGGATGCTCATGGGCTTCGACCAGTTGCGCAACAGCTGGGAGACTTTCGCTCAGGTCGATCCGCTCTGGGCGATTCTGACCGAGACCGACAAGACCGGGAATCGCTGGGACATAGCCGCGTTCTTCCGTACTGGTCGCAGCGATGTCGACAGGTTCGTCGCCCAGGCGCAGGCAGCACTGGGAGACTCCTGGGATCCGGCCCGCGGTCGGGCACTGGACTTCGGATGCGGCGTCGGCCGGCTCACCCAGGGCCTGGGCGCGCACTTTGCCGAGGTCGTCGGTGTCGACATCGCACCGACCATGATCTCGCGGGCCGGCGAATACAACACCGAACCCGACCGTATCCGGTTCCTGGTCAACGATGCCGACGACCTATCGCAGTTCGACGACGCGAGCTTTGACTTCGTGCTCGCATGGATCGTGCTGCAGCATATGGATCCGCAGATCGGTCACAACTACGTGCGCGAGTTCCTGCGCGTCCTGCGGCCCGGTGGCGGGTTGCTGTTCCAACTGCCCTACGAACGGCGGGTGTACGTCGAAGAGCTCCCCGATACCGCCCTGAAGGGCAGAGTGCGGATCGGCGCCCGGTTGCGCAAGGTGGCGGCCGGGACGGCGTTCGACCTGCCCGTGCGGGTGACCAATACGAGCAAGGCGATCTGGCCGGCGGATTTCGTCGAAACGCCGATCAGGGTGGGTAACCACTGGTTGGATCTTGCCGGCGAAGTCGTGCAGTTCGACGACGGCCGGGCCGCGCTCTTGGCGCCGCTGCCGCCGGGCCAGTCGGCGACGCTGCAGCTGTCCTGCTCCGCTCCGCTCGAGCCCGGCCGGTACGAACTCGTCGTCGACCTGGTGCGCGAGGGTGTCGGATGGTTCGTCGACCGCGGCAACCGGGTGGATTCGTGCACCGTGCGGGTGACCCCGGCCGGCCGAAGCCGCGAGCGCGTCGCGGCTTCGCCGCCTCGCGACGCGGCGGGCCAAGGCGATCGCCTGGGCGAGGCGGTCATGGAGATGCACACGACGCCGATCGCCGTCATCGAGGAGCTGGTGACCGCTGCCGGCGGAGAGATCTGTCACCGCGAGACCTGGTCGAATCCGTCGTTCCTCGACGTCGAATACATCGTCCGCAAGCTCTGAGGGCTGCACCGCCCGCCCGATGGGTCGCGCGGCGGCCAAACCCCGCGCGGCGTTGTTGATCATGCGCTTTCGGGACGCGACACGCCGGTTTTCCGTCCCGGATGTGCATGATCAACGGGCGGATGGGCGCGGAGCCGGACAGGGCCGGGCCGGATCCGATGCCCTGTGGACAGCGCCACCGGTCGGTCGCCGCGGTGCGCTTGGATGTACACCAGCAGCTGCGATGGAGCGGGGTGAGCCCGATGCACACACCGACGACGATCGACGTCGTCCCCTCCGACGTCGGACCGCTCGGGGCCCGGCTGCGGTACACGGCGTCCACGCTGCGGGCATTGGCATCGGCAGCCGACGCCACGTTGCAACGGGCGGCCCAGGGCGACCCGATCCTCGGTGCCGCCTGCGGTGCTGCCGCGCTCGCGCTGCGGCTGCGGATTGCGCACGTGAGCGAACACGCCCACCGGCTGGGCGCGGCCTACGCCTCGGCGGCGGCCGAGTACGCACAGGCGGACCGGTCGATCGTGGTGTCGGCGGAGCAGGCCGACCCGGCAGGGCGGTAGACACCGTGACCGACGCCGACGCCGTTCTGCTCTCCGCCCGGCGGCTGGCGGGGATCGCCGAGGCGCTGGACGCCGAGGCGAGCCGTCTCGACGGTCTCGCCGGTGCGACCGGGGCGGCGTGGCGCAGCGACGCCGGATCGGGCGCGGCTGAGCGGGTCGGCGCGCTGGCCGGGTGGATCCGACAGGACTGTCGGCGCACCCTGCGGGCGGCACGGGTTCTGGCGGGCTACGGGCAGCTGCTGCTCGCGGCCGGCCCGAACGGAGCCGTCCCGACCGGTGAATCGGCCCGCGTCGCGCGGGCGGTGGCGCGGCTGCTGCCGGCGTCGTCGACGGTGGACGACGATCCGGTCGATCTGGCTGCGGCGGTGCATCGCGAGTGTGCCCGGTGGGACAGGCACGCGGAGTACACCGGGAGTAATCCGGATGGTCCGCCGCGGCCGGGGCTCCGGCTACCTGGGTTGCCGGGGGGTGCGGAGTACACCGGTAGTGATCCCGATGGTCCGCCGCGGCAGGGGCTCCGGCTACCGGCCGACGGGTGACGTGTCGTCAGCTGGCCGCAGGCGACGGTTCGCCGTCGAGCTGCCATCCGGCGCGCCGCAGCGCGATGCTCGCGATGTCCGGCCCGAACGGCGGCGTACCGCGGGCGGCGGCGTCGATCGCGGTGCCGGTCATGTGAGCGGCCCGGGCCACGACCGCGAGCCGCTCGAACTCCGTCGCCTGCGCCGCGACGAATGCGCGGTCGACGACAGCGCCATGCCCGGGCACGACGGGCCCGCGCGCGAGTGACTCGAGCCGGCGTGCCGTCGCCGGCCAGTCCAGCGGGTACGCATCGTCGAAGCTCGGCGCGCCGCCCTCCTCGACCAGGTCGCCGGCAAAGACCAGGTCGGAGTCGGGTACCTCCACGACCAGGTCGTGATCGGTATGACCCCGGCCGAGGAACCGCAAGTTCACCGTGCGGCCGCCGAGGTCGAGCGTGGCCTCGCCGTCGACGAGGTGGTCCGGCGGATCGATCACGGTCGCTGCGAGTGCCGCGGCGAACGCTGCGTCGCCCGTTGCGGCGATCATGCGTGCCGTGCCGTCACGCTGCACCGCACCCATCTCGCTCAGGTCTTTCGCGCACCGCCGGTGACCCCAGATTGGGGCCGGCCGGAACGTGTGGTTGCCGAAGCAGTGGTCGTAGTGGGCGTGGGTGTTGACGACGGTCCACGGCAACGGAGTCACGGTACGGACCGCCGCGGTCAACTCCCGCGCCTGCTCGGCCGTGCACCGGGTGTCGATGACGAGGCAGCGATCGCGCCCGAGCACCAAGCCGACGTTGAGATCGAGCGAGGCGTGTCGTCGCACATGCACGCCGTCGGCGATCCGGCGCCACACCTCGGCCATACCGCGAACGTACCGGCGCCGCCCGGCCGTCCGCGGGCATCGACGGGCGGGCCGACACCTGCTTACCTCGCGCGCCGGTCTGCGACACTGCGCTGATGCGGGTCTATCTCGGCTCCGACCATGCCGGCTTCGAGCTGAAGGCGCACCTCCTCGACGAACTCCGGGCGCAGGGCCACCAGGTGATCGACTGCGGTGCGACGACCTATCAGCCCGACGACGACTACCCCGGGTTCTGCATCGACGTCGGCACCCGGGTGGTGGCCGATACCGGCACCCTGGGAGTCGTCATCGGGGGATCGGGCAACGGCGAGGCCATCTCGGCGAACAAGGTCGACGGCGTCCGCGCCGCGCTCGCGTGGAACGAGGACACCGCTCGGCTTGGGCGCGAGCACAACGATGCCAACGTCGTCGCGATCGGCGCGCGGATGCACCCCGTGGACATCGCCACCGCGCTGGTGACCCTGTTCGTTGCGACGCCGTTCAGCACGGGTGACCGGCATCGGCGGCGCATCGCCCAGATCGCCGACTACGAGCGCGCCCGCGCGGTACCGGGGTCTGCCGGCCGGTCAGGATGAGTGCGGCGGCGGGGGAACATAGTGCCGCCGCACGATGTGCGGGTCGGCCTCGGCGGCGGCTAGCTCCTCCTCGGTCGGGCGGGCGACGTCGCGCGCCCGCATCGCCGCGGACACGCCCAGCTGCGACGGGCCGGCACCGACGATCGCGCGCAGCCCGCGCTCGGCTCGCCCGGCACCGCGGTGGCCGACAGATCCCGGATCGGCCCGTGGTCCCGCCGGCGGTCGGGGCCGCACCGGCCTTGCATCCGTGGATGGGGGGACAGCGCCTGGCGCCCCGGCCGCGTCGGCGACCGGCTTAGCGGGGACCGCCTTGTCGGCGACCGGCTTATTGCCGGGCCGGCTGGTCGACCGCCGGCGCACCCGCCGACGATCGCTCCCCTCGGCTCCGATGTCAGCCATGCCAGCCATGGTCGCGCATCGGCGGTCGCGGCGGGTCAGAAGACCTCCGGGCACCAGGGCGCGCGGCCGGTCGAGAACGCGGTCGAGGCACGCGCCAGCGATCCGAGCGTGTGCTCGCGTACCCGCCCGGCCGCGGCCAGCTCGGCGAGGGACACCCCGCCGAGGTAGGCGGCTCCGAGTTCGGTCGACGTCAGCGTCAGGTCGGCCGGGTCGTCGGTGCGGGCGCAGGCGGCGCCCGTGTCGTCGCCGGACAGCCGGTACCGTCCGGCGTTCCAGGGGCAGAAGTCGTCGGAGGTGTCGACGACGACGTCGATCGGAGCCGAGTAGCGCCGGGCGCTTAGGGCTGCGGCGACGTCGACCACTCGCACCCACAGCCCGTCGCCGAGGGTCAACCGCACCGAACGCGAATCCGCCACCAGGTGCTGCAGCGGCTCGTCGGCGGCGGCCAGCCGCTTCGCGACCGTTGCGGTCAGGTCGAGGTCGAGCAGGTAGCGCCAGATGGCGGCGTATGCGGCCGGGCCGGTGGCCGCGAGGTCGCGGACCTGGACCTCGGACTTGATGCCCTCGGATGACCAGTCCGCCTTCACCCGGTAGACGGCGTAGCCGTCGCGTGCGCCGGCTTCGTCCTCGTGGACGACGATGCGCAGCCGGGTCGCGCCGTGCCGGCGGTGCTCGGAATCTGCCAGCTCGTAGTTCCACCACACCGGCGGCCGATCGAGCCAGCCAGCGGTGTGTACGCGAGCAGCCGCGTAGATCTCGGCGAGCGCCGGCTTCGCGGCCTCCAGCCGAACCTGCTGGAACTGGCCAGCGCCGGTGTCGACGCCCGGGCGGTAACGCGCGTCGGCACTGGTGACGCGGAGCAGTGCCTGGCGGGTCCCCATGCCGTAGCCGAAGTGCGGGTAGATGGCCGCCTCGGATGCCCACAGCGCGGCGACTGGCTCGCCCGCGTCGTGCACGTCGGACAGCTGGCGGCGCATCATCGCCGTCGCGACACCGCGCCGCCGATGCGTCGACACGACCCCGACCATGGTCACGCCGGCCACCGGGACGTCGCCGCCGGGAACGCGCAGCCGCCGGCTGAAGATCGCCGTCGTGCCGACGATGTCGTCGCCGTCGAAGACCGCGAGGCTGCGTTCGGGCTCGAAGACGGTGCGGTCGGATGCGGTGTCGTCGTCGTTGACGTCCTCGCCGAACAGCTCGACGACGACGCGGATGAAAGCGGGGAACTCCTCGGCGGAGACCGGGCGCATCGTGAGCTGCGGCTGGCCCGGTAGGACGGTCGTGTCGATGCTGGTCACCCGAGCTGTCTACCCGTCCGCGTCGCCGGGCGCGAGCGGATTGCCGAACCGTCACACGCCGTGACGGCCGAGGGGCGCGCGGCTATGGTTCGCCTGCGCCGGCGAGCCTGGATAGCCGGGGGGAGGAGGCTCGTGAACCCGACCCGCGTCATTGCGGCGGGCTGGCGCCGCCTCGGCCCGGCCGGGCACGGCGCGACGCTGCTCGCGATCGCCGTCGCGCTCGTGCTGCCGTCGTTCCGGTGGCCGCACCAGTCCGCGCCGGTGACGGCGCTGACCGTGGTCCTGGTGATCGCCGGCATCGTGCTCGGCAGTACCGCCGAGTTCGTCGTGGTGGCGGTGGGGACGGCGGTCCTCGCAGCGATCGCGCTGGCGGTCTTGCGGCACGACATCGGCGTCAACGGCGCGCAGATCGGACTGTGGCTCATCGTCGCCTCGTGGGCGGTGTTCGTCGTCCGGCGCCGTGGCCGGCTCGGTCTCGGTCCGCAGCGGGCCGAGACGATGCTGCTCGACCTGCGCGCGCAACTGCTTGCACACGGCGTCATCCCCGAGCTGCCCGACGGTTGGCACGCCGACGCCGAGCTCCGACCGGCCAACGATGCCGTCTTCGCCGGCGACTTCCTCGTCACCCGCAGAGGCGTCGCGGACGACGTCGACCTCATCGACGTCGTACTGGTCGACGTGTCCGGGCGGGGCGCCGATGCGGGTGCGCGTGCCCTGCTGTTCGCGGGCGCGCTCGGCGCACTGGTCGGCGGCCCGACCGACGAGCTGTTCCTGTCCGAGGCAAACCGGTACCTGTGCCGGCAGGGCTGGGAGAACGGCTTCGCGACGGCGGTCTACCTGCGCATGACCCTCTCCACCGGCGACTTCGCGATCTGGTCGGCGGGACACCTGCCGGCGGTGATACTGGACGGACAGCGCGGCCGGTGGGAGGTCGCGACCGCGCGCGGCCCGCTGCTCGGTGTCGCGACCGATGCCGAGTTCTCCGCCCACCGCGGCCGGCTCGAGTCCGGTGACGGGTTGATCCTCTACACCGACGGCGTGATGGAGGCGGCCAGTCGCGACGTCGACGTCAGTGTCGACCGGCTGCTCGGTTTCGCCGACGACCTCGTCGTGCGGCTGGGCTTCGACGGCGCCGCCGAGCGGTTGATCAACGCCGTGCCCGAGCGCACCGACGACGACCGCTCGGTCGTCCTGCTGTGGCGCGACGGCTGAGATCAAGCGTCAGTAGGCTGGTTGCACCGCCCTTTCTCGACGGAGGTGTGCGCTGTCCCCGCTCGAGATCCTGGGCATCGCCGCTGCCGGGTTCGCGGCCGGCGGCATCAACGCCATCGTCGGATCCGGGTCGCTGATCACCTTCCCGACCCTGCTCGCATTCGGTTATCCGTCCGTGGTCGCCAACGTCTCGAACACCGTCGGCCTCGGTCCGGGATCGATCAGCGGCGCGCTGGGTTACCGGCGCGAGCTCGGTGGCCAGCGTCGTCGATGCGTTGTCTACGGCGCCTGCTCGGCGGCCGGGGCGATCGTCGGGGGCATCCTGCTGCTCAACCTGCCCGGCACGGTCTTCGCGACGCTTGTCCCCGGGCTCATCCTGCTCGCGTGCGCGATGGTGGTCGTCCAGCCGTGGCTGGTCCGGCGGCTTGCCGACGTGCAGCCGGGCCGGCTGCGCGGCGCAGGCCTGATCGGCGTATTCCTCACCGGTGTCTACGGCGGCTACTTCGGCGCGGCCCAGGGCGTCATCCTGATCGCCCTGCTGGGCATCGTAATCGACGATTCGTTGCAGCGGCTGAACGCATTGAAGAACGTGCTGGCCGGGGTCGCGAACACCGTGGCGGCGATCCTGTTCATCTGCGTCTCGCACGTCGCTTGGGGCGCCGCGCTGCTCATCGCCGGTGGGTCGATCATCGGCGCGCAGCTGGGCGCACGTTACGGCCGGCGCATCTCGCCCCTGGTGCTCCGCGCCGTGATCGTCGTCGTCGGCACCGCCGTGGCCATCGTCCTGTTGGCGCGCGACTGAGCACTAACGGCGTTGACGACGTCGGCCGGGCGCTGCAGGATCGCCGCGTGGGGTGGCGACCGATTCCTTCCGATGCCGACGAACGAACGATGCTCGGCGCCTGGCTGGACTGGATGCGCATCTGCGTGCATCGCAAGTGCGAGGGGTTGTCCGACGAGGGCGCCTACCAGGCGCCGCTGCCCCAGTCGCCGCTGATGAGCATCGCCGGGATCGTCAACCACCTGCGCTGGACCGAGCACTGGTGGTTCGAGCACAACATGGGTGACTGCTCCTGCCTCGGCCCGGACGAGGGCGGCGATGCCGAGGATCCCGACGCCGACTTCCGGGTCGAGGGCGTGCCGCTGGACACGCTGCTCGGGCAGTACGACGCCGCCTGCGCGGGCGCGCGAGCCGTCGCGGGCGGCCTCGAGCTCTCGGCCCGCGCGCACGAGCCCTCGGCCGGTGCGGATCAGGTGTCGCTGCGCTGGGTGATCATGCACATGGTCGAGGAGACCGCTCGCCACCTCGGGCACATGGATGCGATCCGGGAGATCGTCGACGGTGTGACGGGCGACTGAACCGCACCCGCGCTGCACCGGTCATCGACGTACGCTGGCCCGCAGTAGCTCGCACGAGGTGGCAGGGGGACGGCCATGGCCGGGAAGCGCGAAGATCAGCCGCAGTCATCCGAACTCGGCGACGCCGTGCAGCTGGACCCCGCGGAGACGCTGGAGGGCGACATCGGCACCGATCCGCTCGACGCCGGCTACGTCCCGCCGGACCGGCCGTCGTCGCTGCTGGAGGGCCGCACGACCGGGGAGGAGGCGGCGAGCGGACACCGACTCGAGGATGAGCTGGCCGAGGAGGAGCCGGACATCGACGCCGACGGCGCCGACCTCGGTACGACCGAGGAGGATCGCGCCGGCCGGCTCTCGCAGGATTTCGATCTCGACGATCCGGATCGATCCGGTCTCATCGCCCACGACGCCGGCATTGACGGCGGCGCGGCCAGCGCCGAAGAGGCGGCAGTGCACGAGATCGACGACGAGCAGCGCGCCTGACCCCGAACCCCGGCGGCGCCGATCCCGGTGGTGCCGATCCCGGGCCAGGAGGGAGGACCCGATGCCTGACGCGGCTCGCGCCCGAGCGATCGCGCTCGGCCTGCCGGAAACGGTCGAGCGAGACCACCACGGGTTCCCGTCGTACCGGGTGCACCAGAAAATCTTCGCGACCGAGCCGGATCCGCAGCACCTCAACGTCATGATCGCGCCGGAGGACATCCGGGTCGCCGTGGCCGAGAATCCAGACTGCTGCGCGGAGCGCTACTGGGGCAAGCGGCTCGCGGCCGTGCAGGTGGACCTGACAGCGGTCGACGAGGCGCTGCTCGCCGAGCTGATCACGGACGCCTGGCGGCGGAAGGCGCCGCGGCGGCTGACCGAAGACGGCTGACCGAAGACGGCTGACCCGGCAGATCGCGCCCGCTGCCGTGTTGATCATGCGGTTCCGGGACGGCAGAACGGCGTGTCGCGTCCCAGAAGTGCATGATCAACTATGGCCGGGGGACTCACAAGTCGGCCCTGCGCAAGGGATCCGGCGTCGCTGTCGCGTTGCGCGGCGCGGCCCGCGCCGGCGCCGAGACTTCAGCGACCGGCCATGGGCAGTCCACTGCCTGGCTGTTGACGCGTTGACGCTATGTCTAGACAATTACCGCCGAATGCCGCCCCACGGTTACGGCACGAGGCCCACCGGCGTGCGGCCTTCGGGAGTGGTGATCTCGCATGCACAGACGTGCCCCCAATCAACTGTCCGAACTGTTCCGCCGTCGCTCGATCCGCATCGGCACGGCCGTGATCGCGCTGCTGGCCGCGGCGATCCCTGCCGCGGCGGCCTCGGTCCCGTCGGCCGGCGCTCACTCCGGCTCTCCGCAGCCCGCCAAGCTCAAGCCCGACGTCGTGCTGCACCGAGGCGGCACCTCGTACACGAAGACTTTCACCAGCGTGGGTGGCGAAGGGTTGCTGAACCTCACGGCCTGGGCGCCCGCCGTGGACTGGGGTCGGGTGAACGACGAGGCCGCCATCGCCTCGGCGTACGTCGACGGCAGCTACCAGACCGACATCCTGGTGCCCGGCAATTCCCCGGTGCAGCGGCAGTTCCAGCTCGGCACACTCGCCGCCGGCCCGCACACGCTGACTCTGTCGTTCGCCAGCGACCGGTCGGCGCCGCGGGCGCAGCAGGTCGATCTCGCCGCGATCTCGCTGCCCACGGTGACGGCGACGAACCCGAACTTCGTTGCGCTGGAGCACTCGCCGATCCTGTGGGGCCGGTCGCTCGCGAGCTACGGCGGCGACCTGCAGAACGCGTGGACCGACGCGCCGCTGGTGGCCTGGCACTACTCGACGCCCGATGTCAACGGCAACACCGACCTCGAGTACCAGATCGTGTGGAGCAACGAGGACGGCGGCACCGACACCGAGCCGCCGGCGGAGCAGGCGCGCTGGGGTCGGATGACCGACATCGAGTGGATCTACCGCGTGCAGGTCGACGCCGCGGGCAACACGGTCCCGGGTACCGAGACGTTCCAGGCGCCGTCACACGTCACGTCGACGTTCAACGGTGCACACGAAGCGGACCACCCGGTGCTGCAGACCTGCACCGACAACAACAACGTCTGCGACCAGCTCTCCGATGCGAAGATGCGGTTCTTTCTCTCGACGCTGCCGAGCATGAACCCCGTCACCCAGGCGCGGGAGCAGATCATGGAGATGAACCCGTGGACCTACGCCGTCATGGGCAAGGAGATGATCCGCGAGCACCACACCGAGGCCAAGGCGGATCCCGCGACCGCCGAGCTCAGTGACGCCCGCGACTATCTCTACATCGTCATCGGCAAGACGACCAACAGCGCGAACGACGTGACGCCGTGGGTCGGCACATCGATAGGCGTGAAGCTCAGGGGCGACCCGACGCTGTACCGCTCGGACCACAACGTGCCGAACTGGTCACTGCAGCGCGACGGCGAGGACGCCACCGACGTCGAATTGCCGGCGGGCACGACGACGAGCGACATCAAGGCGATCGTCGCCATCCGCTTCTCGACGTCGGACCGGGCCGACCCGGGCTCGATCGTCACGGTGACAAACATCCGGCGGGCCTACCTGCTGGACAAGAACTACGTGCCGGTGCAGCCGTACATCACCTGGACGGGGAGGGTGACGCTGACGCAGTCGACGCCGACGGCGACGCTCTGGCAGCGGTAGCCGCCCGGCAACTCTCGCCGAAATCTGGATTTCGCGGGTGGTTGTCAGTCTGCTTCGGTGCGTAGACCGCGGCTGAGCATGGCGGCCACGGTCGCTCCGGCCGCGACGGCTGCGCATAACCCCATCGCTGCGGCGCCATCGACGACTTCGACGAGCGCGCCGCAGATGATGGGTGCGAGTGCGGCGGCGGCCATCGCGAACATCACTACGACGCTGGACACCCTGCCCTGCAGGTGATCCGGCGTGCGCGTCGAGAGTCGTCCGAACAGCGCGGCGTTCACGGCGGGGGAGAGGATGAGCGGCAGCGCCAGCGGAATGACGACAATCAGGTGCGTCGTCACACCGGTCGCGGCAAGTAGGCCGACGACGAACGCAGACATCACGAGCAGCGCTAACGAGCGCACCGACGGCTGCCATCGTTGGATCCGGCCGGCAGCGATCGCGCCGGCGAACCCTCCGATCGACAGCACACCCGAGGCGATGCCGACCTCGGCGGCGGAGTGATCGGAGAGGCGCAACACGGTGATCGCCACGAAGAACGAGCCGTTGGTCGCGAAGTTCACCGGCGCGGCGACGATCAGCACCGCGCGCAGGAACGGGTCGCCGAGGACGTGCCGCACACCGTCGCGCATGTCGTGCAGCAGGTGCTGGGGCGGCCGGTCCGACTGTGGGGCACGAAGCGTCGTCCGGATCGTCCACACGGTGACGACCGAGATCGCATAGCTGACGGCGTTCGCGACGAACGGGAACGCTCGCGCCAGCCCGTAGAGCAGACCGCCGAGCGGCGGCCCGGCGAGTCCGGTGCCGTAGGCCCGCGCCTCGTTGCGCGCGAACGCGAGCGATCGCTGCCGCACCGGCACGATCTGCGCGATGGCGGCCGACTCCGCGGGGTCGAAGAGCACGTCGGCGGCGGCGTTGACGCAGACGATGACGACGATCACGGGCAGGTTCACGCGATGGCCCAGCACGAGGGCCGCGAGCAGTGCCCAGCCGGCGAACCGCACGACGTCGACGGTGATCATCACCACCCTGCGGTTCCAGCGATCCACCAGCGCGCCCGCGGGCAGCCGCAGGGCAAACCCCACGATCGCGCTCGCCGTCCGCACCGCTCCGGCCTGCACGGCGGAGCCGGTCAGGGCGAGCACGAGCAGTGGAACCGCGAGCGTCGCCGTCGCCGTGCCGAGTTCGGAGCACACCTGTCCGACCCACAGCAGGTTGAAGTCCCGGTTGCGTCGAAGCGGCGGCAGCGCGGCCGACGGCGCCTCGTCAGACATCGATGTCGCGACGGGTCAGCCGGTGGCGTTGCCCGCCGACCACACCGACCAGGGCAGGCTCCAGTCGCCCCACAGGTCGCCGAGCGGCAGCTTGGGGCCGCCCGAGTTGTTCACGATGACGACGTCGCCCGGCTTGAAATGCTCGTAGAACCACTTGCCGTCGGCGGAGTTCAGATTGACACAGCCGTGCGAGACGTTGGAGCTGCCCTGCGAACCGATGCTGTTGAGGTTTGTGTGCACGAACTCGCCGTCGTCGGAGATCCGTACCGCGTTGTATTCCTTCGCGATGTAGGCACCGGGGTCCGGCGGGCAGAGCCCGTAGGTGCAGGAATTCATGATGTAGGGGTTGTGCTTCTCGACCGTGACGACGACGTGGATGCCCGAGTGGGTGGGCGTGCCGTTGGCGGTGCTGCCCAGCGAGATGTTCATGGTCTTGATCGGGTTGGTGAGATCGGCGCTGTCGTAGATCTTCATGTTCTCGGCGTGACCGTCGGCGACGGCGATCATCGTGGCGTGCACCGTGTAGGTGGCCGTGCGGGTGAGTTTGCCGAACGCGCCGTGACCGAACGACGCGCCGTAGATGCCGGCGGTGAGCTTGATCGTCGTGCCCGGCTGCCAGTAGGCCTTGGGCCGGTAGTCGACGATGTTTGAGCTGATCCAGTACCAGGCGCCGGGTTGCGGAGGATTCACGGTGACGGCGAGCTTGCGCTGGATCGCGGCCCTGTCCGTCGGCGCGATGGCCTGGGTGTCATCCGGGGACTGGACGAAGTCCACCCGCAGCGGCTGCCCGACGCCGATGTCGGAGAGGCCGGCGGCCGGCGTGAGCTGCGGGAACACCAGGGTGCCCGGCGTCACGGTCGAGACCGAACCCTTCGTGGTCGAGACCGCACCGGCGGCGTTGGCCGCCGTCGCGGTGACGGCGTAAGACCTGCCGAAGTCGAGCTGCCCCGTACTGGACCAGGCGCGGTGGCCGGATCCGAAGGTGCCCTGCAGGCTGCCGCCGCCGGGTATGGCGACGTCGACGGACTTCAACGCCCCCGACGTCGCGGTGACCGTGATCGGGTTCGCCGGGCTGCCCTCCTCCGGTGCGGCGATGTGCACCCTCGCGGGCGGCTGGCTGGGCGTCGTCGACCGCGTGGTCGGGTGGGTGCTCGGGCTCCGGGTCGTGCCGGTGGCAGTCGTGGGTCCGGTGCTGCCTGTCGGCCCTGCTTGCGTGTTGCTCGTCTGCGTACACCCCGCCAGCAGACCCAGCACCGTGACCAGCGCAGCAACGCCTGTGACCTGTCCAAGCCGCCCTGGCGCGCCGGCGCCACCCCACCCGTTACGCATGATCGTCAGGGTAGCTGGACGGAATGTGCGTGCCGTGATGCGACGCCCATGGTGGTCGCCCGGCGCGCTGGCTACGCTCTGCCGACGACCTCGACGTGGTCGACGGGGCGGGACCGGAAGGAGCCTGCGCTCGTGTCTGCCATCGAGCTCTTCTTCGACGACGCTGCCGACGCAGCGATCCGGCGCGCGTGGGATCGGCTCGAAACGGCCGGCTTGCCGACGCTGGCGACGAGGTCGCATCGCCGGCACCACCCGCACGTCTCGCTGGCTGTGGGAGACGGGCTCGACGTCGATCTGTGTCCTCTCGTCGCCGACCTGCCCGCCCTGCCAGTGCTGCACTTCGGCGCGGTGGGCACCTTCGGTGGCACCGAGGGCGTCGTGTTCCTGATGCCTCGCGTGACCGCTGAACTGCTGGCCGTGCACGAGGCGCTGCACTGCGGTCTGGCGAAGCACGGGCTGCAGCTCTGGGAGCACTACCTGCCCGGGCGGCTGGTGCCGCACTGCACCGTCGGCTACGGACTGTCCCCGGATCAGGTGGGCACGGCCGTCGGGATGCTCAGCCGCGAATTGCCGTTGAGCGCGTGCGTCGCCTCGATCAATCTCGTCGACCTCGCAACCGGAGATGCCACCCGGCTGCGCTGAGCGATCTGGTGGGACGGATGTCAGCTCTTTGACCCGATTCGTCGCCTGCCGCTCGGCCCGGCCGCGGCCGGGCAGACCCGTGAGCACGCCGTTGCGTGGGAGCGGGCGACGGGGATCGAACCCGCATGGCCAGCTTGGAAGGCTGGGGCTCTGCCATTGAGCTACGCCCGCGCGCTGCGGCCCTCGCGGGGCGCCGCGCCGACCCAGCCTAGGCCAGCTACCGCATAGACTCCGAAGGCACCACCGGGGTGTAGCGCAGCTTGGTAGCGCACTCGCTTTGGGAGCGAGGGGCCGTGGGTTCGAATCCCGCCACCCCGACCGATCGATCGTGCAGCTCGGGGTTGGCGGCCCACCGATAGCAGACACGACCGGGTGTATCTCGCGATCCTGGCCCCGCCTACTGGCCAGCGCGGGGAACCGTGATCTCGTCGGCTCCGAACCACCAGACATGCCTGCGTTGTGGGACCTGGTGATCGGCGTCGAGAACCGGGTGCACGCGTTCCTGGTGCGCTACAGCATCGGGGCGCTGCGCACGACGGTCGGCGTCGTCTTCTTCGCTTTCGGTATGCTGAAGTACTTCCCCGGCGTCAGTCCGGCGCAGAACATCGTCGAGGCCACGACCCACATCCTGTTCTTCGGGCTGGTGTCCGGACGCCTCGCCGTCGTCGGCACCGCCACCCTGGAGTGCCTGATCGGCCTGCTCCTGATGAGCGGTCGCGGGCTCCGGGTCGCGCTCTACCTGCTCATCGGCGAGCTGCTCGGCATCCTCTCGCCGATCGCGCTGCTGACGGCCCGGCTCTTCTCCGGCCCGCACCACGCCCCGACGCTGGAGGGCCAGTACGTGCTCAAGGACATCGTCCTGGTGACGGCGGCGATGGTCGTCGCAGCCGGCAGCTTCCGGGGCGGTCGGATGGTCCGCGAGGAACCGGCACCCGCACCCGCCGTCGCGCTGGGTCGTTCGGACTCGGTGGAGGCCCGACGCAGGCTCGAGGTCGTTCTCAGCGCCATCGGCGGCGGCCGATCTGTTCAGGACGTGTGCCAGGAGCAGGGCATCTCCGAGTCGACCTACCACGCCTGGCGTGACACCGCGCTGGACGCCGCAGCGGAAGCCCTGGAAGCACATCCGGTCGCGTCGTAGCTACCTGGGAGCTTCATCGAGTGGTGAGGTATGCGGCGCCTCCCGCGTTCGAGACGGCGCATATCTCACCACTCGACGAACGACGACGGCGCCACGACCGTCTCGAGTCAGGCGAGGGCGCCGGGCACGGCGCGGTCGCGTAGACGGTGGCTCACTACACTCGATGCGGCCGAGCGCGGGACGGCCTCGGGCAACCAGCGAGGAGAGCAGCGCGTGAAGAGCACCGTCGAGACACTGAGCCCGACCCGGGCGCGGATCGCCGTCGAGGTGCCCTTCGACGACCTGGCGCCGAGCCTCGCCCGCGCCTACAAGAAGATCGCCCAGCAGGTGCGCGTCCCGGGCTTTCGGCCGGGCAAGGCGCCGGCCCGGATCATCGACCAGCGGATCGGCCGCGGCGCCGTGCTTGACGAGGTCGTGCAGGACGCCGTGCCGCACTACTACGGCGAGGCGGTCCGCGAGACCGGCGCCGACGTCATGGGCCAGCCCGACTTCGAGGTCACCAAGCTCGACGACGGCGACGTGCTCGCTTTCACCGCCGAGGTCGACGTCCGGCCCACCCTCACGCTGCCGGATCTCACCACGATCGCCGTCGAGGTCGACGCCGCCGAGGTGACCGACGCCGAGGTGGACGAGCAGTTGAGCGCCCTGCGCGATCGGTACGCCGTCCTGAAGGGCGTGGATCGGCCGGTACGGGACGGCGACTTCGTCTCCATCGACCTCTCCGCGGACGTCGACGGCGAGGAACTGGCCGACGCCCAGGCCACGGGCATGTCCTACGAGGTCGGCCAGGGCGACCTGCTGCCGGGCCTGGACACCGCGCTCTCCGGCATGACCGCGGAGGAGTCGAAGACGTTCACCTCCGAACTGCGCGGAGAGCGCGAGGGCGAGGGCGCCGACGTCACCGTTACGGTGCGGTCGGTCAAGGAGAAGGAGCTGCCCGAGCTGGACGACGATTTCGCCCAGACGGCAAGCGAATTCGAGACTCTCGACGAGCTCATCGACGACGTCCGCGCGCGGATGGCGCGGATGAGAGTGGCACAGCAGGGCGTGCAGGCGCGGGAGAAGGCGATGGTGGCGCTGACCGAGTCGACCGACGTGCCGCTGCCCGAATCCGTCGTCGCGAACGAGTTGCAGTGGCGGCGGGACCGGATCGACCAGCAGCTCTCGCAGTCGGGTGCGGACCTCGAGGCATACCTCGCGTCGCAGGAGGAGACCGAGGAGGAGTTCGAGACCGAGCTGCGCACCGCCGCCGAGGAGGCAGTGCGCCGGCAGCTGTTGCTCGACGCCGTCGCGGACCACATGCAGGTCGCCGTCTCCGAGGCGGACCTGACCGAGCACATCGTGGGAGAGTCGCAGCGCTTCGGCGTCCCGCCGCAGCAGCTGGCCGACCAGCTGCAGCGCTCCGGCAACATCGTCGCGCTGGTGGGCGAGGTGCGGCGGAACAAGGCAGTTCGCTCGCTGCTCGAGGGCATCGCGATCACCGACCCGGCCGGCAATCCGGTCGACCTGACGGCCATCCTCGGTCCGTCGGCAGATGACGCCGACGCCGACGCCGACGAAACCGTAGCCGAGGCTGTCGGCGAGCAGGCCCAGCCCATCGAGTCGGTCGAGGAGCCGGCGAAGTCCTGAGCCGGAACAAGACCGCTGCACGCCGTCAGCGAACAGCGACCGCGAACGGGACTGACACCGCCGTGGCGCAGGTTAGGGTCGACGTGACGATTGATCCAGGGGCCGATCGCGGCCGCACCCGTCCTCGGAAGGCAGGCCATCGGTGAGCGACGGTCCGAGCGATCCGGTCATGCGCGGCCAGAGCGCCGGCATGACGCTGCACGACTCGGTGTTCGAGCGGCTGCTGCGCGAGCGCATCATCTTCCTCGGCGCGCAGGTCGACGACGAGATCGCCAACCGCATCAGTGCGCAGCTGCTGCTGCTGGCCGCCGAGGACGCGACCCGCGACATCAACCTCTACATCAACTCACCGGGCGGCTCGGTCACGGCAGGCATGGCGATCTTCGACACGATGGAGCTCATCGACTGCGACGTCGCCACCTGGGCGATGGGGCTCGCGGCGTCGATGGGACAGTTCCTGCTCTCCGCCGGCAGGCGAGGCAAGCGATACGCCCTGCCGCACTCGCGGATCCTGATGCACCAGGGCAGCGCGGGCATCTTCGGGACGGCGTCGGACATCAAGATCCAGGCCGAGCAGTGGAACCTCACCAAGCGCGAGATGGCCGAGATCACCGCCCAGCACACCGGCCAGACCGTCGAGCAGATCGAGCGCGACGCCGACCGCGACCGTTGGTTCACCGCGACCGAGGCACTCGACTACGGCTTCATCGACCACATCGTCGCCCGGGCCAGCGAGGTGCCCGGCGGCGTCGCGCCGGCGGAGTAGAGGACACCACGACATGAGCTACCCGACCGCCCGCTACACGCTGCCGTCCTTCGTCGAGCGCACCAGCTACGGCATGAAGGAATCCAACCCGTACAACAAGCTCTTCGAGGAACGCATCATCTTCCTCGGCGTGCAGATCGACGACGTCTCGGCCAACGACGTGATGGCCCAGCTGCTCACCCTCGAGGGCACCGACCCCGATCGCGACATCATCATGTACATCAACTCACCGGGCGGCTCGTTCACCGCCCTGATGGCGATCTACGACACGATGATGTACATCCGGCCCGACATCCAGACCTACTGTCTCGGTCAGGCGGCGTCCGCGGCGGCCGTCCTGCTCGCGGCCGGATCGCCGGGCAAGCGGTCGGCGACGCCCAGCTCGCGGATCCTCATCCACCAGCCCTCCGGGGGAACCGAAGGCCCCATGCAGATCTCCGATCTGGACATCCAGGCCAAGGAGATCGGGCGGATGCGGGAGCTGATGGAGCGGATCATCGCCCAGCACTCCGGGCAGACCACCGATCGCGTCCACGAAGACGTCGAGCGGGACAAGATCTTCACCGCCGCCGAGGCCAAGGAGTACGGCCTGATCGACAACGTCCTGGTCCCCCGCAAGCTGTCCGCGATTCCCGGCATACCGGACTAGTGGTCTGTCTGGGATATGACCTGGCGGTGCCGCATATCCCAGACAGACCACTAGGCACCGCCCCGCCCGGTGCGCCGTCGCCCGAGAAACGCCGCTGTCGAGAATCCGGGTGCGCCGGACGGGCTTGGGGGTACCGTCAGCGAGTAAGCCGCGCCAGCCGGAGGACACGGGTAAGGCGGGTAGGACGGTCGGGCCGGCGCCGATGGCGCCTTTCGAAGGAGAGGGTGTAGGTGGCACGCATCGGCGACGGTGGAGACCTGCTGAAGTGCTCCTTCTGCGGCAAGTCGCAGAAGCAGGTCAAGAAGCTGATCGCCGGGCCGGGCGTGTACATCTGTGACGAGTGCATCGACCTCTGCAACGAGATCATCGAGGAAGAGCTCTCCGAGTCGACCGAACTGAAGTTCGACGAGCTGCCGCGGCCGGCCGAGATCTATGAGTTCCTCGGCGAGTACGTCATCGGCCAGGAGGACGCCAAGAAGGCGCTCGCGGTGGCCGTCTACAACCACTACAAGCGGGTGCGTGCCGGCGGCGACCGCGGCGCACAGCGCGACGACGGCCCGGTCGAGCTGGCGAAGTCGAACATCCTGCTGGTCGGCCCGACCGGATCCGGCAAGACCCACCTCGCGCAGACCCTCGCCCGGATGCTGAACGTGCCGTTCGCGATCGCCGACGCCACGGCACTCACCGAGGCTGGCTACGTCGGCGAGGACGTCGA